>JAUWIB010000119.1 GCA_030605565.1 bacterium
CTCCGGCCTCGGCCTGAGTTCTGTGCGCAACTCTTCCATCGCCTGTTCGCGAGCCGATGATTCCCTGGCTATCATAGCCTTGAGATTGGCCTCGACTTTCTCGACCGCGGCCAGTAGCTGGCCGAAGTCCTGGGCCTGCGCGGTCGTCCCGATGAACAACGGCGCCACCAGGGCGATGGCCGCTACAAACAGCAGATTCCTGCCGATTGTGGGTTTCTTTAGCATCTTCGAATCCCCTTTGTTTATTGGTCTGTGGTTTTCTGCCCTTTTGCATAGACAATCGGATATTAGATGGCTGGTCACGACGGAGATAATCCTGAGACAGAATGGATACGCCGCGTATGCGGCAGCGCGGAATGCGACAGGGCTGTTACTGTGGGCGGCAGAGTTCCCGGTCTGCCCTCTGTATCCACGTGGTGCACGAGGACGTACACCACGCACAAAAGACTGCCCCCACACGGTGCGATGCTCATGCAGGCGGGGAGATGGTGCTGGCGGCTAAGTAGTGCTTAGGAAGGAGGTTAGGTTGGCGCCGGTGCTGCTGAGGCCAAGTTTCTTGCGTATCTTTTTGCGCTGCTGCTCTACTGTACCCACCGAGGTATGCAGCAATTGAGCGACTTCCTTGGACGAGAGCCCTTGTCTGATCAGGTTGCAGATCTGAATCTCGCGGGGAGTAAGGTTTGAGAAGCGGTTTTCCAAGCTTGACACGAAGGGATCTACAATATCTGATAATTGGTTTTCGATTAGAGATATCCGCTTGGAATCAAGTGGATCGGCGCGATCTTTCACGCTTACCACGAGGGGGAGTATAATTCTGTCCACGTTACGTTGAATATTATGTGCGAACCGACGTTTCTCGTTCTCGATTTGGCTGAGGATTTCTTTGAGCGCAGAGTCCTTGGCTTCGAGTGCTTTTTGATTGGTCTCGATAGTCTGTTTGGCTAACTTGATATTCTGCTCAAGCTGCGTAACAGTGGTAATTTCCACAAACTCTTCGATGATTCCAGCTACGGAACCATTCTCACGTCTATATGGAATGGTCGTCAGTCTGCAGACGACATGTCTGCCGTCCAAGGCCGTTTTCACAACCTCCTGCTCGACTCTTGCCGAGCCAAGCTCTATGATATTCCGAACGGGACATTGATTGGAACGGCAGTTGTGACCACCAAAGACCTCGTAACACTTGCGTCCGTCGATTCGATCGGTGGGCCAACCGCATAGCTTCGCGAACGGCGCATTCCATTGCCGGATGTTGTAGTCCGAATCGATCACTCGAATGGTGGTAGTGACGATCTCCAGAATCTGGCGAGCAGCTATCAATAGTCGTGGATCATTTTCTTGAGCGTTTCCTTCTGCCATTGGGTTAACCTGCCTCTTTCAGTTTTCCATTAACTGATTTCATGCCTTTGCACACCACCAAACGATGAGATACATCGTTACGAAGATTCATGTACTGCGTCCTTGCTTATGAACGTGTCCTCTTTCTCGGCTATCACCCGAGATTATAGGTTTTCACAACAAGAGGATGCGCTCTTTTTGTTATTACCTCATCCACAACTTGTAATTATATCCCTACGTAGGAGCAGTTGTCAATAGGACCATTCCGAAACCCAGCCCGAGCTTCCTGCCGATCTTGGAATTCCTAAACATCCTCGAATTCCTTCTGTTCATTGGTTTGTGATTTGCTGCCTCTTTGCACGAATAATCGGATAATAGCTATCCGGGCACGACGGAGATAATCCTGATACGGAATGGATACGCCGCGTATCCGGTGGCGCCAGCCGCTTCTGTTGAGGAGGCGCGATTTGTCGTCACAAGATTTAGTTGTTTTGGCTTCCCGTGATATTGTATAATTACAGGTTATGAGTGACGAGTATATCGGCAGCTATAAGGTGCTTGAGAAGCTGGGAGCAGGTGGCATGGCCCAGGTCTTCCTGGCGGTCCATCAGGATGTGCCTAATCTAAAGGTCGTCTTGAAGGTTCTCAGTGACCCCCGTTTAGGCGAACGATTCAAGCAGGAAGCTGATAAGCTGGCGCTCTTGGATGGTCACCCGAATATCTGCCGCATCAAACACTTCTTCAGTCACGGTGACGATATCGTAATCGCTATGGAGTACATCGACGGCGTAACACTGGAGGAGAAAATCGATTCGATGGGTCGCCTTGAGGTTAAGGAGGCGGTTCAAATTTGCGGCGACGTGCTGGATATCCTGTCCTTTGCTCACCAGAAAGATATCTTCCATCGTGACATCAAGCCGGGCAACATTATGGTAGATAAGTCCGGTCAGGTGAAGGTGATCGATTTCGGTATCGCCAAGGGCAAGACCGATCCGAACCTGACGATTGCCGGTACCGCCTGCGGGACGCCTGCCTACATGGCGCCGGAGCAATTCAACCCGACCGATCAAGCCGACTATGCCCTTTGGGATATCTATGCTGTTGGTACGACACTATACATGATGCTCACCGGTGAATGTCCCTTCAAAGGTGACAATCCGTTCGCGCTTCGCGACGCCAAACTGTTTTCCGATCCGCCCAGCCCGCACTCGCTTAATCCGGAAATCCCCAAGGCGCTTGAAGATATTGTGTTGAAGTCCCTGGCGCGCGAGAGTGCGCAACGGTATCAGACAGCAGATGAAATGCGTGCGGCCTTGAGTCAATTCGTGCCTATGGCCCCGGCCAAAGTGTCTACGCCGCCCGGTGGTGTGACCGTTGAGATCCCCAGGGCGACCGGCAAGAAAACCAACAAGCTCCTATGGCCGGTTTTGGGCGCAGTCGCAGTGGTGGCGCTGGCTTTTGTCGGCTACAAGTTTGTGCTCTCGAACGGTACCGGCGACACCGATGGCCAGGCCGATCAGTCAGCCGGCGACACGGTTGCGGTCAATGCGGTCGATGTCACTGAACTGCCGGCGTTTCTTGAAATCAGTGTGAGTCCGTCTGGCGATCTCTATGTTGATGATTCTCTCATACGGTTGGCTACTGACGCGGAGATTGTCGATGTTGACACGGGCCCGCACATCGTCCGGGTGGAGAACAGCCGAGCGTCCAACCCGATCATAACTGACACCGTGCACGTGGCAGCGGATGAGGCCCGACGACTCGATTACACTTTCACCATGCCGAAACCCAAGCCCAAACCGCCGGTCCAGGAGAAGAAAGTACAAGTGGGAATCGCTTCGATTCCGCTTGGTTCGACCGTCTATATCGATGGAAAGCGTCAGACAAAGCCGACGCCATATACGTACCCCTTGGAGAAGGGGGAGCATCGTATACGCCTCGAACACGGCGACGGCGCCGAGCGACTGCAACGTGACACGACCATAAATGCTGTAGGTGACACACTCACCTTGTTTTTCAACCTGAACAATTAATGCTTTACTACCAATTGAGCGCTGCCTATATTTTTTCAAGCGCGTTACAGGATAACCAATCTCAAGGAGTTCAGATATGAATGTTCTCGGCGCGAATTGCGGAGGTACCCTGGTGGCCTTGTTGGTTCTGCTGGGTACCACGGTCGGGCCAGGGGTGGCCACGGTTCAGGAAACGGGTTCGCTGACTGAAAAGATCGGCGAATGCATGGGGCATTACGTCTACGGTCGGTTCGATGAGGGTATCAACCTGGCCAACGACCTGATCAAGCGGGCTGATTTGACGGCTCAGGACAGCGTGGCCATCTATGAATCCCTGAGTATCCTGAACTACGCCAAAGGTGATACCTTTCACCGGAAGTCCGTTGATTATCTGAACAAGATTTCGAAGATCGGACCGTGCGTTATCCAACTGCCACGTGATTTGTGGCCGGCTGAATTGCGCAACAAGTGGTTTGAAATCACGAACGGTACTGATGCCTTCACTTGCGGCAGTGACGGCAGACCGGGAGTGAAGACGATTGCCATTATGGAGTTCGATAACTTCTCCGTGCAGAAGTACCAGGACCAATTGGGGCCTATCGGCAAAGGACTGGCCGACTGGTTTGAACATGATTTCAGGAAGATCAGTTCGCTGACCGTGGTCGAGCGTGATAAGATCAACTTCGTTCTGCAAGAATTGGAGTTGCAGAAATCAGGCACCGTTGACCGGACTACCGCTGTCAAGGCGGGCAAAGTACTGGGCGCACAGTTCATGGTGTTCGGATCAATCACTCAGCTCGATTCCAAGAGCACCGGCATGGTGGTCAAGGTCGTGAGTGTGGAGACATCCGAGATCGTGGCCTCCGTCGACCGGCGAGGCAAGCCGAACTACTCCAAAATCGAGCAGGAGTTGGTGGTGGAACTGGCCAAACAACTCGACATAGTGCTCAGCGATGATGTGAAGAAACTTATCGAAGAGGGTGGCACCGAATCACTCGACGCTACCACCTTCTATTCCAAGGGGCTTGAGTACAGCGACCGATACGACTACAAGCAAGCCTACGAGTATTTCAAGAAAGCCTTTGAGCTCGATCCGGACTTCACCGAGGCTAAGCAGAAGATGGATCTCTTGCAGCCTCTGGTGACATAGTGATTGCGGGATGCGTATCGGCAGGATGAAGGAGGTCAGATGATGCGAAATAAGGCAGGTATTGTCCTTGTGCTGGTGTCGTTGGCACTGGCAGGATGCTCGCAAAGCCTATATATGCAGGGACGACGTCACTTGCAAAACGAGCGCTACGATCCGGCTATCGAATCGTTCTATCAGGAAATCAGCGCTAATCCAACCAGCCATGAGGCTTGGCGAGAACTCGGGGTTGCTTACTATGAGAAAGGCGACCTGACCAAGTCGGAGGAGGCGCTCAAGCAGGCCAGCAATATAGAACCGGATGCGCGCACCCATCTCTATCTCGGCCTCGTCTATGAGCGGCAGGAACTGTACGAGAATGCCATCGACGCCTACACGGCGTCCTTGAGTCTGGGGTCTCGCGGCCGCACCGCCGAGATCACGCGCGATCATCTCCGGCGACTCGTTCGCAAGAGTCAGGAGGTAGAGATTGCCCGGGCGTTGGAGAATGAAGCGGACATTGATGCTGCCACCATCCCCGACAACACTATCGCGGTGCCCAGCTTCGATGGGTCACACCTGCCGCCGGAACTGGCGCCGATAGCTCTGGGTTTATCTGAGTTTACTGCGATTGATCTGGCCAAAGTACACTCTTTGACCGTGGTTGAGCGGGCCAAGTTGGCTATCCTCCTCGATGAACTTAAGTTGGGCAGATCAGGCTATATCGATCCGGCCACGGCGCCGAGGGTCGGTCGGATTATGAAGAGTCGACGCATCGTCACGGCGTCGGTGCTGGCGCTCGGTGATGAGGGGCTCAGGTTCGACGGTTCTGTTGTGAATACGACTGACAGTGCCACCGTGATCCCGGAAGGTGTTGAGGGTAAGATTGAAGATATCTTTGCTCTTCAGAAGAAGTTCGTGTTCAATATCATCGATAGCCTGGGAATCACGCTGACGGTCGAGGAGCGCGATGCTATTGCCAGGGTTCCGACCGAATCCTATCTGGCTTTCATGGCCTATTGCCGGGGACTCGACTATCGCCAACGTGGCATGGAGAGCGCTGCGCGTGCCGAGTTCGGCAAGGCGGTGGAGCTTGACGCTGGTTTTGGTGTAGCCGACACCGAACTCCACACCGACATCGGCTTAACATCAGATGGCATGTCACTTGAGCAGTCGTTTGAATCTTTGGAAGGAATCGTTAGTCAGGGGGGGGGACCCACAACGAGTGGCTTGGACTCGCGACTTCGGAATATCGTTGCTAACGGCGGAGTGCTTCCCGGTAGCGACGGTGAGGGAGCGGGGCTAACGCGAGCGCAGACGGACGCGGAACCCAAACCTTCGACCGTCATCATAAGGGGGGATCTTGATGCGAACTAAACTGATACTCGTATTACTGGTTGCTGCTGTTTGGCTGGCAGCGGCCTCACCGTCACAATGTCAGATTGTATACGGGCGGCCCGCCTCCGGCTCGACTGGTCTTGTTTACAGTAATTGGAGCGTGGAAGACTCGGCGCAGAAAACAGATATCACCCAGATCAGTTTCCCCTTGCGATTGTTTCTTCCCCTGCAGGATAATTTTGAGGCCGACGTGTACGTCGCGGCTTCCTCGAACAGTTTGGACCAGGGCGAGAATGACTACAGCCTTTCGGGTCTCGGTGACCTCCGGGTGCAGGTCAATCGTTCCTTTAGCGATGATCAGTTACTCGTCAGCGTTGGCGTCAACTTGCCCACCGGGAAAACGAAACTCAATCGTGCCGATGAGACGCCGGTCTTGCAGATGTTGACGCAGGACTACTTGAGCTTCTCGCAACGTCGCTTCGGCGAGGGACTCGGCTTCAACCTCCTCGTCGGCGGGGCGCAGATGGTCGGGGGTTTGCGAATCGGCGGCGGGATTACTTATCGCTATATCGGCAAGTACGATCCCTACGAGGGTGTCGAGGAGTATGACCCGGGTGACCTTATCAGTTTCAACGCTGGAGCAGATTGGGAAAACGGGCCCACCACAGTCTCGGGCAATGTCGTTTTTTCGATGTACGGCAAGGACAAATGGAATGATCGCGAAGTTTTCAAAGAGAGTTCGCAAATCGGGTTCGGTCTCAGCGTCAATCACAACACGGAAGGATTCAGGGCTGGTGGATCACTTGGGTACATAGCTCGCGGGCGCAATTCGTTCTTTGCGCCTGAAGAGAGCAAACTCAAGGTCTACGGCAATGAACTGTCGTTGGCGGGCAATCTGTCGTGGCTGCCGCCAAACGGATGGTTCTATGGTCCGAGTGCTACATTGCGGCTGATTGCCGAGAATGAACAGGGATTCGGCAACTCCACGATTTTTGGGTTCGGCGGGACGGTGGGACGCAAGCTTGGCGACACAGGATCAGTGGAAGTGAGTCTCAGGTACTTCACCGGTCAGGCTGACGGCGGTAATACCGACGTCAGCGGACTGCAGATATCAACCGGCGTCAGAATTAGCAGGTAAGGAGGTCGGATGATGCAAGGAAACAATATGTTCAGAATCTCGGCCTTGTTACTCGGTTTAGCATTCGTGCTGACGACGCTGGGTTGTTCGGACAAGACGCTCAATGGAGCTAATGACACGACATCGGTAAATATGAGTTTCAAGGTGACCTCACCGGGCATGATCGATGCCGTAAGTCAGTTTCGAGTGATTGTAACCGCATTGGATATCGATCCACCGATCGACAGCCCACTGACTCTCAATGGGCGTTATCTCGAAGGTATAGTCGAGGTGCCGGCGGGTCCGGATCGCCTCTTCACCGTCATGGCCAGCGATGTCGAGGGGGTGGTTCTTTACCAGGGAGACACAACCGTAACCATTTACGACAACGCGGATGTGGAACTACTGATCAACCTCTATCCGCAGGTATCGTTGATCCGAGTATCGCCGCGCTATCTCGAAGTGGCCGCTGATACGGTTTTCTCCGTCGATATCAGGGCATTCAATGTGCGCAATCTTTATGGTCTTGCCTGTCATCTGCACTGGCAAGGGACCGTTATCTATCCGGATAGTGCTCACCCACTGACGCTGCTGGGTACCGATATTCTGTGGGTTGATCGTATTGATCCCAATCTCCACTACTACGCCATCGGGGTTACTCAGTCCGACCGGGTTTCACTGCTGGTGGATTCAAATGGTGACGGCGATTTGGCCCGAGTCTTCTTCAGTAGTTTCTCGCCTGATTTCCCTCCGGAGGCGGCAAGACTGTCAGTTGAGATAACCGAGCTTACGATGCCAAGTGGTGAGTTGATACCGATCGACAGTGTCTCTGTCGATGGGAGTACCATACTGGTCGGTACACCGGAGTTGTAGCGGTGGAGTGGTGACCTGCTGCTACTTTGTTGAGTGGCAGGTCAGGTCTCAGTGAGACCCGAGCGGCAAGCCACATTCTTGCGCTTCGCGCGTTGTGCGCGGCGTACGTCCTCGTGCGCCGCGAAGAACACCGCCTACTAATGTCGCCCTGAGCGGAGTCGAAGGGTGAGCGGAGTCGAAGGGCGAGCGGAGTCGAAGGGTGAGCGGAGACCTTGTGGTGATAGCAGTTGTAGATTAGATATCTTCGAAGCCTGATAAAAAGTCAGGAGCACAAGGCTCCTGACCTACAAATTACTTTGTCAAGCATGTTCTACTTCAACAACATCATGCGCCGGGTTTCACTGAAGTCAGTGGTCTCGAGACGGTAGAAGTAGATGCCGCTGGCGACCTCATGGCTGGTGGCGTCCGTAGCATCCCAGGTCGCCTCCATATAGCCGGCGTTTACGTGACCATCAATCAACGTCGCCACACGCTGACCGAGCATGTTATAAATCGACAGCGTGGCCCGGCCACTGCTCGGCAGGTAGAATCGGATCGTCGTAAATGGATTGAACGGGTTGGGGTAGTTCTGGTATAGCTCCACCGTAGTCGGCAGAGTCGCCTCAGTCGCAGGCTGTCCCAATGCCGCTTCCAGCGACTCGCGAAGTATGTTCCTGCCCTGACTTTCAGGACAGGTGAGGACGGCCTGATACAGAGCTTGCAGAACGCTTTCGTCTACACCGTCAAGGGATGTAACCAGACTCGCGCCGTCATCGTTCTTGCCGTCCTCAGAGATCGTGTGTGTCATCGTCCAGTTGTCGGTGATGCCGCAGATATCATTAGCTTCAACAATACCCGAACCGTCGGCATCGGCGAAGACGCCCCCGAGAGGATCCCATCGTTCACCCTGAAAGGCTACATGAACCGGCGCCATTGCCCAACTCAAGTCAGGGACGCTGCCACGCACGGGACCTGTGTTGCCCCAGTACAGTCCCATAGGCAGAACATCCCGTTCGTCGACGATACCGTCGTCATTGGCGTCGCCCGGATATACCGCCGCGCCGGTGACAAAGGTCTCCACGTACGTCTGGTCCAGACCATAGCCGGCAAGATCGTTCAGCCCTGCATTGAGCGTAACGCCGATAGTATCAAGCGGTATGAGATGTCCGGTAGCCGCGCCAATCAGCAGATAATGTTGCTGCGGTACATACTCATAATTCAGAGCTGCACCCTTGGCGCTGGAGAAAACCAGGTTCGCTACTAATGAGGCCTCGTCGATCGGCTCGTTGAACTGAATCTGTATCGAGTCGGAAATCAAAATGTCGTCATCCTGACCGGGCGACGGCTTCATACTATCCACGATCAATTGGCGGTTGTCGACATCAATGTAGAGCGTGTCGGCCACCGATGAAAGTTGATCGCTGGCAGTGAATATCGCAGAGTAGACAGAATCGACGTCGGAATAATCAGGCGTGAATGAGAAGTCGGCCGTACCATCACCGTTGTCGACGAACGTCGCGCCGGACGGCTCGCCGTTCCAGATGATCGCGACGGCGCTGCCTTCGGGATCCTGCGCCGCCAGAGCACACTCAAACGGTTGACCCTCCAGCAGGGTAACGTCGTCACAGGTTGATATGAAGGAGGGTTCCTGATTGACGACGACAGTCAGCGTTACCGGTACTATCTCTGGTGAGTTGAGGGCGTCATCGCTGTGAACAGCGATGGTGTCGAAGTAGTCACCCGGCTCCAAGCCGGCGATGTCAATGCTCACTTCAATGCCGGCGGGAGTGGTTAACTGTGTGTCGGACAGTTGCAGCCAATCCTGGGCCTTCGTGAGTTCGCAAAACAATGTCCCGCTGCTGTCATTGGTTATGGCCAAGACCTGAGCCTCCGGATTACCGAGGCCGTAGATGCTCGAAAACTCCAGGGAGGTCGGCTCAACAGCGATCACTCCCGCCGTAACAGTAAGCGTCACCGGGACAATCTGTGGTGAGTTGATCGCGTCGGGGCAGCTTACCACCAGGGTGTCATAGTACACGCCGCCAGACAAACCGGTCTTGTTCACACTCACCGATACCGTCGACGGAGCGGTGCCGCCTTCGCTACTGATTTGCAGCCATGAAGCGCTCTTGGTCAGTGTCCAATTGAGCACGTTGCCACCGAGGTTATTGATCTGAAGGTTCTGAGCCGCCGGGTTGGGACCGTTGACCTGGGTGGCGAAACTCAGTGAGGCAGGGGAGAGGCTTAGCTCGATGGAGCCGCAGCCGACATCAAAGGCGCCGATAGTTGCACAGCTTGTGTTGGTATCAGCCACCGGAGAGTTCGCTGTAACGCTGTAGTCGTCGTTAGCTACATCACAGAACAACGGGTCCGCGGAGACGTTGCCGTACTGTCCCAGATAGGGAGCTATGGCACCTGTCCAGTCGCCGCCGACGTTGCCATAGATATCCGTGCACATGATCTCGATCCAGGCGGACGATTCCAGGTAGACGGGAGCACTCTGTTGATTGTATGCGAACAGACATTCTGATATCTCGGCGCCGCCGAGACTCTTGTCGCCCGGTCGAGTTGGTCGTTCGGTGATGTCCTTCCTCTCGGATTGGATGTAAACACCGCTTCCTGTTACGGCACTATTGTTGACGAAAGTGCAGCCTGAAGGAGAAAACGTTGACCCCCAGTTAACGTATACGGCGCCGCCATACTCCTGAGCGGTGTTGCCGTCGAACAGGCACTGGGCGAGGTTGGCAGTCGCGTCTGAGAGGTAAATGCCTGCGCCGTTATCAGCAGTGTTGCCATCAAAGGTGGAATTTGTCAGCGTAATCACTGAGCCACCGTAAGCCCCGATACCACCGCCTCTCTGCAAGTAGTGGCCGGTGTTGCCGACGAAGGTGCAGTTGTCCATGCTCAGGTTGGAGTTCCAACAGTACAGCCCGAGGCCTTCGTTCTGAAGGAAGCTGCATGATTGGAAAGTCGGTGTGGAGTTGTATACGTACGCGCCGTTACCGTTATTACCTTCATTCCCCTGATTGCTTATGAAATCGCAGTTGGTAACTACCGTGTTTGAGTCAGCGTTGAGGCACAAACAGTAACCCGAGTTATCCTGAAAAGTGCAGCCGGTGATGGTCGCACGGCCATAATAGGAGGTGCTTACACCGCGCCAATAGTTGTTCCTGATGGTACAGTTGGTGATCGTGGCCTGCGCCCATGACCTGATAAAGATGCCACCATCAGGGCAGTACTCAATAACACAATTGTTGATTGTCACCGACGCGCCGTCACAGTCTATGGCCCCTCCGGTACCTTCGGCACCGGTAGCGTTGCGAATGGTGAAGCCCTCAACAGCCGTGCCGGTGCCGGTATACGAGTCGAAGTAAAGACCTCGGCTGGAGTCCTGGCAATCGATAATCGTCGAGGAAGGACCGCCTGATGATCGCAACTGCACTGACCTGCTGTCGAATTCCCACAGATTGCAATTGCCATAACCGGTATAGGTACCGGGGGCGACCAGCACCTCACCGCTGTCGGAATACGGGATTGCGCTGATGGCCGAGCGGATATCGGGAAACTCTGACGGCACATCGTAGGGACCGGTGATTCTGAACTTGAAGGGGTCTGACCAGCCGCTCGGCTCCTCATACTGGCTCCAGGCCATCACTCGCCAGTAATAGGTGCCGTTTGGGATGGACGAAGAGTCGCTCTTGTAGGACGTCTTAGTGATCCTCCACACGGTCGTTGGGTAGGTGAAGCTATCGTTCGTGTCCCATTGCAGATCGTACGTGTAAGCGTTGGTGCTGGCGGTCCAGGAGAAGGTTGGGAAATTGTCCTGGATTGTGGCGCCGTTGGCTGGCGCCTTCAATACCGGTACGAGCGGCGGCTTGGCCGCCGTACTGCCGCAGATTGCTATCAACCCAAACAGGACAACTGCTGCCAATAGTCCAGCCCTGCCGAGACGGTTCTTTGACCGGTCAACATATTGTCTATTCATCACTTAAAACCCGGAATAAGGGTGAAGAAGATATCTTATCTATTCATTGATAAGCTAACAGGTTTTCCCAATCAGTCAATAGCAATATTTGAACAATCTGTGCCGGTGATGTCTGGTGCAAGAGCTTGTACAGGTGCTGTTAGGTGTCTGACAGCTATTGAGTTGGAAGGGGGGTGTCGGGCGGGGTGAGGCTGTCCCATAAGATCGAAAACCAAGGTGACAGAAAACATTATTCACAAGAGTGTCACGTAACCCCGCGTAGGGGGCGGCCTTGTGTCGCCCCGGTGAACGCCACTTGTGGCTGGCGGAGACAAGCCCCGCCGCTACGCGATAGAAAAAGCGGCTTTTGAGACGACCTCGGGTCGACCTACACCACCCGCAATTGTAGCAATTGTAGGTCAGGTTCCTTGGAACCTGACGCAACCCAGCTGTCAGGATCACAAGGATCCTGACCTACAAAGAGAGAACCTTTCCGATGGAGTCGATCAATCCATCAGGATGACAATGTCTTCGGCAATCTCGGCTTTGAACGGCTGGTCGGCCGGGATTTCACCCTGCCCGCCCTTGATGAAAAGACCGAAAATCAGCAGCCAGGACAGCAGCTTTTTGCCTTTGCCTTCGGCTGAGATTTCATCGACTGCCTTGAGCATGATTTTCTTGTCACCCTCAGCCTCGTAATTGCCATCCGACTCCAGTTCCAGAAGTTCCACTACAATCGAACCCGGCTTGCCGCCGCGCCCTGCCGGCGTGACTGACTTGACTCTGGCCGAACCCGGGGCGCCGGCCTTTACAACCGTAAAGCCGCCGATATCTATCGGGGCATTGAGTCGGATCGGTACCAGGTCGCCGGGCGCGACATACTTGGAGGACACATCCTGACTAAATACGATTTCCACCTCATGTCCCTGAGGTAGCTCGATATCAGCCCAGACGTTCCCTGTCAACGCCATCAGCAATGCCATGAGAACTGTGGAGCACGAGAGTAGGCACTTAGACTTTCGCATATCTGTCACTCCTTGTTTGCGCTTGTTAAGAGTCCAGGCTTACCACTTGGGCAACTTCTTTTTCGGATCCTCCTCAAAGCTGAAACTGATCTGCTGGCCCGTGGCGGTAAGCGTGATGATCTCGGTCATTTCGAATATCGCGAAGTCGCTGGTTAATTCAGCCAGCGCCTTGTATGTCTCACCCCAACTCTCATCCTCCCCGCCATGATCCTTTTCATGCAGGGCAATATAGATGTGATCGCCGGCTCTCCAGATGATACTGGCCGGTCGATTCAGACGAATCTGCTGCGGTCGCGGCCACTCGTCCGGCTTGCCCTTGCCAACCACCTTAATATGGACATGATGTCCCGGCGGACAATTGGAGAGGGTGAAACGATACTCACGGTTTTTGTCGAAATTCTTAGCATCTTTCAGGAACTTGTCGATGCGAGCGACATCTTCCTGTCGGTCCGGGTCGGAGGCCAGTTGTCTACGATAACTTCGGAGTTTCTTAACGGCGGTTCCCAGCAAGAAGGCGGGGTCGGTTTCCTCGGAAAGCCTCGCAGAGAACTGATCGAATTCACCTGTAGTTTTCTGATGCACGACCTCGCGCTTCTGTTCCAGCTCTCTGGAGTTGACGATTCCAAGCATGGTCGCACCGAGTTGTTTGATCTCAGCCGATGGTTTCGGAGTCATGGTCGGATAGAGCTCGACTTGGCGAACAATCGCATCCCAGGCGTCCTGCGATTCACGCTGAACAAGGGCAGCCTTGAAAAGATCCCACAATTCGAGAGCTCTGGTGCTTCGGGTTTGCAGCGATGATCCATCCGGCGCCTGTGTGTAATGACGGACGCCGCTTTCCAGCTTTGCCGTCTCCTCTGTCGTCACCACCGTGTCTCCGGTCGGCGCGACTTTGGGCCATCGGGTGGAGTCACGGACGATGTTAGTCAATTGTCCGATCGACTTCGCCAACTTCTGGAGATCGACGTCCTCGCTGATGGTATTATAGTAATCATAGACATAACTTGCCTGCACGGCGAAATCCTGGAATACCCAATTGGTGAATTTCGAACGCGCGTACGAGTTGTAAGCCGTACGGAGATCGAGGCGTCCTTTTTCCGGAATCTCGTGAACCGTTCCTTTGCCTTCCCAGAGCCGATCCTCCAATGCCGAAATGCGATTCAGTTTCAGATGGAAACTGTATAGATGCGGCGCCGACCAGACGGCGGCAAAGATGAGACTGAACACGACGGCGTATTTCGCCAGTTTTCTGAAAGCGACCAGACGGCGGTTGCGTATGATTGACTTCAGCAACCAGTAGAACGGTTCCCTCACGCCTATCGGTTGCATCTTGTCGGGTGGTTTGTAGAGCGACCGGCCGACATCGGTGCCGATCTTGGTCGGCTCGACGCCGGTGTTCGAAGTGAAGAACACCTGAAAGTCCAGGGTGCGACCGATGACCAGCTTGAGGAAGTCTTTGAGCTTGACCAGGATGTCTCGCACCGAGCCGGCCCAGGCGGAGTTGGAGGCGATCCGGTTCGAGGCGAGGATGTTCTCAAGGAACAACTCGTAATCTTCGGCCAGGAGATGCTCCTGATCGCTCCGGACCAACACCGTTTGGCCTTCGCCGGAGAAGCCCGGCAATACATCGGCCTTGGTAACTACCAAAGCCACCGGAATCGGTAGTCGCCCGCCAGCCGGGGCCAGCATCTCGAGCATATTGACAAACGAGGCAACATGAGCCTGACACTGCAACTCGGCGCCGAGGACCTTGGGATCGAAAAAGAACAGAAGCCCCTGACAGCCATACATGAAATCCCTGACCTTGTCGGCCAGTTCGTGTCGCTCCTGTATCGAGACAGCCTTGCCGTTGTAATCGTAGGTGATGATCGGGATGTTTTTTGAGCGATCGAGGATGACGTTGAACTGAAGGATCTTCTCACTCGGGGTGGACGGCGGAAACTGTTTATCCTCGCGCAGGTCCACCATCGTACCGGCACTGTCGGACGTCCCCAGTCCCCACAGCGCTCGGTAGTTGGCCAGAAACTCTCCGGCTGTGATGTTGTCGGTGACCGAGAGGCCGAGGTTTTTCGATACCTTGCACTCCTCGTTGAGCACTGTGAAGTAAACTGTCTTGCCGCTGTTGCTGTGGCCGAAGACGCCGATCCGCATCCCCGATGGCCAGTCGAAACCACCGCCGACCACCTGGTCTTTGCCTTTGGGGGCTGCCTTGGCGCCCTTCTTGAACAGCTTGAATATCTTGCCCAGTTTCACAGTCTATCTTTTCTTTCTAATAACGGCATACTCGGTTCTCACCCGCCTCCTTGCAGCTCGGTGAGATGGTCATGCATCTGCTCCAGACGATCCTGCTTGTACTGGCTCCACTTAATCGGAACGTACAGCGCAAAAAGTAGAAATAACACAATGATAATGCTGTAGAAGGCGTAAGCTGGACTGCGCTGAGTCAGCGACATGCGAAAGTATCTCGAACTTGAAAAAACGCCCTTGATCTTACCGCCCAAGGTGCTAAGAAAACTCTTCACCCGCGACCAGAAACCGCCGGCTTTGATTACGTATTGCCAATCCTTAAGGTACCAGTCGAACAGCGGACTGCGCTGGGCCATTTTGGAGAATCCTTCAATGCGATGCATATGGAACTCGAGGGTGGAGCGGTCCTGCATGAGTTCGCTGCCGATTTGGAGGCGACGTCGTGCCAACTCCTGAAACTTCAGCGGGTCACTCAAGGCCGCAAACGCCTCCGGGTTGAGATCGGTCTTCAGGGGCTTGCCGTAGGTGTTCATATAGCGCGCTATCTCCGACAAAAAGAAAGCGTTGAGCGGGAAGTTGTTGTTGAGGGCTCCATCTCGAAACAGCAGCGGCACGAGGTGGTTCTCAAAGAACGGCACATCCTGCTTGACGGCGCGAAGCCCCCGGCAGTAAGTGTACGACCGGTTGGACTGACCATCGATATCCGCCTCTGCCTCAAAGAACGAAACCAAAACCTGAACCGTCAGTTGCCGCAAGTCGGAACTTGTCAGCGGCGCCTGCTTTATCTTATCGAGCAGGAATTGATCGAGTTCCACCGCCTGGTCGCGCTGCTGACGCAAAGCCTGAAAGACGGCCCCGATACCATTGTATGTCTGCAAGAAAGCCTCGGTGGCAAACTGCTGGGGGTCTTGCTCGAAACTCTCCAGATATCTGAAAATATCCTCAACATATGTTTTGACAGCGATACGGTTGTTCATCATCTCCAACTCAGATCGCGTATACGATCAAATCCATTTTTGACAGGTTTGTGAATCTCTGACTATCGTCGGCGCCACGGAAAATAAGTATAATCTGGTTTACCGACGGCGACTTCAGCATGTCCTGGGGGTGCAGCGCCACTTTGTTGCCGTAAGTTACCACGTCGATCTCCACCGGGTCGGTTTCACCAAGACCGCGAGCCTCATTCAGCCCCAGTCGCACCTGCATACTGGTCCATCGAGCGGCGTCGAACAGATCCTTGTTCAAGAGGACCACGGTGTCACTCATAGCGCGCGCATCGGGAACATCGATCAGCAGGTAACACAGTTCACCCATAACTTCCGTTTGACAGCCACCATAGTCAACCACGCGGTAAGTCTGTCCGTGATAAGTAAGGGTGTCGGAAGCCACCGCCTGATCGCCGAGCTGTTCCTTCTTGACCTGGGCCAGAAAACCGAAGACGCCACGCACCTGGCTCAGAATGTCGTCAATAGCCCGGACGTGGCCGCCGATATCAATATGATTGTAGTCGGCCAGCAGGAAGGCATCGACCTGCGACATGAAGCGACCCACCTCGGAACTCATCTCCTTGATGAAAAAGCGTTCGTTGAGCAAGTCCTTCAGCCCCGGTTGGAGGTTCAAAAGAGTCGTGAAGGAACGGAACAGTCCCTTGAAGAACATCACCAGGTGAATCGGATGCCCGGCGTTCTTACCGACCACGTAGCTGTCAAGCGTCGAGGACAGGTGGTAGGCGAACTGATAGATAGTATCCTTGAAAGCCTGCTGCAGTTCAGTCCGCTCACCGGAGAGCGCGCCACCAGCGCAAACAGCCATGTATGCGCGTGACGATAACGACAGGAGATTCTCAAGCCGGTTGCGATAGTCAAGACTCTTGGAGGTCAGTTGTTCGTCGGCATAGAGTGTGACACAGGGCGGGTAGTAGTGCTCGGCTGGAGTGACGTTGCCGCTGTTGACGGACAGTTCGGCGATTTGGAGGCAGCGTCCCTCGGGCAGATTCGGCGGGGTGCCCAGGGTCAGCAGATAGTTCCCCGTTAGGTATGGCAGGCGGGGGAGATCTTCGTGGGGCTCCGGGTCGCCAACCTGTTTGCGAGCGGTTGCGTCGATGCCGATGTACACCGGAACCTTGTCGCCGCTGACTTCACCATCCGCGCGAACGGCGGTCTGGTTGTTTTCGTTGATCTCAATCGCGCCGCCATCGGGGGTCAAGGCCTGACAACGAACCACTTCCACGCGCAGGCGGTTTCCCGACATCGACAAGTTCAGGCTCAAAGCTGGATGGCCGGAGAACGACTTGCGAATCAAACCGTAGCGATCACCAACGTTGAGCGCATACCAGCGGGCCAGTTCTTCAAAATAGTTCTCCTGGTCCTGCAGATGGCGCTGGGTGATCAGCATCCCATCCTGCCAGTTAACTGAATATAAGTTCAAGTCAGTCATCGTCTTGCCTTTGACATCTCAGGGTGGAATCTATGTTCGATATGTTGACGTGTCAAGGTTATATTCCTTTCAAACTCCCATTCGTGCCTTGGCGCTGTGGCGGCTTTGCGCAAAGGTAGAGTAGCCGAGAAAGCTCTGACCTCGAGACGACCCCAGGTTCAGGTCACCCTCGTCCACTTTGATGCGAATCTTGCAGTCCAGGTTCGTCGGCATGCAGATGCTGAGGACCCATTCGATCTTGCGCCGTTTCGGTTTCCCAGGCAGCAGGTCAGCGACCTCGTCAGGCTTGACGTCGCTGACCGTAAGTGCATAGCTGGAATCATACTCTTGAAAAGAGCGCCCCATGACGAGATCATCGCCAAGGCGGCTGTTCCTCCGACCGAGACGACATTGCAGATCAGTCGGGATATCGTACCGGGCTGCGACATTCTCGATGAAGCGAAAGTCAAACCCCAAAAGGAAGCGCAGCACGTGAGCTACAAACTCGGGGTTGCCGGCCCACAGATGAAACCCCGGCATGATAGCCGCCCACATTAGCGGTTCGCGTATGTCATCGGGCGGTTCCGGCAGGCTGAAGTTGAACAGTTTCAGATAGCGCAGCAGGTAATCGAGATTGACCAGGGCTAAGGAATACTCCAGTTGCTCATGCCTGGCGACGGCGGTGTAACGTATGACCGAGCCGTCGAAAGGCGCCATCAGGTGGCGAGCGTTGTCCTCCCAAACGCGAGCGCCGGCCTGACCGCCGTGCCAGCCGTAGAAGAACTGGTAGGGCAGCCAGTCGACAGCGCTGGGGAAGCCGACGTCCAGCACGACCGTGGTGCTCTCGTCGACCGGCTTGCCGGCGGCCGGTTGCTGGCTGAGGATTTCACCCAGGTAATTCCGATGTTCACCAACTGCCCTGATATGAACACGGTGAATATCGATCCCGAGCTTCATCAAAAGCGTCAGCGCCGTGGCATAACGGAAAGGGTGATGCCGGTTGGTCAACTCCGGCATGATGCGGTGGCCGCTGTTGTTCATTTCAACTCTATCTCGACAGCGAATTGTGTATTAACCGGAGCCCGGGCCTTCAAGAAGTTGGCCAGCCGGATTTTCAGAAGTCCGGTTTCATCTTCACTATGAAAGTCATCCTTGCCCGCGACGACGGTCACTACGATACACCGCCGGACGCCCCGTTCGAATCGGTGCACACCGTTGTCGCAGTGAGCATCGGTGATACGAGGATCGAACGAGCGGGCCCAGTTGGCGATTTCAGCGAAAGTAAGAGCGCGGTCGCGACTCCGCAAACGCGAGGAGGCCTCGGAAACGATTTGTTCTTCGGTCTTGGCCGGTACCGCACCGGCTGTCGGAATTATGTTGGTGGATGATTCGATACCGGGATGGTTCTCGTACAGTTCGGTTATTTTGTTTGCAGCGATGCCGTTGGCGTCAACCCCGGCTGTAACCGTATACGTGACCTTGATAGCATCCGGCGGGTTGTCAACTTCGGTGGTGAAATCAAACCAGAGCGTCAATCTGTCGTCGTGCTCCTCCAACGAGTAGACCCCCTGGGCCCGATCTGAAAGCACCTGATGAGTGGGGACGTACTCCCGATTGTTGGAGTCAGTGACACTGGTGATCTCAAAGATCGTCGAAATATCATCGGGAAGTTCCAACTCAACCAGTCGGTTTCCGCCTGTGTGCTTGAACGAGGTCAACTCGGTTTTGTTCACGACGACGAAACAGTCGAAGTAAATGCCCAACGGTGCAAGCAGTTTCGATCTGTTACCACCCGGTGGGAGGTCGATTCTGATCCAGAACAGGCTCTCCGATGCGGGTGATTCCAATTGGTTCTGCTGGATCAATGATGCGAGCGTCTCATCAGCAGGTCCGGAGTCCCAGGTACTGCTGAATTTCTCAGGAAGCACTGCGAAGCTGTCGGCCAGCGGTACGAACAAATCGGAAGTCGATCGCAGCCCGCCCCAGTCCAATGGTTGGCCGCCGTTCTGAAATATCTGTTCAAGACCAGCGCCCAGTCCGGGACAAAACCCGCTATCTTCGTAGAACGACCCAAAGTGACTGCCCGGATACCAATAGGACCAACGTAATTGTCTCAAGGCTTCCGGGTCTCCGTCCATGAACACCACGGCGTCGGTCAAATTGGCACTGGGACCCTGGTACTCTACCGCCACAAACAACTGTTGCGCTTCGCTGGCCTCGGCGCCACCCATCGTCGGCGCGCCGCCAACTGGGCTACCTGCGCCAAGGTCCACCAGTCTGTCGCCGGACCTTAGATAAACATGCTTAATCTCGGCTGCCAGTATTCTCTCGGTACGCAATGGCGAGAAGAACAGTGTCTGCCCGCCTTCCCGTTTTTCCTTGAAGAAGAACCGGGTGTTAGGGTCTACTTCGACCGCCGGATCAGTCGGCCGACAACGCATCACGGTAAAGGCCGGGACCGGCCAGCGGCGGCACTCCGGGGCCAGCGATCTGATGAGCGACGTGGTCGCCACATCCCAGGTATGTCCGACTTTGCTGTCGATCGAGGCAAGCTGGCTGGCGTACATCTGCATCAGTATCCGCAGAATCGGATCCAGTCGTTCCGATGACTCCGGAATCTCAGAGTTGAATGATCGCAGTTCGCGGTGCATCTGGGCGAAAATGCGCTCGGCCGATCGAGGTTCGCGTGACTCCATGTTCATCTATCCGTCAATATTGGGGTGCAGTCAGGTGACTCGCCTGGCAGCCCGTGGATTGTACTGCTTGCGTCAGGCGAGGTCGCCTGACGCCGTGTGGCCCAAAGGGCAGAATCAACAAGTTGCTTAGCCGAGGGCATAGCTGGCCTCGAATTTCATTTCTTCTTTGCCGTCCATGTAGTTGCCGGTGACCTTGACCGTCAGCCCAAGAGTGTGCGGGGACAGATCACTGGCTAATCCGAACGACGCTGTCACGCTGTACAGCCTTTTCTCGAATTTGTCGATGGCGTTTCTCAAGCTGGCGCGGATGTCGGCCTTATTGGCCGCGTAAAGGTCGGCGTACTCCTTGTCCCATAAATCGCAACCGAAATCCGGACTGAAAGGAATGGTGCCGAGGCGGGTGCTCAGGATAAGTCCGACCGTATCTCTGATCGAATCCTGTAATTCAGATCTGGCCAGATAGCCTTCGCGCAGTACCAGAGGGAGTGACAGGTATTCCATCGGTTCGGTCAATTAATCTTGACAATGCCACCCTTGATCGTGGTCATAGCGTCACCCTGAAGGGTGGCGGTCGGCGCCTTGACGGTGATGGCTGCGCCGCCCTTCGAGTCGTGGTTGATCCCGCCCTCACTTGAGAAATTCCCACCGGCCTTGATCTTGGTGTCCATCGAGCTTTCCGCATTGATGGCGCTGCCCGACTTCAGGGTAATGTCACCGGTGGTGGTTTCCAGCGTGATGGTTTTGCCCTTCATGGTGATGTCACCATCAGTTTCTATAGTGATCTTCGGCCCGTCGGCACTCAGGGTGATGGTGTTGCCGGACGCCTGAGTGATGCAGATGGTCTCGAAGTCGCCCTTATCGTGAAAGTAAATCTCGTTGCCGCTCTTGGTGCGGAAAAGTTTCAGGTCATTCTCAGCAGAATCATATCCCGCCGAATGACCAACCGGGGCTTTGTCCACACCGTTGTACAGGCTGCCAAGGACGACCGGGCGATTGGGGTCGCCGTGCTCAAAAGCGACTAATACCTCATCGTCTATTTCGGGCAGACAGAAGAAGCCCCGATCGTTACCGCTGTGGGGGGTCAGAACTCTAAGCCAATGATCAGGTTCAGCAACGCTCGGTCCATCGTGCCACATCATCTTGACCTTGACACGACCAAGCCCATCGGGATCGTCGGTACTGGTGACGATAGCGCTCTGAATATCCGTGAATGGTTTTTGCGCATACTTTTTCGGTGGATAAGCGGTGTCCAGCGGTGTGCAGGTGAAAGTATTGTGGTAATCGCCCCTGACATAACGATGACCTACCGACTTGATCCAATGGGGACCGTGGAATTCATCAGGCATACCGGCTATCTTAACGCACCGACCAATGTTCAAGCGGGGATCACGTGAGCGCCCCGAGCAGTTTACCATCCGACCGACCGAATCCTCGCGCGCCCGTTCAATTGATTTGTCTATGGCCGATTGACTGGTCGGCTTGAGTCCGGCAACGAAGCTGCCATTGGGATAGATGTTTTTGGACCCGTCGTGCGACAGTTTCGGTAAGTCCGAAAGGGAGGTCTTCAGCGCGCCCGACGTCTCACCGTCGTACACTTCTTTCTTAATATAGTCATAGGCCTGAGAGGCGAACTTCTCGGTGCGCGTGCCGAGACCCATTTTGAATTCAAAGAGCATTTGGCCGAAAGCCAGTTCAATGTCTTTATCGGTAGTCTTGGCCTTACCTGCCGTGAATTTCGATCCATCGTAATAGGCAAATAAACCGCTAAGCCCAGCCAGACGCATGACAAACTGGAAATCGGTTTCGCGGTACTGTACACAGTAAGGCAGGTTTCCCCCGGTTGCCTCGACCCCTCCGACCGTGATTGCATGGCTGTTGAGTACGGCGCTTATTATGTCTTTAGCCGTCTGATCGTGAAACAGCTTGTTGCGCTGCACTCCGTCCATCGTCATGGTCGGACTGTGGGCGGTGATGGTGATAGCGTTTATCAGGTCGACCGTGTTCTCGTGTCTGACCTCGGTAACTACCCCGATGAACTCCATAGCTGTTATCGGCCGGGCCTCCTCCCAAATCTCGTCCGTTTCCATTTTCAACGAAATCGTCTCACCAAGGAAACCGGAGAACTCCTTCGTCCCGGTGAAGGCGCTCATGTCCTCCTCGGCGCCCAGTCCGTGAAGTTCAAGCCTCAGAACATGGTGCCTGTCGATGTACTGGTCCAGCTTGATACTGGCGAGGGACGACATGAATTCCTGATCGACGGCTTTGTCAGCAACCTTGATGCGAAAGTCGTAGGCCATATCTTATTACCGTATAATGGTCGCGGTTCAGCGCGCAGCGCCGGGCGGGAATTCAAACCCGCCCGGCCGCTACCGTCAAACCTATTCCTGCCAACGGTTATCGATCTCGGCGTCGCCGACGACAACCTTGTGGCACGAAATCTCAAAGTAAAGGAATATCTGGTCCTGGGGTCGGTCCTTGATGTGAGGAATGGTTTCAACGAACTTGGTGATGAAACCCTCTTCCCAGGTCAGTTCTTTCATCGTGGCGTCATCCGGGTTGTGGAAGGTTACTTTGCCGGATTTCCAGTTGGGCTTGGATGAATCCATAGCCCAGCGGGCGATATCGACGTTCCCCTCCGGGTCGGATTCGATCGTCACTTTGATGGTTCCCGCGTGGGCGCGATCGGACGGGCGCCCGGTCTCATCGCGAGCCGTGTAGAGCTCGTACGAGATCTGATAGACGTTGTCGTACTTGACGCCATCAATTTCCAGAAATGGTCTTCTTGCCATGGCTGGCTCCTTTTGGTCTCAGCATTCTGTTTTAGACTTGCAGCTATCTCAGTTTTCAACTTCACGGCGCAGCGTCGATATCCAACGCCGTGCTTACTTGTCCTTCACGGCAGTGGCATCGTCCTCGTTCCAGGCGGTGAACTCAATATTGAACGTCCGCGCCGGGTACTTGGGATTCAGCGCCACCTTGATATCGATCTCCTGTCGCTTGCGCATTTCTTCATCGGCGAAAATCTCCACGCGGTAGTCCTGGAGGATGTTGTCGCCGCCGGAGATGGCCTTCATGAACTTGTCGATGTCGCGACGCATGGCGTCGACGAATTTTTGGTCGATCACACTGAACGTCTGTTTGTTCAGGTAGTTGCGCAGCGTTTTGTAAACGTAGTCATAGGTGCGACGAATAGAGTAGACGTTGAACGTCTCCTTGGTAAACAACGTCGCAGCACCCATAGCCACCGCCGAACCCTCAAAGCTCACCAGCGGGTTGACGCCTTTCTCGTTGATCTTGCTGGCGTCCGGCTGGTTGGCTTTGAAACGAATGTACTTGGCGTCGGCGATCTTGCCGTACTTGAATCCGGCCGATGGCTGTTGCATCCCGGCTGTGGTGTCACCCTTATACATCATGCCAGCCACCGAGGCCGACGGTGGGATCCACATGTCTTCGTCCTCGTACTGGTTGGCGCCGCGGGCCTGAAGGTAGTTGGCGAACACCGATACGTACTGCTTGTAGTCATCGATTCCTGGCATGTTAGCGTAGTTTGGATCGTCAAGCATCTCCATGACCTCTTCGAAACTCTCGAAGTTCGGCAGGTCGGTCATGACGTGAACCTTGTTGGGCAGTCCCAACTGCCGAGCCACGTTGTCGATATTCTCAACACTGCCCAGATAGCCGGGTATCACGGCCATAGAGAAACACTCTTTGATGCTCCACTCGCGGTAGAGTTCGGCCACCGCCCTTGAGACTTCTTCAAACTTCTCTTTGTCGTCCGGGTCGGTCAATTCCTCCGCACTGACGTTGGCGAACCAGGCGTTGACTTTCTCGTCCGGTTCCAGCTGTGCGTTGGCAAAGAACTTGTCAATCCCACGGTAGGTCGTCTCGAGTTCGCGACTGGCCTGGTGCACCTTCTTCATGTTCTTTTCCAGATTGGTCTCCAGCTTGGCCGACTGCTCGCTGAGAGATTTGCGAACCTCGTCTAAGTTGTCGCTCTGAGACAAATACTGCACCCACAGCTTAAGCCTCTCACCCAAAAGTTTGCGCTGAACGGCAAAGTCCTTCTTGGTGAGGAACTCTTTGCGCTGGAAGTCCTTTTTGGGGTCGAGCCACTCGATCCCGCGAACCAGATCACCGTCGGCGGTCTTGAACGACGGCAATAGATTGGCTAGTTTCTTGAAGTCCCCGAAGGAATCGCTCAGAATCGACGCGAACTCTTCATCGGAGACTTTTTCTGCTGCCGGCTTCGCCTCTGCTGCTTCGGCCGGCTGCGGCTGAGCTTGTTTTTCTTCTTCGCCCATTTATCCGTTACCTCGTTTTGACGTCTATTCCGTGAGTAGATCTATGTAATAGCTGGCCGCTTTCAGAAGTGCTTCCTTCTTTTCCTTATCGCCCAGCGTCTTCTTCAAAGGGTTGTTCTTCTTCAGTTGCTTGTCGAGATCGGCCATCATCTCTTTCTGATAGTAGGTCTTCTGGAGATAATCGTTCTTCTCAATTAGCTCTTTCGATGAGAAGTCCTTCATCGCCTTGATCTCAAAGTCAGCATTGACCGGTTCCCCCTCGGCCGACTCCAATTCGGCGGAGAACGACGGTCGGAACTTCTGAAACACTTCTTTGAGGTTGTTACACCGCGTCGGTGTGACATCGGCATCCTCCTCACTGTTCAGTTTTGCGGCGTAGAGCATCTTGTTGGAGGGGAGAAGCTCGACCGGCACCGAGTCGTCTTTTTTGATCCGTTCCGTTGCCCCAAGAATGAACTTGGCCATTTAGTCCTCCGTATTGCTAATTCATCCGGCCTACGCCTGCTCCGTAACGGTGAAGACGTAGGCATCATCTTTAACATCTATAGTAATGCGATCACCCGGTGACACCTCACCGGTGATTATATCCACGGAAAGCTTGTTGACAATTTCCTTCTCGATAATCCGCTGAATTGGCCGCGCGCCCAGTTCAATCGTGTAGCCGTCGGTGGCCAGCTTCTTCTGCGCCCCCGGCGAGAGTGTAGCCCGGATGTTCTGATCTTCCAGCAGTGCTCCCAGCCCCTTGAACTCCAGGCCCGCGATCTTCTCAACCTGCTCCTGTGTGAACGAATGAAATACGATAATATCAGTGAGCCGGTTGAGAAATTCCGGGCGGAACTTCGTGAACAGAAAGGCGCGGATCTCCTCCATGTCGAGTTCGTGTCCCTCACGGTCGGCGTCGAGGATCTTGTCGGCGGCGTAGTTGGAGGTGAGCACCACAACGCAATTGGAAAAATCAACCGTGCGGTTTTGACCGTCGGTAAGGCGGCCGTCATCAAGCAGTTGCAGTAAAACGTTGAAGACGTCGGGGTGGGCTTTCTCCACTTCGTCAAACAAGACGATCGAGAACGGTTTGCGCTTCACCGCTTCGGTCAACACGCCGCCCGCCTCGTAGCCGACATATCCGGGCGGGGCCCCGATCATCTTAGCCACCGAGTGCGGTTCCATGAACTCCGACATGTCGAGCCGGACCATGGCGTTCTTGTCGTCAAACAGGAATTCCGCAAGAAGTTTGGCCAGATAGGTCTTGCCGGTGCCGGTGGGGCCAAGAAACAAGAACGACCCGACGGGACGATTGGGCAGTTTCAGCCCGGCCCGCGCCTTACGCACGGCGTTGGCGATTCCCTTGATGGCGTCCTCTTGACCTATGATTTTGGCGGCAAGGAATTCCTCCATCCTAACCAGGCGGTCTTTCTCTGCCGTCAGCATCTTGGAAAGCGGGATGCCGGTCCGCCGCGCTACCACCGCGCCGATATCGGGGTCGTCGATCACCCGCTCGGCCGTCTCAACTGTTTTGGTGATGTTGGCAAGTTGCTTCTGACGTTTTTCGAGGTCAGTCTTGATATCGGCCAGGCTCATATTGTCGATTTTCATTGCTCTGCTCCTGTTGCCGCTTCGATGCGGTAACCCCAGGAATCGTGCAACCGATCGAGATCGCGCGTGAAGTCGTCGTAAGCTTCCTTGAGGGACTCAAACTCCTCGCATTTCTCTGGCGCCTTCTGAGATTCGCACGCCTTAATCATCTCGTCCAGCGAGGTTACCTGCTCGGTCAGTTGGGGGAGCTTCGACTTGGCGAACTCCTCTTTAACACTGAACTCGGACCCGGCCTCGTCGATAAGGTCCAGGGCCACGTCCGGTAAGTTGCGTTCGCCGAGATATCGCTGGGAGTACTTGACGGAAGCTGTGACCGCCTCTTTAGTATAGGTCAGTTCGTGGTGCTTGGCGTAGCTTTCGACCACACCTGAGACGATCCTGACAGCGTCGTCGTACGGCGGCTCCTCAACTTTCACGCGCTCGAAGCGCCGGTCGAGAGCCTTGTCTTTTTCCAGGTACTTGGTGTACTCTTCTTCGGTGGTGGCGCCGATCAACCGAATCTGCCCTCGGGCCAGCGGAGGTTTGAGAAGATTAGCCGCATCCATACCGCCGCCCCCCTGGCCGCCGCAGATCATGTGGACTTCATCGATAAACAGCACGATCTTACCGGCCGACTTGACCACTTCCCCGATCAGCGTCTTGAACCGCTCTTCAAACTCTCCTTTGTATTTCGCGCCGGCCACCATTGCCCCAAGGTCGACTTCCATGACTTTGACGCCCTCGAGCGCTTTGGGCACCTTACCGTCGATAACCGCTTGGGCGAATCCTTCGACGATAGCCGATTTGCCGACCCCGGCGCCGCCGGTGAGAGCCGGACTGTTTTTGCGCCGCCGCAGCAGAATCTGAATCATCTGCTGGAGTTCGGTTTCGCGTCCGATCATGTTGTCGAACTCGCCGGCCGCAGCGCGGTTGGTCATGTCGGTGCAGTAACGAAGGGTACCGGAGACTTCCTTTGCGGCCGGTTCGCCCGGAGCGCCATCGGCGCTCGGTGTGGCAGTGGCGATTTCCTGAACCGATTTGGCCTCGGCGATAGCGCGGTAAATATCTTCCTTGGACAGGTCGATCTTGTCGCGCACCACCGGGTTCAGCTTTATCTTGGGGTCGAAGGCCGCGATGAAAATGTGTTCCGGCTCGACCAGCGGGTCGTAGAGTTTGGCTTTTTCCTCCAGCGCCTGGGTCAGGACTTCGTGGACGGCGGGGGAGATGGCCAACTTTTCACGCGGGGTGGAGCGGCGTGAGGTTTCTTTGAGGTGATCTTCCAGCACCGACTCAACGAAAGCCGGGCTTTTGCCCACCTGGTTCAGAATTGACTCAACCTCTGAGCCTTCGTGACGGATGACAGCGATGAGGAGGTGTTCGACTTCGATTTCGGGATGCCGGAACTCGGCGGCGACTTCCTTGGCAACCTTAATAACGGTTCTCGAATCCGATGAGTAGTTGGCGATATCCATAGTAACGCAATTTCCCTATTGCTAAGACATACGTAGCGGCCACACATTCCGAAACAACCAATTCGGAAAATGTACCCTCAAACCATCATTATAGACCGTTAAATTCTCAAAAGTCAAGTTGTTTTGTCTCAACTTGAGAGCGCATGAATAGCCGGACTCCCTCCACATTTCAGGTCCGCGGCTATTTCAGTCCCTGTCCACCAACGCCCGCGCTTCATCGACGGCATTCAGAAGGCGCGCTTTGGTCTCGTCGTCTTCCGCTCCGGTTTTCGTCTGTTCTTCCACTGCGTCGAGCATGGCGCTGCGACGCAGCAGTCCGGCCAACCTGATGGCTTCAGTCCTGACCCTAATGTCAGCGTCCACCATAAACTCCAGGATGATGGAATCAGAGCTGGCTGAGTCATGGGTTCTCAAGCCATAGTAAATGTCATCGCCATTTCCGGCCAGCAACTCCTCACGAGCGTACGGTAGAAGCTGTATACGAGTGCCCTTGCTTACTATTACATATGTGACTGCCTCGTGTGTCAGATCAGTCATGGTCGGGTGTTCGCTTGTGCCTCGAACTGCCGCGATGAGTTGGTCGATTTCATCCGAAGACCAACCCTCGATATCCTGTGCTTCAAGAGCCGCATCGTACTGAAAGAAGTTGATACCAGACTCCAGCATCCGGAAAATATGGTTCTTCATTCCCTCTGAATCGGGCTTCTCAGCCTCGATGGCCAAGTAGTCCTTCATATTGGAGAGATATGCTGAACGCAACTCATCCGGGACCAGCACGGGCTCCGACATCGCGACCAGTTCCCAGCTTACCGATGAATCGTCCAACGGCTCCTTGCTCGAAACGAGGAACAGCAAATAGGTCGAGCCTGGTTCCAGGTGTGGCGTCCCTTTCCCGGAGACCGGTACAACCAGCGAGTGTGATGCGGCATCGCCTGTCGCACCGCGCAGAACCTCGCGAAACTCGATCGATATTTGGAGCACTTTCGCTTGACCAGTGGAATCAGTTTGCTCTTTGCTTGGTGTGACCAGAGCAACAACCTTCGAGTTTTCGATAATCGGGATTATGCGATCTACCATTCTTCTTTCCTCCATTCTACAGTCACCGGCCACAACACTGGCCATGATGAGACCGATCATAAAACGATACCACCATAAGGGGCTCAGTCGGCTAATCGTCTTGTGGGTCAAAAGGTATACACTCCCGCATATACGTGGCACTCGCGCCAAGGAACTTCTGTTGTTTCCCAGTCGCCTCCACTCGCCGTTTGAAGGTTCTGGTTCCTCCTGAGTCCATTATGTTCGTGTCGTTAGTAGCCTTATTGTGTGCGCCGGCATCACCGTCCAACGGCGATGTCAGGGTGGTGCCGTCAATTGTTACTTTGTTCGCGGTCTTGACAATTGAGACTAGTCCAAAGGCGTGTCCTACTTCGTGGTTGATGGTGTTGCCAATCATCTTCACAAAGTAGTTAAGTGCTTTCTGTATAGCTTTCCGTCGCTTCTCCGGTACTTTTTTCGGATCGGTTGACACTACGGTTACAGCACCATTGGCGTCGATCGTCACCGTCGTACTGCCGGAGTCCACGACCGAACATGCGCCCTTTACCTTGGGATTGGCGATGTCTGTATTGTCGATTGTCCGAGTCGTCGCCGTACCTGGCGTCCTGTGATTAGCTGCGACCTCTACGCCAAGTGGAGAGTAGGCTCCCTGGAACTCAGTCTTGTCCGCAACCGCACCGTATTTGTTGAAGGCCATAAACGTACTCGGAAATACGTTGATGTCTCCGCCCAATCCCGGTCCTATAGCAAAGATATTGTCGACCAACGGTCTCGGCCCCGCTGGCGTTGTCCCAAGGCTTGTTCCCGTACTGGCCCCACCGATGGAGACGGTGATACTGTTGGTCTTAGACGTTCCTCCATCAATGACATAGCGGGCGTTGATGCGGTTGGTGACGGTAGCGTCGTTGATCATATAATCGCGATCACCAAAACAACGTAATGCTGTCTTTAACTTGTCACTGAAAGGCTCGAGGCCGAACGCCTTCAAATCATCGATCCACTTGGCGTTGAATGTGAGGTTGACGATAGTGGGCACGCTCATGCCCTTGTCAACTGGCTTCAGTTTCTTGACCTCTGTGGTGCCGTCCAGCAAAGTTATCTGATCGATGACATAGAGTCCGTGGGTAACCTCCTTACCACTGGCGATCTTCTCCATCGGGATGTGGACCTTGCTGCCGGTGTTGTGGTCTTTCGTTTTGTGGTCACTGAGTTGCCGTGCGACTGCCTTGGTGGCTATGCCGTCCCACACCACTTTCTCCGTGATAGGGCTGCCTGTACCCGTGACATCCTTTGTTACTTCGGCAACGATGGCGACTGCCGTCTTGGTCTTTCGTCCGATATCGACCTGTAACTTGCGTTTGACCCCATTCGGCAGGTTGGTAATCTTGATATAGATGTGTGCCTTCTCACCAAGCAGGGGAGCGAAATCGTCATCATCGAATTCCGCCCCCCACTTATCAGTCGTCTTGATCTTTTCAAGCTTCAACTCGATTGGCGGCGCTTCAACCGCATCGACATCTTTCCCCGTCTTGTCCTTTACTTCAGACGTGCCGCTACCCGTGGAGGAAGGGGGCTTTTCGCGATTGAACTGTGCGCGCAAGTGGAAGTTTCTAAACATAAGGCTACACTTCAGGAACTACTACACTCAAGTGGCGTGGTATTGATTCTCTCCACGGTCATCAAAACTGATGGTTATACTACCGGGAGGGACGTTTTCCTCTCTGGCCCGGCCGTCACTGTCGAGCGTCCCGGTCCTTTCCTGCCCGTCGGCCGTCCGCAAAGTGTATTTCTTGTCGGCTACCGGCTCGCCGCGGATGTTGACGAGGCTAATGTTGACCCAGTCCTTGAACTCCAGCAAGCCCGACTCCTGCTTTTTGCCGTACTCGACGCCTTCTGCCTTGATCGTGAAAAAGTACTCCGGGGGGTTGTACTGGCCATCGTACTTGTCGAGTTCCTCTTGCGAGGGGATTTCGTCCGTGTCCTCGTGGTACTCGTACTCCCATGCGATCTCGATGCGATCGTTTTCCACCTGTGCCGGTAGTTCAGTGATGCGGTCATTCCTGCCGTCCCGATCGTACTCATAAATAACCACGGCCAGTTCGGCCTCGTTGGGCAAACCACTAATATCAGCCGAGAGTGTCAAGGTGTCTCCGCGCCGCGCTTCCTGTGCGCTCCATTTGAGATTGGAAACACGAACCGGGGGATAGGCCGGGATGTGTTCGGACTCGCCGTCGAGACTGTTCCTGGACAGCTTCGCCTCGAAAAAGACCTTGTCGCCAAGCTCAATGTCTTCGGGAATCTGAAAGGCTCCACCGAAATGATTGCGTCGCATGACGCCGCTGACCTTACCGAGTTTCTTGCCGTTTTCGCTCGTGCCTTTGACCTTGATCGGCGCGCCCTCGCCGACCAGTTCAGTTAACACCTCAAAGCTCGCCGTCTGCCCGCCGATAGCCATGCCGCACGTCCACGAGACCGAGATCAACGACGAATCCAGCTTGACCTCGTGCTCGCTGTCGGTACTCTTGGTGAACTTTAGCGCCATGGTAGTGATCTGCCTTACATCCGCTATCCGGGAATAAACTCAGCGATCATGCGGTCGACTTCCACGCCGAGCGTCTTGATCGTCTTCTTGGTGAAAGTCGCGTTGAAGTTGTACATCACGTCGTCGTGCTTCACGAAGACCATTTTCTGAAACACGACCTTGTCTTCCGACGGCGCCCACTTGTAGACAGCTTCGTAAGCCGGAACGCTGCCCGGTAGTTGTTTCTCTTCTTCCTTGAGAATCTCCACACCGGGGATGCTCTCAAGAACCTGATCGATCCGCTCGCGGGCGTAGTCGGCGAGTTCGTCGGTGTTGGGCTGAGGGTCGACCTGAAGCGACAAGCTATGTTGCAAGCCACTCTCTTCGGGACCCATGAAATAGTGCACGGTCTGGTCTTCCCAGCCGTCGGGGAGTTCAATCCTGAATCTGTTGTTGCTCGGACTCATATTTTCGTACTCAATCTATTTCAGACAGTGTATCCCGTCGCTGCCGCCATAATAAACCCTACCATCTTCATCCATGATCGGCCGGGTGCCGATCGGCGTGTCCAGCCATTTGGTGAGAATTTCCTCACCGGTAGCAGAAACATGTACCAAGGCCGTACCTGCGGCGGCCAGCACCGAGTTGTCGGCCAGTACGGTGATGGCGATGTCGTCCACCGAAGCCGGCAGGGGATACGTCCAAATGATCTCACCATCGCGAATCTGGTGCAGATTGCTTCCCACCACCATATATACAAATCCATCCAGTGAAGATGCAGGCGGTTGGTTTGATGGCTGACCCTGTTCAAATGACACCACCCAGCCGACCTCGCCGCTTGGTGCTACTTGCTTAAGCTGGGTAACATTTTCGACAATGTCAACAACCAACGCGTTGCCGTCGGCATCCAAAGAGAACGAACTGATGGAGTCGAACTCGACCTCGCTGACCTGTTCGTCCGATTCGGCATCAATGGGGAAGGCATGAAACCGGTTGGTCGTGAACATGTAAACGCGCTTGTTGTCTCTCGTCACAAGCGTACCGCGACCGATTCCTTCGATCCGATAACGCCAGATTACTTCACGGCGTTCAGCGATATACCGCAGGAATTGGAATGGCGGTATCTCCATTGTCTGACCGGGCGCGTTGGTCGGTTTGGGATAGGCTTGTGAACTGTAAATCGTCTCACGCTTGAGATCGCGGATGAAGTGCAGTTGCGTGTGCTGGTTCACGCCGGTCAGGGGCTTTTCTGCTGCCGGCTGTCCGTCATATCCCAGCAGAACGAAGTAGCCGACATGGTCTAAGGTGACAATGCCATCGTCCGTGATGGTCGAAGCGTAATTGCTCCTGACCTGTCGAGTCCAGTTGACGGAGCCGTCATTTCGGTCGAGCACCGCTACCAGATCGCCGTAACTGACAAACAGATGTTGTCCGCGCAGGCCGAGATGTATGGGGCTGCGTCCGCCGCCGGGTTCGAGTAATGATTCGCGGAACCATACTTCGTTACCCTGGATCGTGCCGCTCACCGGCAGGTAAGAACTGTTTTGTTGATCACCGAAAACACTGCGGTTGAGCGTGGCGATATCAGGCATGTTGGTCTCCTCGATACCCGCAGGGGTGTGTGAATGTCTCCCGGCCACACAGCAGACAACGAGCACACCGATCAGAACCGCTGTGTATGCTGCCCGCACGGCATAACCGCCTCCGGAAAACTCCGGGCCCGAACTTTGTTGTTTCACTGACCACCACCGTTGTCTCTTCTTTCCAAACTTCCTGTTTCTTTTGATCTGTGTCTACTTATAAAATCCAGACTACTCTGTCCCGCTGACCGGTGCTTCCACTATGGTGTCGTTGTGGTCGCACTGGGCGCCGGGATTCGCTCCAGCGTGTACGATGCGTTTAGTTTTCCATTTACCCAGGTTTCAATGAATTTCAGAGCCTCAAGCTGGTCCTCGCCGGGAGCCATGTTCAGGAAATGAAGTTGAAGGTCGTCGGCTGTAATGTTACGAGGTACGTTCAACACACAGGTACTACTGGTCAAACGGTCGACCGATGTGCTTTGTTGGTACAGATTGTCCACCGCCGTTTGATCGGCGGCGACAGTGAACAGTCCACGCAACTGGGTCTTTTCACCCGTAGTCATCCTTCCCTCGAACGACAGCCGATGGGCGGTGGCGTCATACGATGCGTCGGTCACCACTGTTGAGGGGTCTGAACTCGGAGCGTTGGCTACCGTTACTGAAAAGGTTGTGGTCGAGCGCTGAAAAGTCAACTTGTAACTCCAGGTGCTTCCGGCCGCGCGTTCATCGGCGAAACCTGGTATGAAATACATGAAAACGCGCGAGAACTCCGCGGGTCCACCGGTCAACCGGTAGGAACCGTTAAGACGCTGCCACTCCTGTTGAATAGCGACCAGCTTGTCATTCAGTTCCGTGTACTCCGGGTCGGTTTCCCAGTCTGCCTCAGTCGCGTCCCCTTTTATGCTTAACATTACGCGCACCACCAGCACGGCATGGTATTCATCAGTCTGATTGTCGTGAAAAAACTTCGTCGAGGATTCGTCCTGTCCCACGTCATAGATGGCAATGTGGACGCGACGAAGTGACTGGGTTTTCTGGTAGAGACGGCTGACTTTGGCCTTGTTGTCGTCACCGGTAAAAGCGCCGCGCCAGGCGTCCCGTTCCGCCGTGCTCATAGCGCCGGCAGCAATGTCGTAGGTAAGCGTATTGGCGGACGCATCGTGGGTAAAGTTTGTCTGGTGGGCGGCACTGACTGATGACAGATCGGGCGCAGCACTCACCGAGACGACATTGGGCAACCGCAATCGTTCCTCGACCGTCATTGGCTGGCGGATGTCGTCCTTGGTTTGAGGAGTATTGGCTGGGGGCGGTGAGACGGTCCCGGACGGTGTCCAGTTGAGATGCCTCTTGTAGATCAACTCCGGTGTGGCATTGTCGAATTTCACCTTAAAGGCTTTGCCATTCAACCAGGTCGCATCGTTGAGACCGCCACCGCTCAGTGAGTTCTTGTTTATCAAGTGCAGGTGGTACCAGCAGTGGTGCAACCGGGGCGCACCGTTGTAATACATCATCGAAGTCTGGTTAGTGGACGGATTGTACTGAACGAAAAACTGATCGAAGCCCGGCATTCCCTTGGTGATGTACATGCGGGCCGGAGTGGCACTGTCCTGTGGATCCACATCCTGAGTGTACTCGTCGGAGAGGCTCGTGACGTGGCCCAGCTCGTGGGCGAGCGTGAAAACACCGTAGCGGGTGCCATCTTCCTGATAGCCCGTATTGTTGTAAGCGAAAATCCCCGTTGTTATCTGGTAGGCCGACTTGTTCAGGAGCATGAGCGAATGGGGCAGGGTATAGGCGCCGGAGGTCAATCCGCGTACTGCCCAGGCGTAAGCTATACCGTAGTTGACGCCGGCCGCCTGATCGGGGCAGACAAAAGCTACGAACTTCACCGGTCCACCAAAGGTACGTCTCTGCGCGGTCCGGAAATTCGATCCGGCGCCAAACAGCGCCCGATGATTGGATAGGGTCCCAAAGTCCGTGTTGGTCGGCAGTTCGGTCAGCGGCATAGTGAACGTCTCGCGCTCATCGAAAAACACAAACCGTCTGATGATGGCGTAGGCATCGCCGGTGTCGCGTTCTTCGATGAAGTAGTAGCCCTTCCGGTTCCAGTACTCCTGCGCGTTATAGACACCCTGGTGTACGAAATTGTCGACATCGCTCATACCCGGATTCTGCGAAGCGCTGGTCCATGCGGCCGCGCTGGGATCCTGCCGGGGGTCAAGCATAAAGTTCATCGTGGCACACACGATGAGCAAACTGACCGGGTGATTGCCCTCCAGGTTTATCTGGTGGAAATAGTGCACATCGTAGTCGCCGGTGTAGCTCTTCTCGTGATGGTTGTATTTCATCTCCCACTTTTTGTGCCGGTCGGGATCATCGCGCAGGGCGATTCGGGCGCCAACGACGTAGGCGCCCTGGTTGCCGGTTTTGTCCATCCAGTCACCGGGCTGGTCGGTCGTGCGGCGGTCGCCGACAGTGTAGAAGCCATCGCGAAAATGAACGACCTTAACAGCGGGCGCCATGCCGCTTACCAGATTTCTCTCCAGCCTTATCCGCTCTGCGCGCGTTGTAGTCGAGGAACCTGAGCCACCACCGCCTGAGCCACTGGAGGGAGGTGGGGGGGTTAAGGAGGTGCGATCTTCGTTCGGTCTTTCCCACAACTTGAACTGATTGGTCGTACTGTCCACCACAAATAGTTTCACGCGCGAGCCGGGATCGGCTGCTCCGGCGCACAAGGCCTTGGCTGTCCCTAACTGGTCGGCATCCTGTATGTTCTGATCGTGGCCGGTGGCGCTGTCCATAAGCACAATATCGTCCAGTGAGAACATCAACGGTTCGCCTTGACTGGTTACGTTGCTCCCGAACGGTTTTAGTTGCCGCTTGTCTTTGATATGCTCGTGGAATCGTTCGTCATTGGCATGGGTGCTTTCGTGCCTCGTATGCCAGTTGTGTGAAAACCACTTCATCGGGAGATCGTAGTACTGGTGTTTTTCGGCGAAGGTCTTGGTATCCCAATCGTCCGGGCGGTTCACGATCACGGGTGTCGCATCCGGCCCCGAGGTGTGGATCATCCGAACGACCGGTGTGCCGTCGTGCTCGGGCGCTTCAAAGCCAAAGTAGAGCCACTTGTCGGTGAAGACCGGATTCTCCTCGCCGAATCTGACACGCACGCTGTGTATTCCGTTTTGATACTGGGTGATGCAGGGGATCTCTTCGACCGTGCTCCCGATCGCCGCGTCTCGTTTGTACGCTTTGACGTTCACGCGACCGGGAATGTCCTGAAAGTCCTTCTTGATCCGGTCGTAGTAGCGAAACTTCAAATGATATACCACCGCGAACCGGTCACCCGGGCCGATATAGTTGCGTGAGAAATGGCGCTCGTGCCACATCGGACAGTCGTTCTCAAGATCATGCACGGTCGAAATCGGCATAGTCGGACATACCACCAGGGCGTCACTTTCGGAGTCGTTCCCCTGGTATATGAGAAGTTCTATACGGCTGTCCGTGGCTGATCTGATCTTGTCATCACCACGTTCGGAATCCGGCACGGCATACGAATGACCACAACCAACCATCTTGACCATGTCGCTGACCCAGTTCAGGTCTAAACTCATATCGGCCAGTTCGGTGCGTGTTTTGCCGAGGAAATCGCATACCATCAGTTCATAGACACTGTACAAAGCCAGCCAGTGACCGGCTGAGAGACGATTGTCGGTTGCTTCGCTAATGATATCACCAAGAGTCGCGGGCAACGGTGCAATCTCTTCTGAATCATCCGCAATATCACTATTGAAATGCGTGGCGAAATTGTTCAGCGCTGTTTGGGTAGCCTCGTTGAAACTGTTGTCGACATCACCCGGATCGCATTCCCAATCGCCGTCTTTCCATGATCCAGTGTATTCGTGGAGATACTTCAGTATCTGCTTGTAGTCCTCAACCGTGTGCCGCCCGGCGCATGTCAGAGCCCAACGCGCGTCATTTCCCTGCAACATGTACATGACGCATGAGGCGCGCTCGCGTGAAAGGCGAAAACTCTCCGGCACATCACTCTGAGATGCCGTGTGACCGGTAATCAGTATTCCGCGCTCCGGATACATGGCAGCAAAAAGAAAAGCCATGCCGATCGCCTTGACCCCGGTCATCGGTGCGTTATCGGCAATCGGATCCAACCCCGGCACTTCCGGCAGCATGACAGCGCTGTTGTCATGGAAAAGAAGGTCTTCGAATTCGAGGATATCGACCGGGATAGGGGTGAGAGTAGTTTCGGTTGTGGTGCCCGTGATAGCGTCAGTCCCGACTGAGGCAGCCGCAGAAGTGGTCGTAGTACCTGCCGGAGTCCCGCCCCCACCGCTTGTGGTGCCGCTGCTTTCCGGGTCGCCAGTCATCTATCTTACCAACCGTCGGATTACGGTTGTCCCTGTTCTCGCACATTATAAGACACTCTGGTTCTGCCCGGCGGGAGGTTCTCCACCTTGGCGTAACCGTCGCCGTCGAGGGTGCCTTCTTTTATTTCACCGTTGGCGCAGTGAACGCGATAAGGCCGATTGCCAATGCTGTTGCCTGCCTCATCCCGGAGTCTTAGTTCGATCCAGTCCTGAAACTTCAGGAGCTTCGACCGAGCCGAACATCCACCGGCCTTGGCCTCGAAGTAGTAAGCGGGCGAGGAGTAACCCTGACGCGCAGCCCGTTCATTCTGGACCGGTAGCAGGTCTTCGTTCAACTCAAACGTCCAGTCCGCCTCGATCTTGTCGCCGTCAACTTCGGACTCGATGACTCTAATCTTGCGGTCCGGCGCATTGAGATCCCTCAAATAAATGGTCAGGGTAGCCGGTGTGCCCGGTTCCATGCCCGAGCAGTCTGCCTTGAGTTGTACCACGTCGCCGACCGCTGCCTCCTCCGTTGACCATTCCGCTTTGGAAATAACTCTGAGTTCGATGTCGTAGCTGCCCGCCTCGATCCCGGTCTTGCTTACGCGTCCGGTCAGGACACCCTCGTCTATGGTAGCACCAGACTTGGCGAGACTATAGGCCACACCCATCACCGGGAAACCGCCCTTGTCGACGAAATCCACATGGAGAAAATGTTCCTCGCCTTCACTCTCCAGTTCGGTTGAAGCCCCGGCCTCGTCGCCTTCCGCACCCTCTTGTTGTGCCCCGTCTGCTCCCGGTGTTCCGGCTCCTGCGCCACCGCCGCCGCCGGGTCCGATCAACACGGTCGGCTCCCCGGGCGGAGCGATAGTATCCGGTGGACCGACACAGGTGGCCATGTCGCCCACGCACGCGGCCGGCACACCGCCGATCAAGACGGTCACTGCTCCGGGTGGCAGGATCGGTCCGCCAACATGCGGGATCGGCGTCGGGGCCGGGGTTTGCATGGGACAAGTGTGCATATCGCCTACTCTCGCAGCCGGTTTGCCGCCGATCAGCACGGTCGGGCATCCCACTACAATGCTGCCTCCGTGCACTGTCATGTCGCCCATCCGTGCGGCCGGTTTACCCATGCGTACAATCCTTTACTGGCTCAAGCGTCCGGTGTATTGCTCACATTACGAATAATACACAGGACCGAACTGACAAGTCAACATTTATGTCGGTCGCAGGAATCAGGCGACGCCTGCGAACAACCCTTGAGATTCGAGTGTCGCCATGCTATCTTGACGTTGAGACCGACCTTATGAGACGACATGAATTGATAGAGCACACCGCCGACATCGCGATCAAAGCGTATGGCGATGACCTGCCCGGAGCGTTCGCCGCCGCCGGTGAAGCGTTGTTTGCGGTCATCACCGGTGAGGCATCGATAACGCCCGTAACGAAGGTGACGGTCGAGGTCGAGTCGATAGACATTGAGGGGCTGCTGGTCGGATTCCTGTCGGAGTTGCTGGTGAAGTTCGAAGTGGACCAGATGGTGCTGAGCGAGTTCGAGGTCACACTTGTCAGTGAGACGCGATTGACGACCACGGCGAGGGGGGAGAGATTCGATGAACAACGGCACGGGCATGGTCACTATGTCAAAGGTATCTCGTACCATATGATGGAGATAGTCGACAAGTCGGAGAATGACGGTGAGTGCTATGTGCAGGTGTTATTCGACATTTGACGATCACCGTGCCGTCAGGCGAGTCGCCTGACAGCACGCGAAACCCAAAGCCGGATGTTATGACATGAGTTGGACAGGTCCCCTTGAGAAAATCGATGACTGCCGCTTCGTGATTCCACAGGATTACCAAAGCGACGCGATGAAAAGGCATGGCCTGCGCATGAACGTGCCGGGGATGATTTACGCCGATGATCGAATGATAGATTCCATCACCCGCGATAACGCCCCGGAACAGGTGGTCAATGTGGCCACGCTGCCGGGCATCGTCGGCTACTCCATCGCCATGCCGGATATCCATCATGGTTACGGTTTTGCCATCGGCGGCGTGGCGGCGTTCGATGCGCACGAGGGTGTTATCTCGCCGGGTGGGGTCGGTTACGACATCAATTGCGGCGTGCGGTTGTTGCGCACCGATCTTCACTTCGATGATGTCAAACCTCGCATCCAGGAACTGGTCGATACCATGTTCACCAACGTCCCGTCCGGCGTGGGCTCCAAGAGCCGACTCCGACTTTCCCGTGAGGATATGGACCGCGTCCTGCGTGATGGTTCCAGTTGGGCGGTGGAGCACGGTTACGGTCTACCGGAAGACCTGATTGCAACCGAGGAACAGGGCGGTATCGACGGCGCTGATCCTTCGCTGGTGAGCGACAACGCCAAGAAACGGGGCCAGCCACAGTTGGGTACGCTGGGGGCGGGGAATCATTTTCTTGAGGTGCAACGGGTTGACGCTATCTATGATACCGAGACAGCGGCCGCCTTTGGGGTGACCGAGGTCAACCAGATTCTGGTCATGATCCACACCGGCTCACGCGGCTGCGGTCACCAGATTTGCACCGACTACCTGGAGTTGATGCGGCGCGCCAACAAGAAGTACGGCTTGCCGTTGATCGACAGAGAGTTGTCCTGTGCCCCCGCGTCGTCGGATGAAGCACAGCGGTACTTTGCGGCCATGAAGTGTGGGGCCAATTATGCCTGGGCCAACCGTCAGTTGATCGCACATTGGATCAGGGAATCGTTCGAGGCGGTGTTTGGGCAGAACGCCGATCAACTCGGGCTACGACAGATTTACGACATCGCGCACAACATCGCCAAACTTGAACAGCATGACACCCCGACCGGTCGGCGCGATCTGTACGTCCATCGTAAGGGGGCCACGCGCGCCTTCGGTCCGGGACACCCGGCGGTGCCCGATCAGTACGGCCATGTCGGCCAGCCGGTGTTGATCCCCGGCGATATGGGCACGGCCAGCTATCTGTTGGTTGGGACTGAGCATGCTATGAGCGAAGCGTTCGGTTCCAGTTGTCATGGTGCGGGACGGCTGATGTCACGTCATGCTGCGATCAAACAGCATCCGGCTGACAAAGTTGAGAATCAGTTGAAGGACAGCGGTATCTATCTCAGAGCCAAGAACCGTCGCCTTATTAGCGAGGAAGCGCCCGGTGCGTACAAAGACATCGACAACGTGGTCGACGTATCGCACAAATCCGGGTTGGCCCGCAAGGTGGCCCGTTTGCGCCCGCTGGGTGTGGTCAAGGGGTAAGCCGGCGCCGAGTAGATCGTTGATCTTCTATGCAAAAACAGACGCTGCCTCATTGAGCCGTCGTTCCGCTTCCAACCAGTCCTGATGGTCGTCTCCGTGAGAGTGGCCACGGCTCTCGTATAATGAGTAGGCGGTTCTTTCGACCAGTTCTCGTCGGCTGTCGTAATCGGAACTGTCGTGTATTACGACCTTAGCTTCAATTCCATCCGCTGATCGGATTGTCAATCGTCGATCGGCGCCATCCTGGTCGTGCTCAACCACGATCTCCTTAGGCTTGGTGATCGTTACGACCGGTGCAGCGACTGGTTGGCCATCTGCGGTGGCGCCAAACAGTTGAACACCGTCGATCAACCGACCCTCTTTCTTGAGGGCTATCCCTACGAATGAGAACCGGTGTGTCCTGTCACCTGGCTCAGCGGTCGATCCCATCAGTCGGACTTCAGCCTCGCAGAATTGATTAGTGGTACTAAATCTGCGGCAGAAGCGCGACCAATTGTTCCTTTTGATTGTGTTGCTCATCATACTCTCCTTGTGTGCTGCGGCCGGAACACACCATCGGGTGGACGGCGGCAAAAAAATCGTCTTGGTATTCCATGTTTTCGGTCGATCTGGTCGAATTCTTGAGTACGGATATGGAACTTCTGTCGGGTTGCCATAGTTGTACACCGGTGACCAAAACGACATATTCTCGCTCTTGTCATGTAATCTGCCCGCCCCCTGAACACCGCGGGTACAAGTACTTTTCGCTTGACATCCTCGAGCGTGGAGGGTATGTTCTCATATATATTTCATACTTCTGTTATGTGCTTTAACCGGAGGAAATCTCATGAAACGACACACCACGTCCATCGTGGCCCTCGTGGCGACCGCTGTAGCGCTGGTCGTCGTCTTGGGAACTGTGCCCGCCAACGCTCAAGATGTAATTCTTGACGAAAACTTTGACAGCTATTCACCGGGTGACTTCCCGATCGGCTGGGACTCAGTCTACTCCGGGACAGGCTGGCAATATCAGGTTGTGACTAACAGCCAATGGGTCTCATCGCCCAACAGTTTCACGATGTTAGGCTCAGGCGGTTGGTCGGCGGTCATTGAATACGGATTTGCGGATCCCCCTGAAGAAATTACATATTCCGGTCGGGTGCGAGTAGCAGACGGCGCCGTTACCGCCACTCTGGCTGGGCTTTTCCTCTCGAACAAAGACGAAGGCTCCTGGGGTACGTATTACTGTCGTCTGCGGTTTGAGGATACGGCCATTACTCTGAGCGCCTCCGGGATGGCAGCCACTTACCTGATGAACTACAACAGGAACCAGTGGTATCATGTGAAAGTTGAGTACGACGCTGTCCTGAGAACGGCATCGGTATGGGTTGACGACGCTCAGGTCGCCACGGACGTTCAGCTTTTGCAGGGTGGTCTTGGTTACAAAGCCCTGGCACTCGTAAACGAGCACGGCGCCAAACAGTGCTGGTTTGACGATATCTACGTCACCAAACCGTCGTCGGCTCCCCCGAACATCACTTTGGACCACGTCGATGGTCTCGGATCTACCGAAGATCAGTTAAAGACTGATACGGATGTGCGATTCCACATCAGGTTGACCAACGATCAGGATTTGGCGATTCTCGCGTTCCAGCACGGGTTTCAGGTTTACTCGCCCGATGGGGCTTCGTGGCGGCCGATCACATTGGATACGGCCAACCTGGATTGGCCGGGGTTTTTCAACCTCGGTATCTTTCTCAATTCGTTCAGCGTGACCGGCTCAGGGGCTGACACCGTTTCTCTAGGGGCCGTTGGCTTTACGGGCGGGTTTCCACCCGGTTATGACGAGGTGATACTCTATATCGAGACCGAGGTGTATCCCTCGGATACGGGCCGACACCTATGTCTGGATTCAGCTTGGTTCCCACCTGGTGGAGTATGGTCCTGGAATATGTCGGGCGGTGGTTTGGTCATACCCAATTGGGACGGGCCACACTGCTGGGAAATCGTGGAAATACTGAACAACCCTCCTGTAATCACCAATAACCCTTACTCTTTGGTTTTCGATCATTGTGACATGGCCATTTACGATTTCGATGCCTTCGATCAGGAAGGTGATCCATACTGGTTTGAGATACTTGCGGGACCGGGGGCTATCAACACCGAAACCGGAGTGTGGATGTATCAACCATCCCTGGCCGATGTTGATTACGTGCATGAACTAGTGGTTCGTGCCTGCGACGAGTTCGGCTGCGGGCCCGAAGAAATCTGCTATCTTACCTTTACCAACATGGCGCCGGTGTTTGTGTCGCCTTGTCCGGATACCGTTTCGGTGACGGCTGGTGACGATTTGATCTATCAGTTTCAGGTCGACGACGTCGATTGTGATCCCAGCACCTTCGCGATTATCGATGTCGTCCCCACGCCGGTCGGTCCCTATTACATTATCGGTAACGGCGAGTTTACCTTCGAGACCGATGCCTTGGACGAGGGAATCGACTACACATTTACTGTTGAAGTCACCGATGGGTTCTTGAGTTCTGACTGCATCCTTGTTGTGCGGGTGACGAGAACCTACGAAACTCTGCCGGGTGTCTCGTTGTACCAGATCGACTTCGTGTTTGACTCGGTACAACAGTACGACTCCGACTGGGGGAGTATCGAGGTTGACGCCGGCGTTCTTCTGGCTTATGAGGATGCGGATCGGCTGTGGATCAACGGCGTAGTCGACGGTGAGTGGGTGATCCAGAACCTAATCGTAGATTCTGCGTTGGCGAAAGTTCTCAAGACCTATTTCGGCCTGCGCATTCCACCCGGCACAGATACCCATGAGCTTCCGATCGACATCCAGATTACTCTGGAACCTCTCATCGAGATACTAGCGGGGATGCCGATCTTCTATCCGGTGGGAGCAAGAGGTTTCAACGCCGAGGGCGCCTCGATTGACGGTGAGTCGAACACTATCATTCCGACTATTATGCCGCCGGGAGGGTTTGGTCCCTACATTGAGAACTACGAATGGGTTTGGCCAAACATACCGGGTGAAAATATCCAGGCGGCGTGCAACCAGTGCGTCCCCATGTCGGTGGCCAACAGCCTCAAGTGGCTTGCGAACACTTATCCCACCGACATAACTATTAATGATCCTCATGTCCCCGGGCTTCGCGGGGATACCACGTTGGTGGGACAACTTGGTGAGTGCATGGAACGAGCGGTGGTAGATCGCGCTCACGGGGAAGGCGTTGGTTTCAGAAAAATGCTCGAGGGGAAGCTCCTTTACCTGAAGGATAAGGGACTGAAAGACAAGATTGTCAACAAGCACCAGGCGGATATCTCAATAGTGAGTAACGGCTGGCTTGATCCCGGTACCGTGCACTACACCGAAGATAGCAGTGTCTCCTCCGCCAACGAGACTGCGCCGAACGGCCGGGTCAGTTGGGATTGGATATATCAGCAAATCCATGATGGCGAGGATGTCGAGTTGATCTACGGCTATTACGACAGTGCCGGTGTTCGTCGTGGCGGCCACGCCGTGCGTGTGTTCGGCGCCGGTAAGACCAACGGTCGGCCCTGGCTGATGGTCAAGCACGACGCTCTGCAGACGAACCATGATCACGGCGATACCCTGGGTCTCCAGGAGTGGTTCCAGTGGGTGGATACGCTTGATGACGGCACTATGACGTTCGGCTCCGAAAACATCAAAGTCGACTTCGCCCTCTCCGAGTCGCCGGCCGATCACGATCCGACGTTGCATTTTTACCAGCTTGATCTGATACTCGACGATATCCCTTATACCGATTTGGATTGGGGTGAACTTGATCTTACGCTTACGCCACAAGACGACACCGACCTGGTCTATGTGAACGTGACGGTCAACGGCAGTTGGCAGGTTGAGAACATACCCATTTGGCCCCCCACTGCCGACGAGGGGTCGAAGACGTTCAGTATCGACTTCGATCTCGGTGTGCCCGCAGGAAGCACCATCACGTATGTGAACTACGGCTACTCACTAACCAGTACTACAGTAAGTGGCCCGCCGGCCGAGACCGGCATAACGGTGGTAGCAAACCGCGAGGGTGTCATTAACAGCGGTATTCGTGACAAAACGGTACCGCCGCCGAAACCGGCTAAGGGGGCAAAGGGCGGCGAGGTAGCTGATCCCATCAAACATGCCCACAAGAACTTCCCCAATCAGGAATGTGACTCGTGTGAGTGTAACCCTGCGGCTGTGTCGAACAGTCTGAAGTTCCTGAACAAGAAACACAACATGGGTCTGAACGATGCTGATCTTTCAATCGCCAAGATGAAAACAGCGTGCAATACTGATAATGACGGTAGCTGGATAGACCATGACGACAACCGACCTGTCGGTCAGCGTAATGCCTGGTGGGAGGACAAGAAGAAATACATGGAGAAGAACAAGATTCCTGTCACTACGCGGAAGATCACTGATATGTCCAAACTGGCTGCCGAGATCGATGCCGGACAGGATGTCGAGATACAGGGTGATTGGCACTGCGCAGCCTTGGTCTGTATCATCCCCTTGGCTGATGGCAAGTACCAACTCGAAGTGAGCCACGACACCGAACAGCATCCCACTGCGAATGGTGGTCTAGTGAACAATGATCCGATTACGTACGATCCGGTGACGGATGAATTCGAGGGTAGCTCCGGCCACTTCGATGGTTCGTCATTCCGCTATGCCGTTGTCGAATGCCCCAAGGTGGATCCGACCCCGGGCATTCATCGTAACCCTGAGGACGGCTACACGCCGCAGGACGGAAGTCCCGTCGGTCGCGTTTGGCATGAAAAGCGTCCCAACTACTGTACTTGGTGGGCCGTTATCGATTGGGAGGATAACGGCGACGACTGGTTCGGATATGGTGACTATGTAACGTTCCTCAACGAATCGACCGAGGAAACCTCCCGCGAGCACGTCGAGGAAGTGACGGCCATTATCACGCTTGTGCCGATGGCGGATCCGTCAGACACTACCTATCTCGACTTCTGGTACGGTCGTCCCGATATGGAGCCGATTGTCCCCGAACAGGGCGACCTGTGGCACGAGATCTGGCCCGATTACTGCACTATGTACGAGTTCGAATACTGGGAAGACAACGGCAACGGCTACCTCGATTCCTGCGATTACATAGGTCTGTATGTGCTAAGTGGACCGGATTCAGGTATGGTTCTGGATTACCATGTTGAGGCCATCGAGACCGATGTCATCTCAATGCCGACGACTTGCTGTCTCGGTGAGTTACGTGGCAATATTGACTTTGATCCGGGCGACAACATCGACATAGCGGATCTGGTGTTCCTGGTTGACTACATGTTCAACCAGGGTCCGGCGCCGCCGTGCTTCGAGGAGGCGGATGTGAACTGTGACGGCTCCATCGACATAGCAGACTTGGTTCATCTGGTTGACTACATGTTCACTGGTGGCCCGCCACCCTGTCGCTGCGACTGTGCTGATTGTCCGCAATAAGCATTGCCTCTCTTATCGGCGACTGCGTTGATACTGTGCTAACAAAATGGCCGCCTCTGCTGATGCAGGGGCGGCTGTATTGTTGGTCGTCTATTAGTTGTACTTCAGAACCGCGCTCTATACCGGCGGTTCCTCCTGGCCGAAAGCCGCCCAGTCCTCCTTGGCCGGACCGTACAGTCCCGGCACTCTGATGCCCGCCTGGCGCATCAGCACCGTCATCTGACCACGGTGATGGATCTCGTGCTCGACCAGCGCCCGCAGTCCGAACCCTCGCTGCCACTTCTCGCCGTACATATCGACCTCTGAGGTCAGGACATCATCGTCCCAATCCAGCTTGACGCGATCGATCAGTGTCTTGGCCAGTTTCAAATAAGTATCGACGATCTCCTGGGCAATCTTGGGTACAGGTTGTTCCCATTCGAAACCGCCGAAATCAAGACCCATCTGTTCGGCCATTTCCGGGATGGTCATGGTGATATGCCAGGCGATTCGCCCCAGGGTGCGATGGTCATCCGCGACCGCCTGGTTCAGCGACTCATCGGTCAGCGCGTGCAGCATCTTCAACGTGTTGGTGGAGGTTTTCCCCCAGACCTCAGTGAATTCATCAATCTTGTGAAACATCTTTGTCTCCTATCCACGATTTCATCTAATGAATAGTACAAAAACGAATCTGTACGGGCAAGGTGCATTTGGCCGAGCGGTGAGAGACCGACTGTCGCGCAGAATCCTGGCCGGACAAACGGGTACTTGTATTCGATGCCGAAATCGGTATATTGACCCTGCTCTGTGGGATGGGCCGTTGTGTCCCCGGGTGAGTCGAAATATGGAAGCGAAATCTCATACTGTGCCCAAGAAGGAGCCGGCCAACATAAGCCAAATATCCGCGGACGAATCGACCGCTGCGCAACAGCGTGACAATGCGCGGATGTTCGACCGGATCGCTCACCGCTACGATTTTCTGAACAGGTTACTCTCGCTTCGGTGCGATGTGACTTGGCGGCGACGGATGGCCGAGTGCTTGCCGTCGACAAAGAATCTTCACATTCTGGACGTGGCCACCGGTACAGCCGATTCGCTGTTGTCTCTGGTGCAGCATTGTGATCGTATCGAACTGGGGGTCGGACTGGATATGGCAGAGCGGATGCTCCGGATGGGTCAGGCAAAACTACAAGAAGGCGGACAGTGCAAAAAGCTGTCGCTGGTGCGCGCCGACGGTGTCACTATGCCCTTTGAAGGCGCTAGTTTCGATGCTGTTACGATCGCTTTTGGTATACGCAATTTCGCTGACACCATCGGAGGGCTGCGCGAGTTCCACAGGGTCCTCAAGCCGGGTGGCCGTTTGCTGGTGCTTGAGTTTTCGCTGCCGACCAATTCGTTCTTGCGTCGCTGCTACCTGGCTTACTTTCGGTGTGTTATGCCGGTGATTGGGAGGCTTTTGTCTGGTGATGCCGCCGCTTACCGCTATCTCAACCGCTCGGTGGAGAACTTCCCGTACGGATCGGAGTTCTGTGAGTTGATCGTGGCAGTCGGTTTTGCCGACGTGCATGCTCATCCACTCACTCTTGGCGTCGCGACTATCTATCAGGGGCAGAAGGAACCTGCCTCTGACGTGTCACAACTCAACACCGAAGGTGACGGAACGGACTGATGGTTCTCACTGCTGAACAGATCAGGGTTAGCGAGTTTTCGCAGGCCTTGCCTGCTATGGCCGAACTGATTGAATCCACTCTTTGCTCTGCACCCTCCGTCGAGCAGTCTGAGTCTCGCCCGATTCGATTGTCGGTTGGACTCCCCGCGATCGATCCGCTTCATTGGTTGGAAGGGCAGGTTGCGACCGATCGTCTGTACTGGTCCGATCGTGCCGGTGCTTTTGAAACGGCTGGAATCGGCGTGGCCGATCAGATTAATGCCAACCCTGGGGACGTACTTGGTACGGAACTGTCGCGCCTCCGGAAGATGCTGACCCCGGAGTCTGAGCCACTGAGATACTATGGCGGCTACCGGTTCCACGATGGACAAGGCGACTCCGATAACGAATGGAACGGATTCGGTCCGGGTCGTTTCATGCTGCCGAGGTTTGAACTGTATCGTAAGGACGGGCAAAGCCAGTTCGTGTGCAATCTGGCGCCTTTCTCAGATCGTGGGCGACGAGCCGAACTAATCAAGGCGCTAAAGAATGTTACGTTCACAATCGACAATAGTTCACCAATCTCGCCTTCTCAAATTGGGCGAATCGATCTGCCGGACCGCGCGGCGTGGCAGGCGGGCGTGGAGGCAATCCTCAAGGCAGTGAACAACGACCAGTTGTCAAAGGTTGTGCTGGCTCGTCGCACGACGCTGGAGTTCGACGTTGCCCCGGACCCCTTGCAGTTGTTGCGCCATCTGAAAGCGCATTCGACCGGTTGCTTTCATTTCTGTTTTCAGTTTTCAGGGTCGGCGACTTTTGTTGGCGCCTCGCCGGAACGGCTGTACCGGCGCGTCGGTCGTTATATCGAATCCGAGGCGGTCGCCGGCACCCGGCCGAGAGGGGCGACTTCAAATGAGGACACTCGCATTGGCCGAGAACTCCTGGCCAGCGAGAAGGATGTTTACGAGCATGCCTTTGTAGTAAATGATATTACGCGAGTGCTGAAACAAATCTGCCGACGCTGGAGAACGGTCGAGGGTGACGCCGCCGGTTCATTGATGAAACTGGCGCGTGTTCAGCACCTGGTCACCAGACTGGAAGGTGAACTGGCCGACGGCTACGACGACTCCGCGATACTCACGAGTCTGCATCCGACCTCCGCGGTAGGTGGCGTACCGACTTCGAGGGCGATACCGCTGATAGAGAAGCTGGAATCATTTGATCGCGGCTGGTACGCTGCTCCGGTGGGATGGGTGGGCAATGACGCTGCTGAATTTGCCGTCGGGATTCGTTCCGGGTTGGTCGATGGCCGCAAGTTGCATCTGTACTCCGGCGCTGGAATTGTACAAGGCTCTTCAGCCGAAGAGGAGTGGCGCGAGATCGACAGTAAGCTGTCCGGTTTTCTTGCTGCCCTGAACTGATATGTCCGATCAAACAGGTGCCTACAATCTCCATGCGGGCGAATTGATGATTGAGGAGTTGGTGCGCTGCGGAGTCGAACAGTTTTGCCTGTCGCCCGGTGCGCGATGCACTCCGCTCACGATCGCGGTGGCCGATCACCCAACGGCCAAGCGACGTATCTTCCATGACGAACGCGCGGCGGCCTATCATGCTCTCGGTTATGCCCGCGCTACCGGTCGTGCGGCGGTGCTGATTTGCACTTCGGGAACGGCCGCCGCCAACTATCTACCAGCCGTGGTGGAAGCCTCTATGGACATGGTTCCCATGATTCTCCTGACCGCCGATCGCCCGCCGGAACTTCGCGACTGTGGCGCCAACCAGGCCATTGACCAACTGAATCTGTACGGTCATTATACGCGATGGCATTTCGACGTGCCGTGTCCTGACAAGAATGTCCTTCCGGAATCCATCCTGACCATGATTGACCAGGCAGTCCATCGCGCACACTCAAGTCCGGCCGGGCCGGTGCATCTCAACTGCATGTTTCGCGAACCGCTTTTGCCGGGCCCTCATACCGATTCAGCTCTATCCGACAGTTCTGCTCTGGCGACCTGGCGTGGTCGGCAGCGGCCGTTCACGACCTACGAGCCGCGACAGACCGTACTCGGCGATGACCAACTCAAGCACGCGAGCGACATCATAAACTCGGCAGCGTCCGGGTTGCTCGTGGTAGGCCGACTTTCGAATGACACGGAGCGCACTGCGGTCGAACGGTTCGCTCGGCATCTCGGATGGCCGGTATTGCCCGATATTTCATCGGGGCTGAGACTCGGGGCCGATGTGGATAACATCATTCCGTACTATGACCTCCTGTTACAGTCGGTCGATGCCTGGAGAATCGCCCGTCCGGCTGTGGCGCTGCATCTCGGTGGTCGAGTAGTATCGAAACGGTTGATGACGTTTCTTAAGGTGGCGTCCTTCGATGAACTGCTGCACGTAGTCGATCATCCGTACCGCCACGACTGGCAGCACATGGTGACGCACCGATTTGAATGTTCGCCGGTCGCATTCTGTGAAGCTGTAATCCCGTTGGTTACAACCGCCGGGGAGTTCGACCTCAAGAGGCAACTGCGGCAGGCCTCGGTGCGGGTCGCTTCGATTGTGCAGCGCACTACAGTGGGCGGTCGCGATCTTAGTGAACCCGGTATCGCGCGCCTGATCTCGCAGAACATTCCCGATGATGTCGGTTTGTTCGTCGGCAACAGCCTGTCGATTCGCCTGATGGACAGCTTCGCTGATTTTACCAAAAAGTCGGTTACACAAACGCCACCGATGGCGTGCAATCGCGGCGCCAGCGGGATCGACGGCACTATCGCCACGGCGGCGGGGTACGCGGTCGGACTGGCACGTCCCGTGACGCTCCTGCTGGGTGATCTGACGCTGTTGCACGATCTCAACTCGCTGGCCATCGTTCGGTCGCTGGAGCATCCGATGACTATCGTGCTGATTAACAACGATGGCGGTGGCATCTTTTCGCTCCTGCCAGTGGCGGAGCGTGAAGATATTTTCGAGAAGTACTTCACAACACCGCACGGGTTGACCTTTGCGTCGAGCGCCAGGCAGTTCGGATTGGAGTATCATACGCCTACGACACCGGACGAGTTCGTGGAGTGCTATCGGAGAACTGTTGGGTCGGAACGTCCTTCGTTGATCGAAGTGAAAACCAACCGAGAGAGCACTCGTGACCTATATCGAAAGCTGCTCTCGGAGGCGGCTCAAACCACTCCAGAGTTCTGAATGACAGGCCATAGATCCATACAGTTCCACTACCGTCAATACGGTGACCCGAAACAGACGACAGTGGTAATGCTGCACGGCTTCATGGGAGCGGCGGATGACTGGACGGGTGAGATAACCGAGCCACTGATAGAGTCAGGGTTTCAGGTGTTAGCTATCGATCTGCCCGGTCATGGCAAAACCATCGTTCAGGGTGACGTCGACAGCTACCGGATGGACAACTGTGCCGCCGAGATTGTGCGGCTGTTCGACAAACTGAAACTCCCCTCGGTGCACCTGGTCGGCTACTCGATGGGGGGACGGTTGGCGTTGTATCTTGCCGTTCACTACCCGGATCGCATCAACCGGATTGTGCTGGAATCGGCCTCGCCCGGTCTCAAGACAGTGGCGGAGCGAAAGGCTCGAATAGCTCAAGACGCCCTGTTAGCCGTGCGCATGATTTCGCAGCCTCTGAAGGAGTTCCTGCTCGAATGGTACGCGCAGCCGTTGTTCGCGTCGATGTCTTCGAGACCGGAGATGTTGGAGGCGCTCATCGCTCGACGCCTGAACAATGATCCTCGGAGTCTGGGTTTGTCGCTTCAGGGAATGGGCACGGGAGCGCAACCGTCGTTGTGGGAAAACCTCGATCAATTGACGACGCCGCTGCTCTTGATCGTGGGCGAAAAAGATGCTAAGTTTAGTGCTATCGGTCGCGCAATGGCCGAACGATGTCCGGTCGCGCAGTTGCGAGTAGTGCCGGACGCCGGGCACAACGTACACTGGGAACAACCGCGCCTTTTCGGCAGTCTGGTGCGGGATTTTCTGATGTCTTGAACATGGAGTTATCTATGGCCGCGATAAAATGGAAAGACGCCGGAACTTACGATGATATCAGGTACCACAAGGCTGAAGGTATCGCCAGGATCACTATCAATCGTCCGGAGAAGCGCAACGCCTTTCGACCCAGGACGGTCTTCGAGATGGCTCGGGTTTTTGAGGATGCTCGTCAGGATGCGCAGATAGGCGTGATCATTATTACCGGCGAGGGAGACAAGGCGTTCTGTTCCGGGGGCGACCAGACTGTCAGAGGTGATGCCGGCTATGTCGACGACGATGGTGTCGCCCACCTGAATGTGCTTGACTTTCAGCGCCAGATACGAACCTGTCCCAAACCGGTGATCGCCATGGTGGCGGGGTACGCTATTGGCGGCGGACAGATTTTGCACATGATGTGCGATCTGACCATTGCCGCCGACAACGCCGTGTTCGGGCAGACCGGTCCCAGGGTCGGCTCTTTCGATGGTGGCTACGGCGCCAGCTACATGGCGCGGATTGTCGGACAGAAAAAGGCGCGGGAGATATGGTTCCTCTGTCGTCAGTACGATGCTCAGCAGGCGCTTGAGATGGGGTTGGTCAATTGCGTGGTGCCGCTGGACCGTCTGGAGGAGGAGACTGTCAAATGGTGTCGCGAGATACTGGAGAACTCCCCCATGGCGATTCGGTGTCTCAAGGCGGCCTTGAACGCCGACTGCGACGGTCAGGCCGGACTGCAGGAGTTGGCCGGTAATGCGACCATGCTGTTCTACATGACAGCAGAAGGTCAGGAGGGTCGTGACGCCTATGTGCAAAAGCGTAAGCCGGATTTCTCCAAGTTCCCGCGTCAGCCGTGATGCGTCAGATCACTTGGAACAAAGTTGGACATAGGTTGATTCGCGATGTACTCCAGTGAGCATTTGAGTTCGACCCAACGGAGTGATCCACTCGTCGTACATTTGGCGGGCTATACCCGCATGGAAAGATGTTGTTCGATACTATGTTTAGGAATATGAGGAAGTAGAGTATGGTGACCGTAGACGAATTCGTTAGAAATAACTTCGGTGAGGAGAGCGAAGATAAGTACATCAAGTTGCTCGAGCGATCGGGATTTTTGTCGTCCGCGTCTGTAGGCCCCTTTGACTACGAAGTCAGAGTATTCATAATACAGCGCTTGGCGAGAATAGGTGGGGAAAAGTCAATCCCGATTCTTGAAGAACATGAGAAACTATATTCCTCTAGTGAGTTCGGTGGTGCTGAGATCATGGCTGCCTGTAAACACTCTATTTCCGAGATTAGGTATGTTATTGAAAACAAGAAGTAACTGGGTCTTCTGACAAGCACATGAGATCAAGGGCGCAATTCTTGACGTGGCAGAATCGCAAATGAAACTCTGGTGGCTGGCGGCACGCCCCAAGACCCTGCCGGCCGCTATTGCACCGGTTGTGATCGGCGCAGCCATGGCGCAGGCCGACGGCGCTACGGTTTTCCTTCCGGCGCTGGCGGCATTGTTCGGGGCGGTCATGATACAGATCGGGACCAACCTCGCCAACGACTACTACGATTATGTCAAGGGAGCTGACGCCGGGGTCCGGCTTGGACCAACACGACTCACCCAAGCCGGGCTAATCAAACCATCGGCCATGAAGCAGGCGGCCATGATTGCTTTCGGCCTGGCGTTGCTGATCGGTTGCTATCTGGTCTGGCGCGGCGGCTGGCCGATCGTCATTATCGGTCTGTCGTCAATTCTGTTCGGCGTGCTCTACACCGGCGGACCCTATCCGCTCGGGTATCACGGGCTGGGGGATATCTTCGTGCTGATTTTCTTCGGACCGGTAGCGGTGGGGGGAACGTATTACGTCCAGATGCTCGATATTAATGCGGTCGTTGTCGTCGCCGGTTTGGCTCCGGGTTTGTTCTCGGTGGCGATTCTGACCATCAACAATCTACGCGATATCGATAGCGACCGTCAAGCGGGCAAACGAACGCTGGCTGTTCGCTTGGGGCGATGTTTCGCTCGCTGCGAATATATCGTCGCGGTGCTGGCCGCCTGCGCGGCGTCACCGGCGCTGTACATCTGGACCGGAGACCACCCGTTTTCGCTATTGGCCATGGCCACCGCGTTCGCTGCCATCCCGGCCTTTCGTACGGCGTTGACCTCAACCGATGGGACCGCTCTCAACGGTGTGCTGGCAGCCACCGGCAAGCTTTTGCTGTTATACAGCGTTTTGTTTTCAATCGGGTGGGCGCTATGAAAATCGCATCCATGCGCCTTTATCGCTATAGTCTACCGTTATCGAAACCTCTCGATCTCGGTGGTCACTCGCTTCAATGCCGCCGGGGAATTATTGTCGAACTGAGAGATGAAACCGGCTGCACTGCCTTTGGCGAAGTAGCACCGTTGGTCGGTTTCAGTCGCGAGTCACTCGACGATGCCGAGCAGCAATTGACCCGCTTGCGGTTCTCGGTGACGGATGCTGTTATCCCCGACAACCTGGAAGAATTGTCCGGCGGTTTCGAGACATGGCTTGGCGCGTACGACCTGTCGCCATCGGTGCGGTTTGGATTCGAGGCTGCGACATTGTCGTTAATAGCGTCACAGCGAGGTGTGCCGTTGTGTCGGCTGATTTCGGATCATCCGCTGGACAAAATCACTGTCAACGCCCTGCTCACCGGGGAGCAGTCGGAGATTCTGGAACGAGCGGGAATACTCCGCGACGAGGGTTGGTGTGCCTTTAAGCTCAAGGTGGGTCGGCGTGCTGTGGACGACGACATTCGGCTAACTCAGCAGGTGCGACAACGGATCGGCCCGGATGCTATCTTGCGGTTGGACGCCAACCGGCGCTACAGTCTCAGTGAGTTCGCACAGTTCGCTGAGGCCGTACACGAGTGCGATATCGACTACATTGAAGAGCCGCTGTCGTCTGCGGCCGACTTGCAGGTTCTTCTGGAAGCATCTGAGCCACCATTGCCGTTGGCGCTGGATGAGACTCTACAGATCATCAAGCCTGAGGATTTGCATCGCTGTCATAACATCAAGGCAATTGTGCTCAAGCCTACCATGCTCGGACTGGAACGGGCGGCGCAGTTTGCACGCGTAGCTATCGGGCGCGGCGTGGAGGTGGTGATCAGTTCATCGTTTGAATCGGGGGTTGGTCTGGTTACACTCGCACAGTTGGCGGCGGGTATCAAT
>JAUWIB010000073.1 GCA_030605565.1 bacterium
AAGAGACTGCTCATGACGTTTGCCAAATCGATATGCCATTTCAATATCCTCACTACCTATCTTGATTGAACCACAACATATCGACTATGTAATCCATACTCAACTAAAAACCCTATTGCGACACAGCCTGGGAGTCGAAGGATGCTCCTGTAGGTCAGTCCGCCGCGGCGGATTGCGATCCTGACGACTACTGTCAGGTTCCAAGGAACCTGACCTACAAAACTGCTTGTTTCGGCGGCATCGCAGGGATCCTGCCCATACGCGCTAACCTTAGTCGACAGAGACCACGAAATATGTGTCCCCACCCGGCGTTCCGCCTCTGGCTTCACTCTGGGTGGGCTACCGGATGCTACCGGATGCTGCCTAAGTTAGCGCATATGGGATGCCGCCCTACTGACCAATCTCGGCGTTTTTCTGCCCATCGGTCTCAACAGGATCGGCTTGCGACCGATACATGTATTAAAGCCGATTATTGATGGAACAATATGGACAATGACATCTTCCAACAGATTCTGAAGGACCACAAAGAACTGTCCTCGCTGCCGCAGACCCTCTCTGAGGTGTTGCGCGTGGTCAGAGACGACAACGCCTCCACCAGAGATTTGGCCGAGGTGCTTTCCCGAGATCCGGCCTTGACGGCCAGAGTTCTGCGGATCGTCAACAGTCCCTACTATGGTGCGGGGCGGGAGATCACAACCATGACCCAGGCTGTCATGACTTTGGGGATGCGGGCGGTTTCGGCTCTGGCTCTATCCACCTCGATTTACGATCTATCGGGCAAGTGGCAGGTTACGATCGATCGGCAGCGCTTCTGGCGGCACTCGCTGGAGGTGGCTATGGCGGCCCGCATGATTGCACGCGAGAGCGGCTACGCCTACCCGGAGGAGGCGTTCATATGCGGTCTGTTGCACGATATCGGTATCCTGATTCTGGAAAAATCGTTTCCGGATAAATTCGAGCGAATATGGAAACAGGTTGAAGCCGGTGAGGACATCGCCGAACTGGAAGAGCGCATCTGGGGAACCAACCATGCCCGGGTCGGCCAGTTTCTGCTCGAGCAGTGGGGCGTACCGTCAGTGATTTGTGATGCGGTCGGCTATCACCACAGTCAGATTCTTACTCAGAACAATGATCCGGAACTGAGGCCGGCTCAGATCATCAGCCTGGCCAACCTGATCTCACGGTTCACCATTGCCAAAGCACGACCTGAACTAGCCATCGAGGCCGGCCACAAAGAAACACTGGCCGCCGCTCTGGAGCTTCCCGCGCCGCGTCTGGTCAAACTGCAGGAAGACCTGTTGTCGGCGTTTATTGAAGAGGCGAGGTTTCTCGAAATTGATATCGGTTCACCCGAAGAACTACTTATCGAAGCGAACCGCATCATCTACAGCCACTATCTCTCTGTCGAGAACCTGCTCAGCGAGAACCGCCGCATGCATCAGGAAGTGGCCCGCGCCCAGATGGAGAAGGCCTCCCTGGAGACGCTCAAAACTATCACGGCGACTTTCAATCACTACATCAATAACGCCTCCGCAACCATTCTTGGACGGGCGCAGTTGATTGAGTTGAAGATCAACAAGGGGGAGATCAATGATCCCTCAGGCGACGCCGCTTACGCCATGTCTACCATCATCGACGGCGTTGGCGCCATCTGTTCGGTTATTGCGGAACTGAAGGAGATGACCAAGTTCAAAACGACAGTGTATCATGATGATACCTACATCATTGACCTTGAGGACCGCTTGCAGAAACAACTGGACAAACTGCAAGCTGAACCGAGCGTGCCTGCAGAGCAACCCCCCCCGCCGGCCTAAGCTGTCAGGCTTTCGTTTGATCGTCAAACAAAACGCAGGTTCTCAATGGGCCTGCGTTTTTTTGTAACGGTACTCTCGGGTATGCTCAGCCCCGTCTGATAGCAGTGCTCAACCCTGAAACGACGACCGGCCGATCAGGTACTCGATACGTCTGACATCACGCTTGGAAATATCGGTGATGCGAAGGCCGGTGCATTGGTAGTCCGGGTTGACATCGCTACCGCTCCAGACAGCATCGGCGGTGAAGACGACCTTTTCGTCTTCGGGGAGGTAGCGGGGTAGTTCCATGCGCAGTTTGTGACTGCCGGCAGCCACCGGTGTTTCGCTCAGTATTCGCATCCCTTCGGTGGTGATGTCGACCACCCGGCCCAGAATCTTCCTGCTGCCTTTCCTGTAAACCGCGGGATAGAATATCAACTGTCTTCTCGGTAATAAACGCTGTTCCATTGTTTCGTAACTCCTTGGTAGCCCTGTCCAATGCGTGCGAATTGTCGCATGATCCCGGAATCGTATTCTGCTCTTTTGTTGATGTATCGGCAGAGTTACTCGGTCAAAGAACCGTTCACAGGAAAAATGTGGTGGCGCAGAGGCTCAGTTTCGCCACCGCCTGCGCCTCGCGCTTGAAGCGCTCACGACAATTGTTATCCTGGCACAGATGCGTCGGCAGGAACTTCAGCGCCACCTGACGCTTGAGCTTGGTGTCATCGGCCAGGTACACCTCACCCATACCACCGGCGCCGATCTTCTCGACAATCCGGTAGTGCGATACCATCGTGCCCTTGGTCAAGGATACGCGGGTGCGTGTCTTGTCGTCGTCAGGTTCCATGTCAGTTCCTGCCGCTACTTCGTTCCTCTACCGATCTCCACACAGGAGTGCGGCATGTACCGTAGAAATAACCGAACGCTCCAGTCTAACTGTATCAGTCCACCGATGGATCTTAAGGCCAGAGTCGGACGACACGATTTCCTTTGAATTTGTTTCTTCTCTCAAAGTAAGCTGTTATAATAATGGTTGGCAACGTCAAAATGGACCGCAACACTGGCGGACTGGTTTCCGTTATGGCCGATTGAAAGCAGGGAGCTATGGACTGGCGGTCGGAAAAGGGGAAACCAACGAAGAGTGCAAAGAGCCTGCCTTGACACAAAACCTGAATTGCCTTGACGAGTTGGTGTGAATAGTTATATTGGTAAACTTTATTTGATGAGGATTGCGTATTAATGAAACGAACATTTCAACCATCGAACCGGAAGAAGCTGAACGACCACGGCTTTAGATCACGCATGGCCACCAAAGGCGGCCGGCGAGTGCTGGCGCGGCGCCGGGCCAGGGGTCGCAAGAGATTGACCGTAAGTGTTGGCCGGAAGAAATAGGCTCCCAAGGGCTACCTGCTTGAAAAGTCGCCGCGATATAGAGCGATTGTTCAGAGACGGCCGACGGCATACCTGCAACAGCCTGGCTTGTGTATGGCAGCCATCGGATCGTTTCCAGTACGGCGTCTTTGTAGGGCGCGCATTGGGATCGGCGGTTGAGCGAAACCGCATCAAACGTCGCCTTCGCGAAGCGATTCGCTTATGTCGAGGCGGCTTGAAAGAACCGGTGAGACTTGGTATCTTGCCCCGTCGGGGTTCCGCCCAAACTGACTTTAGGCAGTTACGTGCAGAAATCAATCAGACAATCGAACACATCAACGATGCCCTCAACTAAGGTGGGGTTGGTTGCAGGCATTCTCATCCTGTTGATTGACCTCTACAGATACAGTCTATCGCCCATTTTCGGTAATGGCTGTCGTTTTGACCCGTCATGCTCCCATTACGCGCAGGACGCGCTACGGAAGTACGGAGCATGGCGCGGGAGCATAATGAGTGTCAAGCGGGTGCTCCGATGCCACCCGTGGCATGAGCCTGGCTATGACCCGGTTGAGTAAACTCACGGATGGACTGAGTATAACAGGAAGATTCAGACAGGGAAGGCAAAATTGGACAAGAAAACGCTACCTTTGGTCATATTGCTGATCGTTGCAATTGTATTCTACGGCCAGATACTTGAGTTCTTAGGGCTGGTCGAACCGGTACCGGAACCGACCACGATACAGGCTGATTCCGCCCGGGTAGCGCCTGACTGGGCGGAGGCAGAGCAGCAGGTAGAGACTGAGATCGAACGGCAACCGGCTGAGCGGCTTGTCCCTACACCTGTGGAATCAACCGACAGCCTCGGACGCGACACCATTTTTGTAGTGACCAACAAATACGAGGTGGTTCTTAGCAGCTACGGTGGCGGTCCGGTCTCGCTTAAGTTACGTGATTTTACCTATCGCGACGGCCAAATAATCGAGATGCTCCCCGACGCCATTGAAGCTACCCCGACGGCGACTTTTGCCGGCGGCACTTTTTCGACGGCGCGGATCCCCTTTACATCGAACCTCCAACCCGGTCACTATGACGCCACCCGCGATACAGTCGAAGTGGTGTACACTTATGACAATGGCAGCGGCGGGCAGATTCAAAGAACGCTTAGATTCTACCCTGATGCCTACCATTATGATTTGACTTTGAGTCTCCTCGGTACTCGGAATCTGGGCTTCGAGCGACAGTATCGATTGGCCTGGAATACACCGCTCGGCGTGACCGAACCGCAACCACAATCGGATTACGAGCTGATGGAAGCGGTCACGATGCAGGCCGGCTCGCGCGAGACGTTGGACGACTTCGAGGACGGCAAACTCAGACAGACCATGGACGGCCAGACCTCCTGGGTCGGTCTGCGCGAGAAGTATTTTGCAGCGGTGCTCATCCCTCACCGTGAAGTTTCAAGTGTGTTTGCGAACGGTGAGAAGTTTAATGTTTCCACCCCTGAAGGCAGCATCGAAGCGCGTCGCATCACCGCCGGGATGGTCATGGAGTTTGCCGGGGTGGACACCTTGCACGACAGTGTCACCGTCTTTGTCGGTCCGCTCGATTACACGCTGCTTTCTGAGTACAATGTCGGGCTGGAAGACATGCTCGACATCGGCACCACGCCATTCGTCGGGTGGATCATCAAACCGTTCGCCATCGCCATCATCTGGGTGTTGCCGCGCATGTACGATTATGTTCCGAACTACGGTTTGGTCATAATCCTGTTCGCCCTTCTGGTGAAGATCATCACGCTGCCGTTGTCCATGAAATCGTTCAAGTCAATGCAGGCGATGCGTGATCTGCAACCGAAAATCGAAGAACTCAAGGTCAAGCACAAAAAGAACCCGCAGGCCGTGAACAAGGAGATGATGAAGCTTTACAAAAAGCATGGCGTTAATCCCATCTCCGGATGCCTGCCGATGTTGCCGCAGATGCCACTGTTTTTTGCGCTCTTCAGTGTTTTCCGCTCCACCATCCTGCTTCGCGACGCACCCTTCGTCTGGTTCATTAATGATTTGTCGCGCGGGGCATCGGGCCTCACCGATCCCTACATGATTTTGGTTGTGATAATGGTGGTCGCGCAGTTCCTCTCGCAGAAACTGACCATGCCCAGTACGGCGCAGAATAAGATGATTGGCTACATCATGCCGCTGTTCATGGGTTTCATCTTCTATAAGTTCGCGGCCGGACTGGTGCTATACTGGGTGTGTTTCTCGGTTTTCTCGTTGCTTGACTACGTGCTGTTCAAGCGTCGAAAGAATACAGAAATTATGACGACGTAGGCCATGCCGCCGAAAAAAAAAACTCTGACCTGTTGGACGGCGACACCATCGCCGCCGTGATCACGCCGCCGGGACAAGGCGGCATTGCCGCTGTCCGGATCGCCGGCGAGCGTAGTCTGAGGCTTCTCAAAAGACATTTCAAATCCTCCCGTGGAAGTCAGGTGGCATGGCGTCCTTTTCAGATGCGGACCGGCTGGTTTTGTGGCAGCAGCGGCGAGCGGCTTGATGAAGTCATGGCAGTATACATGTCAGCGGGGCGTTCATATACAGGTTTGAGTCAGGCGGAGATATACTGCCACGGCGGCTCTGAGGTGGTTAAGCTGTTGCTGGATCAGTTGTTAACGTCGGGCGCGCGAGCCGCAGAACCGGGCGAGTTCACGCGTCTGGCTTTCCTGAACGGACGTCTGGACCTGACCCGAGCCGAGGCGGTCGCGGAGATTATAGCCGCCAACACCGAGACCTCGCTAAATGTGGCACGGGAGCATCTGTCGGGAGCATACGCGGAGCACATCGAGACACTCCGAAAAGCGCTGGTGGAGATACTTGCGGAAATCGAAGCCTCCATTGACTACCCGGAGGAGGATATCTCACCGGAAGAGCATCGGAGCAACGCTGATGCCCTCAGCCAACTGATCTCAACGATCAGCGCCCTCAATAAGAGCTATGACTCAGGACGTATCCTTCGTGAAGGATTCAAGCTGGTTATTGCGGGTCGACCCAACGCCGGCAAATCCTCGTTGTTCAACCTGCTCCTTAAGCAGCAGCGGGCACTTGTGGCGCCAACTCCAGGGACCACGCGAGACTACCTCTCGGAGTGGATCGATGTTGACGGCGTGCCCGTCAACATAATCGATACCGCCGGGCTCCGGCTCCATAGCGGCCAGGTCGAAAAGGCCGGGCAACAGGTGGCAAGGCAGTTAGTCTCAGATTGCGACCTGCTGTTGTGGATCGTAGATGTGTCGCGCAAAAGATGGCGCTCGGAGGCACGATCCGACCTGTCGCACCTCAAGGTGCGTCGTAGGCTGTTGGTGGGTAATAAGATCGACCTACTAACCAAGAGCCTTGAGGATGGGAATTCGGACTCGGATGAGCTGATTCAGATCTCCTGTCTTGCACGCAGGGGTTTTCCGAAATTCGTGCAGAGGCTGGCCCGACAAGTTCATTCGTCCATGCCTGATCTCACCTCCGGGCTGGTGGTGACTTCGGCGCGGCATCGCCAAAAACTACAGACTGCCGCTCGGCAGATGAAACTAGCGGCTCGTTTGCTGCGGTGCCATGAGTCACCTGAGTTGGTCGTCTTCGAATTGCGCTTGGCCGCTGATGCCTTGGACGAAATCACTGGGAAAATATACAATGAGGAGATCCTTGATCAGATTTTCTCGAAATTCTGTATCGGCAAGTAGGTTTCACATGAAACAGGTAAACCTGTTTTTCGGCCTTCGGCCGCAGTTCGTATTGGTTGTCTTAACAGTATGGTAGCCCAGTAATGACGAATCGTGATTATGATATTGGCGTGCCCCCGTTGTGGTGGGGTGATCTTCAGATCGGCCCACAGAGCAGCGGTTTCACGCTGGGTCTGAAGAGCCTCCGGACAGGGGAGGTAAACCTGTTTTTTGGCTCTCTGCCGCAGGAAATTGCCAATGACGCCAAAACCGTAAGATCGTCGAATAATGACAGAACCTGACTATGACATAGTAGTTGTCGGCGGTGGTCATGCCGGGGTTGAGGCGGCGCTAGTGGCTGCTCGGATGGATCGTCGGGTGGCAATTGTGACCATGGATGCCAAACGGCTGGCTCTGATGTCCTGCAATCCGGCCATAGGAGGTATCGGTAAGTCACAGCTTGTAAAAGAGATAGATGCACTTGGCGGCCTTATGGCGGAAGCCATCGACGCTACCGGGATACAGTTCAGACGGCTCAATCTGTCGCGTGGACCAGCCGTCTGGTCAACCAGGGCGCAGGCCGATCGAGTGGAGTATACTCAGTTCGTCTGTGACTACGTCGAACGGACTGAGGGTATTGAAATCATCGAAGATATCGTGGATGGAATAACCGTCCGTGGCGGCTCAGTGGCAGCAGTCCAGACCGTATCAGGCCGGCAAATCAGCGCCGGGGCGGTGATTGTGTGCTCCGGAACGTTCTTGTCAGGGCTGATCCATATCGGCGAGGAGAAAATCGAGGCTGGCCGCATGGGTGAACCGGCAGCTTATGGACTCTCAGAATCCCTGCGCGAGCTCGGTTTCGAGGTAGGACGCTTGAAGACCGGTACGCCGCCACGGCTGGACGGCGATACAATCGATTGGTCGCTATGCCAACCTCAACCGGGTGAAGTACCGATACCGTTTTTCTCATGTCGTTCACCTCGCCGCCAGTTCGACCAGGTACCATGTCACCTGACTTACACCACCGATGAAACCAAACGCCTGGTTTCGGCCAACCAGCATCAATCGCCGATCTTCTCAGGTCAGATAAGCAGCACCGGGCCGCGTTACTGCCCGTCAATCGAGGACAAGTTTCATCGCTTCCCTGATAAAGAATCACATCAGATATTTCTGGAGCCCGAAGGGAACGGCACTAACGAGATATATCCCAACGGCTTTGCGACGGCGCTGCCACGGGACATACAGAAAGTGGCTATCAGAACGGTGCGCGGGCTGGAGCAGGCGGTGATCACGCAATCGGGCTATGCTATTGAGTACGACTACTGCCCACCGAGCCAGATCAAACCTTCCCTGGAGACGAAATCCGTTCACGGCCTGTTCTTCGCCGGGCAGATCAACGGCACCTCGGGTTACGAAGAGGCAGCGGCCCAGGGATTGATGGCTGGGGTGAATGCTGCGCTGTATTTGGAAAAGGCGCCGCCCTTCATTCTCGACCGGTCGGAGGCTTACATCGGAGTGATGATTGATGATCTGTGTACGCGCACGATTACCGAACCATATCGCATGTTTACCTCTCGGGCGGAGTATCGCCTGGCGCTGCGTGAGGACAATGCGCGGGATCGGCTTTTTCGGTACGCCCACAAGTATGGCCTGGTGGAGAGTGATGAGGTGGAGGAGTTCTCAACTCTCCAGACCCGGACCAACGAGTTGGTGGCATTGCTGGAGAAAAAGCGAGTCAGAGTGGCTGATCTTGGTTCGGCCGGCGAACGTTTCCAAAAAGCCGACCGGGTGAGTCTGGCCAACCTGATTCGGCAGCCCAACCTATCGATTGATGAAGCATTGGCTTTGGCAAGAGGTTTCGACGATCGTTTTCAGGATAGCTATGAGCCACTGCAGCGGGCGGCCATTCTCATAAAATACAGTGGCTATCTGGACAAACAACAGCGGGAGATTGAAAAATTCAAGCGAATGGAAGGGTTGGTCATCCCGGACAGCTTTGACTATCGCGGAATAGTCGGCCTGAAGAAGGAGGCGATTGAAAAACTGGCTCGCTTCCGGCCAAGCTCGCTGGGGCAGGCCGGTCGACTGGAGGGCGTGTCGCCGGGTGATATTGCAATCCTCTCGGTTCACCTCAAGAGACGCGGAGTTGTGCCGGCATGATTCAGGAGTCCCCACCGATCAACCTAAGTTCGACAGATCTCTTTAGTAAGTATGATCCTGACCGGAAACTCGAACTGTTCTTCGATCTCCTGACGGAGGAAAACAAGCGAGTCAACCTTGTTTCACGTGAAACAAAGCGCGACGACCTCAGACGCCTGGCCGCGGAGTCCCTGGCGCCGCTGGAATTAGTTGGAGAAAAGCGCTATCGGAGCTATCTGGACATCGGCTCCGGTGGAGGTTTTCCCTCAATACCGATCATGACGGCCGCAGCAGCCGGTGTCATCGAAGTCGAGCAAGTGCGGCTTTTTGAGAGGACACAAAAACGAGCGGCAGCCCTTGGTCGCATAATCTCCGGGTTGAACCTTCAAGCCGAAATCGTCGCCGAAGATTTTCCAGGCAAAGACACCTCAACAAGATTTGATCTCGTTACCCTTCGCTATGTGAAGCTGACACCAAAACTCCTCACGGCAATCTTCAAATCACTGCACCGCTCAGGTCTTTTCGTCTATTATTCACAGCCGGAGTTTGCCGTCAACCGCGATCAATTCTCCGCTGTCACCCAATTGTTTACGCTTGATCTAAAGGAACCGCCCAGACCTGTAACGTTCTTTCGAAATCTCTCTTGACCTGATATAGTTTTTGTTGCGCTTGAGTCTGTATCCTCGTATTATCTTCCCAAATAGCAGGATTCGCGATAACAAGGAGTGTTACTTGGGCAGAATAATAGCCATTGCAAACCAAAAGGGCGGCGTCGGTAAAACCACTACTGCCGTGAACCTCAGTTCCTGCCTGGCCGCCGCCGAACGCAAAACCTGCCTGATCGACATGGATCCTCAGGCCAATTCCACCAGCGGGCTTGGCATCGACAAGAATAACATCGAATCATCGGTCTATGACATCCTCCTTAGCCACAAATCGGCCCGCCAAGTTATCCTCGCCTGCGAACTGGAATACCTCAACCTGATTCCCTCGTCCATCTCGCTGGTCGGCGCCGAGGTGGAACTGGTCAACATGATATCGCGTGAATCGCGACTAAAATCAGCGCTGGCGCCGATTGTCGATGACTACCAGTATCTCGTTATCGATTGCCCACCATCGCTGGGACTGCTGACAATCAACACTCTTACCGCTGCCGACGCAGTGATTATTCCGATCCAGTGTGAGTACTATGCGATGGAAGGTCTGGGCCAGTTGATGAACACGATCAAACTGGTCCGGGAGCATCTGAACCCGAACCTGGCTATCGATGGTGTGCTGTTGACCATGTTCGACGGTCGCCTCAACCTCTCGCGCCAGGTATCCGAGGAGGTTCGCGGTTTTTTCGACAGCAAAGTATACAGTACCGTGATCAGTCGTAACGTCCGTCTGTCCGAGGCGCCCTCGTTCGGCAAACCGATTATTTTGTATGACATTCTCAGCACGGGCGCCGAGAATTACATGGCCCTGACCAAAGAGGTAATGGCACAATGAGCAAAGTTGTCCTGGGAAAAGGGATTGAAGCGCTCATTCCGGGAGAGAGCAATACTGCCGTCGGTGATTCCCGTCAGCGGATGGTGTCGCTTGATCAGCTTGCCCCCAACCCGATGCAACCGCGCCGAGATTTCAACGAAACCTCCCTGCAGCAGTTGGCTGAATCGTTCAAGCGACACGGAGTGGTGCAGCCTTTGGTGGTGAAGCCCGATGGCGCCGGTTATGTTATTATCGCGGGTGAACGACGTTTCCGAGCGGCCCAGTTGGCCGGCATGAGTGAGGTCCCGGTTGTCCTGAGAGACGACATGGATGACACCGGCATGCTCGAACTGGCTCTGGTCGAGAACCTGCAGCGCGAAGATCTCAATGCGATCGAAACGGCCGAGGGATACCATACCCTGATCGACAAATGCGGTCTCACCCAGGGGCAACTGGCCAGCCGGGTCGGCAAGAGTCGCGTCGCTGTTACCAATTTGCTGCGGCTTCTCAGCCTGCCCGATCGTATCAAGACAATGCTTCGCGAGGGTCAACTGACCGAGGGCCACGCCCGCGCCATTCTCTCTTTCGAGGGTGAAGCCGAGATGCTCAAGCAGGCCCGGCGTATCGTAGAGGAGTCCCTCTCTGTTCGCGATGTCGAACGTCGGGCGGGCCATACCAGAAAGCGGCGGTTGCAGCCGAAGCGAAGACTGCCAGCCCTTGTGGAGGCCGAAACGTTTCTCAAGCGGACCCTGGGCACTTCGGTGAAGATCCACCACGGGTTGAAACGCAAGAAGATTGAGATAGATTATTATTCGGATGAAGACCTCGACCGACTGCTGGAACTATTTCAGAGGATCGTCCAGTAGTATCGAGTGGGTTAGATGCCTGGAGTGCGAGATACCCTCTGTCGTCACTACTCAGAACTGTTTAGCGAAAGACAACCCGACCAGTGAAGCCGCCTCAGTTCATAACCATAATGTTCATCCCCGACGGCGCCGAGGCGCGCCATGGTTATCGCGTGCGTCGGTGGGTCATCAAGGCGGCGGTAGCGGCGGCAATCGTTTTATTGGTGGGACAGGTTCTCTTTTTCGTGTTCTATGCCGATGTTCTCAGGCGGGCGGCGCAAACCGACAAACTTGCTGCCGAAAACGAACAATTGCGCCGATACCAATATAAGGTTCAAATGTTGCAGGAGAGTATGGAACAGGCCCGAGAGATTGTTCGACAGATAACCGAAATAGCCGGCGTCGAATACAAACTGCCCGAACTTCCGGATGACTCTACTCTCTTTGCACAATGGAATCAGCCGGCCTCGGCAATCCTGAACCGCGCCGTCGGTCCCGATCTCAGTTGGCCGGCAGGCTTGCCGATTCAGGGCTTCATCTCTCAGGACTTCGAAATCGAGGACTCCAGCCACTATCATCCCGGGATCGACATCGCCTGCGCCGAGGGCACGCCGGTACTGGCGGTCGCTATCGGCACCGTGGTTTTTGCCGAGTATGATTCCACCTACGGACTGCTGTTGGTGATTCAACACAACGACTCAGTCAGCACCCTCTATGGCCACAACGAGGAGTTGTTGGTGTCAGTCGGTGATCAGGTGATGGTGGGAAGTCGAATTGCGTTAAGCGGAAATACCGGAAAATCTACGGCTCCGCACCTCCACTACGAAGTGCGGGTCCATGATGAACCTATAAACCCTTTGGAAACAGAATATGAAGAGGAACAACATTAGCGAACCGGATGGCCTGATGAATACCATTATCGGCAAAGACACTGTGATTACCGGCACCCTGGACATCAAAGGCGCCTTACGGGTGGAAGGTACGGTCAAGGGAAAGATCATCTGCTCCGGCTGTGTTACGGTCGGATCGACCGGTCTGGTCGAGGCTGAAATTGAAGCCGAGAGCGCAATCGTCGCGGGCGCCATGAAGGGCAACGTCAACACCAGCGAAAAAATCGAGTTGCAGGCCAAGTGCGAGATGGACGGCGACCTGCGGACGAAATCCCTGGTGATTGAAGAGGGCGCGGTGTTCTGTGGTGCGTGCAGCATGAAAGACGGCCCACCGAACCTCGGCTTTCTCGCCCCTGAGACGGAAACGCAAACGGCTCTCTCGGCCGAAGAAGAAAACTGAGTCGGAGCTTACTTGATATCCGCCTGTGGATAACTGCACGGAATTGTGGACAGGCAGGTAACGGCCTGTAATACAAGAAGATACAAGTAGGTCGGCTGGCTTCGTGGACAGTTCTTTTCCACAAGTCCGTATGGACGTATAACCGTCTGTGGTTTCTTGCCTTATGTTGCCCGGAGTCAAGTAGCACGTTAGAATTGGCATAGTTTATTTGGTGGTGTCACAATGACTTAGTCACTCGCCGCCCGAGTCCTCCCGTTGCGTAGTCCCTATTTGTTGACATACAGACCAGCTATCCGTCTTCGCCCGAAGGACTTCACTAGTTTCTGTGTTGATCGGCCAGGGTCGCTTTCGACATGGCTGCGGTGCCTCAGGAAATCGCGGTTGACGCTATGGTGCAATATCTTCAGTATGATTTCGTGACGGCGCTTGGCGATGTACAACTCCCCGTGCGCTGTGTCAACTCCGACGCCTACCCCACTAATATCGAGGGAAACAACCAGATTGCGGTGTCGTTCAAGGCGAAGATCATGCCGAGTACGGGGCACTTTCTACACATGGAAAATCCGGCAGCGTTCAACGGGTTGCTTCGCGAAACCGTCGCCGAGTTCTGGTCGGTGGAATATCAGCGGTAGGACCAATGACCATGGCACCCCGGACGTTCGGGAGTGTTGACAAATCCCAGAAGCGGTCATTGCGAGGAGCGAAGACACTCGTGTCGTAGCGACGCGGCAATCTCAATTCCTTGGTAGACAGCGAGAGAGAGATTGCCGCGCTCCTCCGCCCGAGGCGGAGTCGCTCGCAATGACGAGAACAGGAGTTTTTTCAACAGACCCGTTCGGCGGGTCTCAAAACGATGACACTTTACTCCGTGCCCGGCAGATGTTCACATCTGCCGCCCGGCCAAGCCAGTCACTCCGGCGGTTGATTTTCCGCCGTGTAATTCGTATCTTCGGCCGGTAGACTTGTATAAGCCCTGTAGCTCCGCCCGAAAAACAGTAGCTACAGAGGCAAGAATAGCTGCGCCGTACTTCACCCGAGACGCCGAGTGGGTACAAGCAACTCGCAGACGCAAAAGCGATAACGAAACACCGGAGGAATAGATGACCCCCGAACAGACCGGATCCGATCTGAACGCCGTGGAAAACCTTAATGCCGCCTACGACAAAATCAAATCCGAAATCGCCAAAGTCATCGTCGGCCAGGACAAAGTTGTCGAACAACTTCTGATATCGCTGCTGGCTTCCGGCCACTGCCTGTTGGTCGGTGTGCCGGGATTGGCCAAGACGCTCTTGATTTCGACTTTGGCTGATGTCCTCAACCTGAAGTTCAACCGTATTCAATTCACTCCTGATTTGATGCCGTCCGATATCACCGGCACCGACATCATCGAGGAAGACCACAGCACCGGTAAGCGGCAGTTCCGATTTGTCAAGGGTCCGGTGTTCGCCAATATCATCTTAGCCGACGAGATCAATCGCACTCCCCCCAAGACTCAGGCTGCACTGTTGCAGGCGATGCAGGAGCACGAGGTCACGGCGAGCGGTGAAACCTACAAACTGGACGAACCGTTTTTCGTGCTGGCCACGCAGAACCCGATCGAGCAGGAAGGAACCTATCCTTTGCCGGAAGCACAGCTCGACCGCTTCATGTTCAATGTTTTTGTCGACTATCCCTCATCGGATGAAGAACACAGAATCGTCAAAGAGACCACCGCCGTGCTCGAATACGATTTGCAGAAGATCCTGTCGCCTGAAGATATCATCGGCTTCCAAAGACTCGTGCGCCGCGTGCCGGTGTCGGATCATTTGGTGGAATACGCGGTCAATCTCGCACGGGCGACGCGACCGAATGACCCGACCGCGCCCGATTTCATCAAGAACTGGGTCAACTGGGGCGCCGGTCCGCGTGCCTCGCAGTATCTGATCCTGGCTGCCAAGACCAAGGCGATTCTCGATGGCCGCCCCACACCGGGGCCGGAGGACGTGCGTTTCGCTGCTTACCCGGTGATGCGGCATCGCATCGTGACTTCGTTCAACGCCGAAGCCGACGGGGTCGACACCGAGGAGATCATCAGACGGGTACTGGAGACGGTGAAGGAGGGGAGGTGAGCACTACTCACCAAATCGTTTTCGGTGATGCTCGAAGCATGTCTTTGGTCGCGGACAAGAGCGTACACCTGATAATTACTTCGCCGCCCTACTGGCAATTGAAGGATTACGGCAGCGATGGCCAGATTGGATTTGATGACTCCTACGAAGAGTACATCAACAACCTCAATCTGGTTTGGAAAGAATGCCATCGGGTACTACATGATGGATGTCGCCTGTGTGTCAATATCGGGGATCAGTTTGCACGACAGATCTGGATTAAACCATGAATGAATCTTTGGTGAGATGGACTTTACTGAACAACGTCGACTACCTGGCGAAGTCCCTTGATTTTCAAATAGCTGCTAAGAAAGGGCAAGAAATCACCACTGAGCACGGCAGGATTGACTTCGTCGTGGAGAATGCTTGTCAAGAACAGTTAATAGTTGAACTTAAAACGACTCTCAACAGCAGAAGCAAGTTATCGCAGTGTTTTACTCAAGTCCTCAACTATAAGAACATCAGATTCGCTGACAAGACTGACTATTGCATACTGTATGCTCTGGAGACAAGCAGTAGATGGCAGAGAAGGGTATCCGAATTCGGTCAGAAGAATGATGTCCTGATTAGATCATACTCGCTAAACGAGGTCAAGGGTCTTTACGCCTCAACCGTTGAACGGCTTAGTCTGAGTTTTGGATTGGCTCTCCCACAACCTTCTACCTATACCATCTGCTACTTGAGATGGTTGAATAAGATACTCAAACCTTTTAAGGACTTTTCGAGAGATGTGTTAAGCGTTAATGAACTTGCTTCCTATTTCAGTTCACCTCAGACAACGAATTTCAGATGCTATCTCAGATTGGCTCTGGATTTTGAGATGATTGAAGGCAACGGCGATTCATTTACCATTACGAATAATGGAAGAGACTTCATTGGCAGTTTCAGTATTCGCATTGATACAGCAACCAACTTGCCGTCAGTGGATTTGACAAATGAACAGAAGAGAGTTTTGTTGCGGGCGCTCACAAATGGAAACTGGACGGTGCACAAGGTTAACGTCTATTGGTTTCTGAGGTTTATGGAAATCACTAACGGAGGGTGGATTCCCAATACAATGGACTTTGACTCATCCAAACTAGACCTAGTGAATGGACTCTTTGGTGTACGCTACAAGAAGCGAACAATGTATGAATTCCTCAATTTCGCGTGTAACTGGTGTATGGAGTTGGGCTTGGTTGAAAGAGTCAAATATGCGTCAGACTACGACAGGTTGTTTCTTACGCCGTTGGGGGTCGAAATCAACAACATCTTCAGCCTTGATCTTCAAATCAAGAAAAGCAGGCTCAATCTAAGCTTCAAGTACTTGGATTAGAGTATTATGAGTGAAGACTCCTATTCCATATATCTGTCCTACGCCGGCTTGTGAGAAGTGACATGACCACCACCTTCGCCATAGCAATCCACGGCGGCGCCGGGACGATCTTGAAAAGCAAGATGACGCCTGAACGAGAGGCCGCTATCCGCGCCACGCTCACCGAGTCGTTGCGAGTGGGTTATGCGTTGCTGAATGAAGGCGGCTGCGCCCTTGATGCTGTACAGAAAGCAGTCAACGTCATGGAAGACTCGCCGCTGTTCAATGCCGGGCGCGGAGCGGTCTTCACCCACGACGGTAAGAACGAACAGGACGCCACTATCATGGACGGTTTTTCCGGCCAGGCCGGTTCGGTGGCAAGCGTAAAACACATCGCAAGACCAATAGACCTTGCCCGGTTGGTTATGGACCAATCACCGCATGTGCTTTTGATGGGGGACGGTGCGGAGAAATTCGCGGTCGAGCATGGCATGGAACTGGTCGACAACAAGTATTTCTACACGGAGCAACGCTGGGAGCAACTTCAGCGTGCCCTTGCTAAAGAGCAACGGGCGTCCGACAATAAAGGTGATTTATCACTCTCGGAGGACGACAAGCACGGCACTGTCGGCGCTGTAGCCTTGGACAGCCAGGGACACCTGGCCGCCGCGACATCATCGGGTGGCATGACCAACAAACGTTATGGTCGCGTGGGTGACTCGGCGCTGGTGGGGGCCGGGACTTTCGCCGACGATCTTTGCGCCGTCAGCACCACCGGACATGGTGAATTTTTCATGCGCGGTGTGGTGGCCTACGACGTGGCGGCGCTGATGCACTACAAAGGACTGTCACTGGCCGAGGCGACCGACTTGTCGGTGCAGACCAAGCTGACTGATCCCGGTGGCACGGGTGGTTTGATTGCTATTGACAAAGACGGCAACATCGCCTTACCGTTCAACACCGAGGGGATGTACCGGGGATACTTGTATAAGGGCAGTGAGCCGATGGTGGAGATATTCAGAGAATGATGAACGACAAAGGGGCAGACCGGGAGGTCTGCCGCCCACAAGAAAGGTGAAAGCCAGTAATGGCAGGTGACTACCGCAAATACCTTGATCCGGAGACGGTCTCCAAACTCAAGGGGATGGAGCTCAAGGCCCGTATGGTGGTGGAAGGGTTCATCGCCGGGTTGCACAAGTCGCCCTATCATGGCTTCTCGGTCGAATTCGCCGAGCATCGTCAGTACATGCCGGGGGACAACATCCGCGACATCGACTGGAAAGTGTATGCCAAATCCGACCGGTTCTATATCAAACAGTACGAGGAAGAGACCAACCTCAAGGCGTACCTCTTGATGGACTGCTCGGCTTCGATGGCGTATCGCTCCGATGATCGTATGACCAAGCTGGACTACGCCGGGCTAGTGGCCGGGGCGCTGTCGTACATGATGCTGCGTCAACGCGACGCCGTCGGGTTGGTGACGTTCGATGAAAAGATCCGTCGCTACATCCCGCCGCGCTCGAAGTACGGGCATCTGCACGTTTTGCTAAACGAAGTCGCCGCACAAGAACCATCCGACACGACCGACATCGCCCAGACCTTGCACGAGATGGCCGACCGGATCAAGCGGCGCGGGTTGGTTATTATTATGTCCGACTTTTTGGACGATGCCGAAAAGATCATCTCAGGACTGAAGCACTTCCGGTATGACCGTCACGAGGTGATCGTGTTTCATATTCTCGACCCGCGCGAACGGGATTTTGCGTTCCCGCGCGAGGCGATTTTCAGAGATATGGAAACCGGCGAGGAGATCACCACTCTGCCGTACCAAATCAAGAAACACTATGCCACCGCCGTGCGCGCTTTCTCCGATGAAATCGCCTCGGCCTGCCGCCAGTCGAACATCGACTACCACCCGATCGACACCGCCATGCCTTTCGACAAAGCCCTGTACGCCTTCCTGGCCAAACGGGAGCGGTTGTATTAGGGGGGGGGCTATGTCGGAGACTGGTATGCCTGTTCAATCGCTTGCATAAAGATCTGGAAGCTTTTTGAACGATTGCGGAGCGGTGCCATGTGTTCTGAAATGCGGCGGGCGGTCTCTATCTTTGGCATACCACCGGGATGATAACCGAATCGTCGTAGCAACCGCTCCAGAGTCTCCCATGTACCGCCAGCAATCTGGTCTGGGTTACGGTACTTAGACTTCCTGTGATGCGTGATAGGAACCTTGGAGTATGCCCAGTTTATGGCTTCAAAGTCCCCGAAGAACCATGCTTCCAGTTCCTCAATCGCAAGCCTGTTTATCACTTGGTACCGGTTGTTAGAATCTGGGGCCGACTTAGTGGACAGACCCGCCTCGACCGCAATTCGCTCAAGTTTGGCTTTAAGTTCGTGGCAGTCCCGCCTATCCTCGTCTATCAGAACCAGGATTCTACAATCCTGCGGCATCCAAGAACGAAAACCCCTCAACCGCTGGGGAAGTTTTCTAATCAAGTCTTGCTTCCCTTGGTAGGCATGTATGTCAAAGGTATGTTCGGTCGGCAGAATCCGAGGCACAACATTCTGAAGTGCCACCTTGGCTGACGGCTCCTCTACCAAGAACTCGAAATGCACGTACTAGTGGTGTGATTCATCCTGTTGGGGCATTATCCAGGGCGAGCCTCGCCCGGCCGACCTTGTCGATGATCTCTTCCGCGGTTTTTCTCCAGATGAACGGTTTCGGATCGCTGTTGTGTTGGTCAATGTAGCTCAT
>JAUWIB010000031.1 GCA_030605565.1 bacterium
AAAGATCATCTCTGGGGCATCCTCAACGCCATCGTGCTGAAGGTGAGTAATGCCAAATCAGAAGGTATCAATTTCAAAATACAGAAGTTGAAATCACGGGCATGCGGTTATCGGAATCGGAGTCGTTTCCGCAGGGCGATCAATTTACATATGGGCGGACTGGACCTCTATCCAACCAGCGTAAGAGGCTCTTGACGTGAAGTGGAATCGCTGTCAATACCCACACGATTCCCTGAAGGGCCAAATAAACAAACCTTTATGCAAAAAGGAACTCATTGATTTATGGAAAAAAGAGGCAAAACAATCTAGTCCTGGCAAGCCATTGGGTTGTCCTAAAGCTACCTTTTTAGGAATATGCACAGCCGGATATGTTATAGGTATTCCCCCAATTTCTTATTCGCCATCAATTAAGAATAGATTATATGGTGAAACCGCGATCAAACTTTTGAAAACGTTTCCTTATCTTGTCAATTTAGCCCCTTCTGGTTTATGGAACTTGGTGACATTAACCCTAAAAGCATCTCCTGGGTCGGATGCTCCTCAAAAACATTATCATCAAATGGATGTTATTCTTGGACTCTGGAAAAGAGGATATATATTGTAATTACAATGAAAATTACAATACTGGACCGACGCCGGAATAGCCATCGAAAGCGAAATCACCTTGTCGGATCAGGAACGCCGCAAGGAATGGGACTACCGCAACATCGCCGTCAACAAAGCATGCGAAGGCGAAGCAAGCAACACCGTCATGGCGGTGCTGTGAGCGAGAGCGTATTATGCGGATCAATCTAATCAGGGTTCGCATGAAGGGTGGCAACAATGGTTGATGATCATGAAAAACGGGCGATGGATCTCTACAAGATCTGCGTGGAAGAAGAGCATTACTTCCTGGCAGAGCATCAAAAGCGCATTGCGTTTTACACTGGGCTCCTCTCTGCGGTGCTAATGCTGACGATTGGCGGATTCCTAAAAGCTACGGCATGGTATCATTTCGGCATAGTGGTGCTGGGGGGCTTGTTATTGGTTGCAGTCAGTGCAATCGCCAAAGCTGGAACGCTGCGGCTTTACCAACGATTCCTGGAGACAGTGACTACCCGAGCGAAACTCGAGTTGGACCTCGGGTTTTCTGAGAAGCGCGGTGAAGGGGAAGGAAAATGGGTAGAGGTCGAGGCATATACTCCCGTCCGCCACTTAGAGACCCGAATAGATGCCAACTGTAAAACCTCCAAGCAGTGGGTGGACGCCCATCTCAAAAAGAAGGAAAACTACCACGGCGTCAGCAGGCTCCTGTTCTCGGTGGTTTTCTATATTGGGATCGCCCTCATGATCATTGCCGTGGTATTCACCTACGTGAAGGGAACCGGAAGCTAGGAGAGCCCTAATGCAAACAAGCAGGTGGCGCCTTCCTCGAAATGTCGACCGCTCACCTGTACTGCAAGCATGGGCTATGATGAGGACGCCCGGACGGACGTTTTTCACCTTCATCATCTTCTGCTACCTCCATCAGCCGAGAATTTCGATCTTCGCAAGGATGGCCGGGCGCGTTACGCCCTGTCCCATCTCCGACCAGACCAGCCAGCCTCTCCCCGTCTGCTTCGTCAGAGCCAACCTACTCAATGCCGATGGTTGAAAACATGAAGGTCGACAGACGTATCCGCGCGTACGGCAAACTTGTCCGCTCGCCGTCAATATGCTGGTAGTTGCTCAACCAGTCGATACCTGTTTCTATATTTACGAAGAAGTTGCTCTTAATAAAGCCGGTGAAGCCGACCGCCACCCGGTTGCTGGTTTCGACCACGCCGGTGGGGAAGGCCTCATGATAATCGCCGTCGATCTCCATCCAGGGCATGCTCCACTCATCGGTGACGGCGCCCTCGCCCTGCCGGCGTCGCTCGAACAACAATGACGCTTTCAGTTCGTTACCGAACCAGCGATTTACCCTGACCTGCCACTGATCGTAGTCATTCCCCGAGGCGCCGCCAAGCAGTTCACCTCGGTACAGATAGCGATTGCGCGGGTACATCTGATTGAACGTCCTGTTGGTGACACGGCTGTACTCTATCTTGAGGTCAACCGAGGGCGTCAGATCGACCCAGTGGCCACCGAGAATCATTGCGATTTCATCAGGTTCCTGATCGCTTTGATCTCTGCTGTCGATCTGGAAATCATCGATCACAAATTGACCGTAGAGTTTCAATCCGAGCTTAGGTTTGAAGGCAAAGTCAAACCCGATGAAGCTGTTGTCGTTGGTTCCCTCATTGAGTTGCGATGCGTGGAAAAATATCAGCGGGTTGAGATAGTACAAATCGACCTGTCGCCCCGGCCCGCCGAAAACAACCGTCTCGAAGAAGCCGACCCGTAGCCGACGACTCAATTGAAGATCGAGACGGTGCCCGGCGAAGTAGCGGTTCTCGAACTGGTCGGTGCTGTCTTTGTCCGGGTTAAGTCCGTCCAATCTGGCCAGGCGATACGACAAGGTGAGTTTTCCCCAACGGAAGCTATAGGCGAAACCGTCCAGACTGACCCGAGAGGATAGCACCATCGAGTTGGGTATTCCCCAGAACGAAGCGAAACGTCCCACCATAAACTGCCAGCGCTGAGTCCGATAGTGAATAAAGGCATTTTCGACGTCACCGGCCAGGCCGCGCCATTTCTTGCCGGTGTAGGTGTCATCTTTGGCCCGGGCTTCGTCCAGAATGAAATTGCCGTAGACGAACAGTCTGTCATTCGGCTGCGCCGCCACACCACCCCGCGCTGATTCAAACCCGCTGGCTGAGGACTCTTTGACCGTCCGGAAATCTTCACCGGCAAACCCGAATATGCGCAGGCTCCCGGTGGGGATGTCGCGCAATGATTCAAAGGGACCGACATAGAAATCATCGCGGTCGAATTGATATGGTCCCAACTGGAAATCGTAGCGGTCGAAACTACGGGCATCGAGGCGCTGAAGGTTCTCGTAGATGAACCCATACTCGGCGCTGCCCAACGGCAGCAGTCCGGCGACAACACTGCCGGTCGCAAAGACAAGAAACAGCAGCATCAGTAGAATTCGGCGAATTATTGATCGATCCATGACAGCATCCTATGCCTCTTGTTGACGTCGTTGCCTGCAAGGTATCCATTACCTTGAAGGCGGTTGGCATTTCAGGAACCGGAGCCTTTGATGACAGCCGGTATAGTTCTGGCCAGAATCTTGGCGTCAAGCCAGAGTGACCAGTTATCGATATATTCAAGGTCAAGATGCATCCACTCCTCGAAGTCGATCTGGTTGCGTCCATTCACCTGCCACAGACAGGTCACGCCCGGTTTGACCGAGAGTTTCCGATGTTGCCACGGATCGTACTCGGAGACTTCTTTCGGCAGCGGCGGGCGCGGCCCCACCAGCGACATATCACCGCGCAGGACATTGATGAACTGGGGAACCTCGTCGATTGAGTACTTCCTCAGGAAACGGCCTATCCGTGTAACGCGGGGATCGTCGGCTATCTTGAAGACCGGACCGCTCATTTCATTGCGATTCGTCAATGCATCTTTCTTATGTTCGGCGTCGGCGCACATGGTTCGGAATTTGTAGAACTCAAACGTCTTGCCGTTTAGGCCGGAGCGTATCTGTTTGAAAAAAACCGGCCCTCGGCTCTCAAGCTTTATGGCTGCCGCCGTGAGAAGCATAACAGGCGCCGCCAACAGCAAACCCACCAGAGCACCGAGGCGATCGATAATCGCCTTTACCATCAGCGGTGGCTGATTTTCCGGAATGGCACGGTAAACCATTGTCGGCAGCCCGCAAAGATAGCCGGGACGCATCCGAGCGAATCTCGGTTCGAACGGCTCCGGCATATAACAGATGGTGACCCCCATCTGCTCGGCCAGTTCAAACAAGCCGCTGGTGCGTGGCATATCCTCCAGCTCCACTGCCACGATCAGGGCATCGACCTGACAGGTAGCGATCAACTGTCGCAAGTCTTCCGGATGTCCGATCAACGGAAGGTCACGATAGCGCCAAAGGTAATCTTTGTGATAGTCGAGAAAGCCGAGCAGTAGAGTGTCGAGGTCGGGCGAATCAAGAATGCGGTCGGCCAACCTCTGGGCTTTCTGACCGGTACCGACTATTACGGCCTGTTTTTGTAAGCCGCCTTCAGTGTGTTTGGAGGTTAGCCGGCGCAGGTAGACCATGGTCAATCGTGATATCGCCAATCCGGCCGTCTGCAGGAGTAGATTGATAACCAGGTAGCCGCCCAAAACCAGATTGCCCACCGGCCAGTTCATCACGAAGGCAGCGGCGGCTAATGTCAGGACGACAGAAAGCTCATCGACCAGGACACGCCTGAGCGGCTTGCGCACCGCCTCCGGAGACAAAACAGGCAAGGGTCCTCGGGTTATTCGGTGTACTATACGGACGAGAACGAGCGTCGCGACCATCTCCCAGATGTAGATTCCGGTATGGCCGGTTAGGACAAGCGCGACCAGCAGGGCCAGCGATGAAATCACAGCCGCGCCAAGTTGTCCGTGAATCGAAAGCAGCGTCTTCCTGGTGAATCGTCTCATCGCGCCCCCCCTGCGGTCCCGTTTGACCTCCCGGGAATAACCACGCTGGAGGTTATGTCGATTTCGAATGATAATGCCGTGTTGCAGATCATAACAGCAGCCCGCCCTTTGAGTGAATGTCCCCTTTGATTGGCCTTTTGGCCCTTAAGACAATTATCGACTCTGTTATGTTCTGCTTTAGTGTTCATCACTTACCGACTCCGACGACCGAGATAGTCTCGCCCTGGTAGCGCCGGCCCTAACAACTGATTAACTGTCAGTGACCAACTCCTCCGTAAGGCGGTTCGTCGGTTGACCATCAACTATTCCCCCCGTCTCGCGGTGCATGGAAAGCTGTTCTTGAAGCGCCGATGGTACCGTTGACTCCGGGGCGTGCTGCGACCTGGCCATCCGTCCGTCACGAGTTGTCAGGCGGAAATGTTCTGGATTCATGCGCTCGATGGATCGGATCAGCCGGTCATTGTTGAGCGGTGACTCGATCCGATATCGGACGTAGTATTTCATCTTGGGGTAGCCGTCGAGATTCTCGACAGCGATCTTATCGCGGGCCAAAGCGTTGCCGAATTCCCTGGGGTCAGCTACTCGCATCAGGACGAAATCAGTGGGGCTGAGACGACATTGCAGGCCGCAAGCGTCAAGAGCCTCGGTGATCCGCAATGACTCGTCATGCACCTCCCGCACCCTCAGAGCCACCGCCTCGTCGTTGGCCAACACTGCCTCGACCGTGCGACCAAGAGTCCGGGAGAAAACATACCCGCGGTGGACCTGTGCGATTTTCTCGATCCCCGACGAACTGCCCAGAACGAACCCGGAATCAGCGGAGTTGATCGAAAAAGCAGCCGTGAACGAGCGCAGACAGAACACGTTCGAGCGCATCTCGGTGATCGGAAAGGCCGTTACACCAAAGTAATCGAAGTAGTGCTCATCGACAATCAGGGCGCCCTCAGGCACGGCGCTCGCTATGCTCTCCATTTCCGAAAGCGAATAGGTGGCGCCGGTGATGCGATTGGGGTTGGCTAAATAAACAATGTCGCGAGGGGTTGAAACCGCCTGCTTCACTACCTTCGGATCACCTGCAAAGGGGGACGGCGTCAGTTGCTCCGCAATCTCAATTCGGGCCCGGTCGGCTGCCTGCGCCACTTCCGGAGTTACGTGACCGGCGGCGACCAACCGTGAAGCAGGACAACCCAACACAGAGAAGAGGTTGCTCAACAGATCGACGTTGTCGGCAAATGGCAGGATCGTCGAACGAGCAGTCACTTGTTTGCGCGCGATCATCGCCGTCAACTGGTCCTGCGGGGTGATATCGGTCGGTAAATGGGCTTTCATAGCTGTCTATCCTTTCCACAGATAGTGGTGGGCATGTTTTCACACTCAGAAAGCAGTCGCTGGTGGTCTGAAGAGTCAGGGTTCACAGGGAGCGTTTGGAAGGACTGAAAACGCCGGAGACCGGTCGGTCTCGGGGTTTCGGCGAGCAGCGGCGAGTGTATTTCGTGTCTGTGTTTCTTGTCTTCCATGACTCAACAGGGCACAATAAGTTTTCGTCACCGGTAGGTATTGCAAGGTCTGTGCCGCCTTGTATAGATTTTGAACACTAAAGATAAGCCTGTGCCGCACATTAAGTAACGGGGGGCGGGGGCGTCTGTGAGGCGGTGCGGAGGGGAAATCGAACGGTCGTTCGAGCGGTATCTTCCGGGTTTGACGGCAATTCTTTCTTTTACAAAATCAGGCCGCCGACTCCTCGATTTCAGAGTCGACGGCCATTAGGAAGGTAAGATGAGATGCGTGAATCTTTAGCCGGGCGGTTTCCTATAGCTTGCTGATTATGAAGACTGAGGTAAGCACGCCGGTGGCGGCCGATAACCAGGTGGTGACCGTCTTGCCCCAGTTGCGATCCTTTTGTATTCTGGTGGGCACGAGAATCATATCACCCACCTCAATCCGTTTGCCGAGGACACCGCCGGAGATAACCTCACCCCCGGCGCGGACAATGCGAACCTCTTTCTTGTCGGCCCGGCGCGTAAAGTCGCCGGCTCGCTTAATGTAGAACTTAGCTTTACGTCCGGGGTCAAAGCCGATAGTGCCGTTGGAGCCAACGGCGCCGATTACCGGCACGCCGGTTGGAACGGTCGGCACGTAAATGCGGTCATTCGGTTTCAGTGCAATGTTGGACTCACAGTTATTGGGATCATTGAGCTTGTCGGTGTCTATGATGATCCGGTTCATCGCGGCTGGGTCGTAGTCGACTTCGACCTGCTTTTTCGCTCGACCGAGACTGTCGATGACCAACGGTTGTGAATTGGCCAACAGCCGGGGCAGATTGGCCCGCCTGAGGTCATCCTCAATGGAGGCGCGCTCCAGGACCAGCCCCTTGGGAAAGGCCTCGGCTGTGAAACCACCGGCCCGCGCCAGCAGTTGACACAGGGTCTCGCCCCGTTCGCGAAGCACGTACTCGCCGGGGTACAGAACCTCACCCCTGATAGTGACGGAACGCTCCCGCTGCCATTGCGGGATCGACCGGACGAACAGGTGATCGTCTTCCCTTAACGTGACCGTTTGTGATGCAAAGTCGTCAAGTGGAAAATACTCCAGCGAAACCTCGCCGTTTTCATCTATGCGAGCCAACTCGGCCTGAACGAGGTTAGCCGATCGCGTATACGATCGTGCCAGAAACACCAGGTCAGCCGCCGACATGCCATCGTAAAGAGGATACCAGCCGGGGCGGTTGACTTCCCCCTCGATATAAACGCGACGACGATGGCGCACATCATCGATGGAATAAATATGGATGGAATCATGATCGCACAGCAGGATATCAGCTGTGTGATCTCCCTGCAGAATCTTCTTCAGGTCCAAAGGGAGGACCTCGACCCGCCGATCACGGTGACGCCGGTAGAGGTCGGCCCGTTCATAGTACACATCGTATGGCTGCAACTGAGATTGGTCGACGATATCCGAGACGCGGGTGGAATCGTTGCGCTCATAATAACCGGGATGCTTGACCAGCCCGAACAGCGCCACCAGGTTTTTCCTGGCCTGGAAAATGGAGTTGACCTTGAGATGATCGCCGTCTTTCAGGGTAACGTCGGTTCCTCCGTCCGGAGCGTTCGGATTCAGATCGAGATCGAGCACTTCCCAATGGTCATAGTCGGACACTCGTTCGAGCAGGATGCGATCAAGGTAAGCCTGCGCGGTAGGACTGCCAGCCAGCGCTAAGAGGTCGCCGGCGGTTTCGCCCCCCTTGAGTTCGTATATGCCGGGCCGCTTGATCTCACCTTCGATAGCCACGCGGGCGCCGGCCACCGGCACAAAGATCACATCACCGCTTTCCAGTCGGATATCGGTGGAGTTGTCCCCTTCCAGAAGGAGTCGGTAGAGATCGACGGTGGCTTTGGGTTGTCCCTTTTTCATCAACTTGATAAGACGCATCGAGCCGCGCTCGTTGGGACCGCCGGCCAATGACAGAGCATTGAACAGCGACACCAGTGATGATACGGTGTAGGCGCCGGGTCGCTGCACTTCGCCCGTTATGAAAATGCGTATGGAACGAATCCGGCCGAGTGAACAGGTCAGTTCAAAGTCTGAATAAACAGCAGCAAAACGCTTCTGCGCCCGTTGCGTGAACTGCTCGAGAGTTAAGCCCCACACTGTCAACTCACCCACGGTGGGGATGAACAGCTTTCCTTCTCGATCGACAGTAAGGTTGTATTCTTTCTCTACGCGACCCCAGAGAAAGATGATCAGGTTGTCGCCGGGGCCGAGAACATAGTCATCAAGCGACGCAATGTCGGCCGGCGGGGCCATCTCCGTAGACTGCGCAAAAAACTCGATACCGAACGGCCTGAGTTCGTGCGGTGGCAACTTGGCCGGTGCAGGCGCAGGGTCACGTGACAGTTTGGAGTCGCCTGCCTTTGGCGGTAGCGAGGACGATCCATCTACTTCTACAGGGGTCTGGTAGTAATCGGTCTCACCCTTCGATGCCGCCTGTTGGCGGTATTTCTCTATGAGCTTCGTTTTTTGTTCTTCGGTGAGACTGCCGAGATCCTGGGCGACAAGATCCTCAAACCAGTTCAACGCCACCAATACGATCATCAAGGCGATAAAAAAGAGAATTCTCCTGAACATCATTACCTTCCTTGCGAGACATCTTTCCTTCCTTGGAGCGTCGACCAACCGCCGACGTCATCGCTCGGATCACATGCAAGGGAGGTGCCGAGTGATGCGATGTCGGGGATAAGTATCTGTGGACGATGGCATTAGCAATGCAACAGCGACCCCTCGCAGGGCTTGGTCAAGCATTGGTTTGGAAGATGTTTCCGGCGGGGTCAGGAGATGTTTTCCGCTCGCATGCGATGACGCCGCATCTTCGCACGATAGTGAAACTGAACAAGCCAGCCCCTGTGAGGGCTTCGGCTTGTTGTTTGTTGGGGTGTGGGAGCCATATGTAGATATGCGATGCAAGCGGGTGAGATTGTCCGGCGGCGTGGAAATGGGTTCGTTTTGTGTATTATTATATTCGCATAATAGAATCGGTGGTGAATAGGACGCCGGCATGGTTTGGTGGTGATATGTTTTGCACTGGTGGTCATGGGAGTGGTCCTTTATTGACGAATGCGATGGCGCATTCTGCGTGGAATTCGTGGTGTTCTTGCGGGAGCTGCAGTCGACTCTTGTTCAACCCACCGCAATCCGAGGGGCACCCGGCCTTCAAGGGTTCAGCTTTTTGGTTAGTGGTCGGAATCTGTGATAGGAGTCAGGGCGAGGTTCGCAGCAGCGGGTGAGTCACACGTCCTTAGCCAAGGATTTCCGAACAGATATAGTCCTCAAGATAGTTACTACCAACCCTCCTAGCTATCTGCAACGCTGATGCCATGTCCTTCTGATACTCATTTAGATCCCTCAACTCCTTTCTCGTCCGAGCCCGATTGTAATAGGCAAGTGCTAAGGTCGCCAAATCTCCTGTTTTTATCCGCAACCTGATAGCCTCACTAAACAGATCCAAGGCTGAAGTATAATGTCTCCGTTCGAATTCTAGGAGGCCTCTATTGCTGAGTGACCTGATCTTCCCCCGCTAAAACGGACAGGTTAAGAAGATAGGGTTTGCCTTCGCTCGAAGTCAACCGGGCTTTTCA
>JAUWIB010000126.1 GCA_030605565.1 bacterium
AAAGAGTCTGACTACTGTGGTCGGGTATATATCGCGCCATGATACTCCCAGAGGGTTAACGATTACTCTTAAGACTACAATGCAACCAAACAACCATCCCAAACAAGTAAACATCAAAGGTTTTTGGAAAGTCCCCTGCGCAGGAATGACAGTGGTAGAATGACGCGCGTAGCGCGAATAAGTGGCTTGCCACTGGATGCCGGATCAAGTCCGGCATGACAACCTTGGTATCACGCTGAAGAACCCACCTGCCGCTTTAGGTGGGGTACCGTTGTTATTGATAGATGTCCATAAGACGTTGTTCCGCATCGCTCGTCCCAATCAAGACCATTTCATCACGTTCCCCAAGAAGAGTCGAGGGTCCGGGGTTGATATTCAATTTATTCTCTCTACCAATAGCTATCACGCTGCAGCCCGTTTCTTTCCGGATATCACTTTCAGCAAGAGTTCTACCCATGAGGGATGAGTGTACCGACGCGCGGAAGATGTTCAGTCCTTCTGCAAACATCAGTACCTTATTAGGCTTGAGAAGATTAATTATGGTATTTGCTCCCATGGAAGCTTGTGACATGACATGGTCTGCTCCAGCCCTGTGCAGTTTGGAAATATTCCCGTCCAGATTAGCCCTGCTGACAATCTGTATGTCGGATCGCAGTTGACGGCAATAGATGGTGAGATAAATATTCATGGAGTCATCATGAGTAGTAATAATGACAGATGGAGCTTCCCGTATGCCGGCCCGATTCAAGGTATCAAGATCGGCAGCATCTCCTTGAATATAGTTATTGTTCTGAATGAGTTTCGGATTCTTCTCCACAACCTTATAGACAATCTGTCGCTCTTCCAAAATCTGTGCCGCTGCGCGGCCGACACGACCGCCGCCCAATATGAGAACGGGAGCACCGGTGGTGTGATAATCACGGTAAATGGAGAAGACCTCGTCATATTTCTTGAGTTGTTCAGCCGAGCCGGCAAGCACGAGCACAGTCGTGGAATCGATTCGAGTCTGTGGCTGTGGGATTTTGAATCGGCCTCTCTCCCAAAGCCCGACAACTGTTACACCGGTCTTTTCTCGCAGATCGCTTTGAATGAGGGTCTTTCCCTCAAGGGGTGTTCGCATTGCAGATGCTTCGGCGATGATAAGTTTATCGAATCTTCCGATAACATTCGCCCCCATACTCATTCCGAGCGTTCTTCGCGCCAGGGATTCTCCAAGCATCTTCATAAACTGAAAGACATAAGTGCTGCCCGCAAGCTGCAGAATATCGATGGAATCATCCGCATCGGCATTAGTAACGATGGGTACTTTTTCAGAGATCTCCCTGACCGTAAAGGATATATTCGTGTTGGTCATATCATCGTTGTTGGCGACCAGCATGGCGGCACTTTGTATGCGGAGACGTTTATATGTTTCGGGATCACCCAGATCTCCCACGACTACCTTGTAGTTTAATTCATAAAGTTCCAACGCACGATGCAAATCGGGGGCGATAACAGCATATTCATAATCATATTTCTTCAGTTTCTCTACGAGGTTTATGGTTATGGGATCAAAGCTTGTCAGTATCACATGTCCTGTTGTGCTTTCCGGTAATTCCCGTGGAGTTCTGGCCCTTGATTGGGCTTCAAGCCATGGCGCATAAAAGAATTGAATGAAGGTGAAGGGTAACATAACGAGAAGAAAAAGAATGCCTGACATGAGTACAAGCAACGAAAACGCCTTGCCCAAATCACTCGCAAAGGTGATATCACCGAAACCAAGCGTGGACATCACAGTGAGTGTCCAATAGAAACCTGTAATCCAGCTAAATTCCTTCTCTTCAAGAAGCATTATGAAATGAAACACAACGCTGTATATCACCACCAGCATTGTCAACGCCAGAAGGAACTTGAATAGAAGTTTGAAGTTCCTCTTGGTTGTTCTGCTTTGAGTAAGGTAAAGAATTTGGGAAGTAATGAATTTCACGATGAAGAACCTTTCACACAGGAACCCACCTGCCGCTTCGCTTTAGGTGGAGTACCGTTAGTCGACGCTGGATGGGAAGGTAAATAGCTGTGTCGTGGTTGGCAAACAATTTGTGCGGTTGTCGATGTCCCGTAGGTCAGGACCCCGGTGGTCTCTGGCGGGTGGGCCAGAGACCTACAGGTTCAAACCAACCTCATGCTGAGCGGAGTCGAAGCATGAGCGGAGTCGAAGCACAGGCACTGCCTGCCTTTCGCGCTTCGCGCGCTTCCGCGTTGCGTGGCGAGGCCACAGGAGCACGGCTTGACAGTGTCGGGCTTCGACGGCCCTCAGCGTGACACGGGCAGGTTGTTTGCAACTTCAGAGGCGCGGAGCGCGAAGAAGTGGCTTACCACTCGAAACCCGTCTGCGCCGGTCCTTCGCACCAGGGGTCTCGATCTATCAGAACTGATGTTGTCCCATGTCCCCTCTCGAGAGGGGATTTAGGGGTGTGTTATTCATCGCAGGCAGCAGCCTGTTGACCTTTACATATGGTCTTTGAACAACTTGCCCAGACGCTTAATGCCGGTGAGGATATTCTCATGGCTGGCGTTCGAGTAATTCAGACGCAGAGTGTTCAGGCCACTGCCATCCGGGAAGAACGGTTGCCCGTAAACATAGGCCACCTTGAGGTCAATCGCTTTGGGCAGGAGATCCTGGCCGGACATGTGTGACGGCAACTCCACCCACAAGAACAGTCCACCCTCAGGATGCGTCCAGGTTATACCATCCGGGAAATGCTCCTCCATCGCCTTGAGCATGACGTCACGCTTTTCGCGATAGTCTGTCTTGATCCGTTCGATATGCGGTTCCAGCTTGCCGGAGGCAACATACTCATAAAGCATGTACTGATTAATGCTGCTGGTGTGCAGGTCGATACATTGCTTGCTCTTTTCGATGTAGTCCAGGATGTCCTTGGGGCCGTTGATCCAACCCACTCGGAAGCCCGGTGCAATGGTTTTCGAAAACGTGCGCACGGCAATAACAGCGTCGCCGCCTATCGACTTCAAAGTCGGCAACGGCTCCCCGGCGAACCGGACATCACCATACGGGTTGTCGTCAATAATGGGGATCTCATACTTGAGCGCCAACTCGATCAGCGCCTTGCGTCGCTCCAGCGACAGGGTGATGCCGGTTGGGTTCTGGAAATTGGAGACGGTGTAGATAATACTCGGATGGTACTCCCGAATCTTTTCCTCAACCTGATCGATAATCATCCCCTCGTGGTCCATAGCAACCGGGGCGTATTTCGCTCCGTAGTAGTTGAATACTTGCAGCGCTCCGACGTAGGTAGGGTTTTCAGTAAGAATATACGAACCCGCCGAAATAAACGTCCGCGCAATCAACTCAATCGCCTGCTGCCCGCCGGTAGTGACGATGATATTGTCGACTTCGGATTTGGTGCCGCGCTCGGTGGCGCGTTTGGCCAGCAGCTCCCGCATCAGCGGTACCCCACGCGTGAGAGAGTACTGCATACTGTCGGCGCCATACTTGGCCACAGCATCGATCAACGCCTGCTGAAGGTCCGCCAGGGGGAACATCTCGGGAGCAGGCAAACCACCGGCAAAGGAAATCACACCCGGCTGCGATGAGGTCTTCAGGATCTCTCTGAGGATCGACGCCTGAAGATTCTTGACGTGCGGGTTGACCGGCCAGCGGTCGGTACGAACTTCTTTATTCTGTGTAACCACCATTGGTTTATCCTTTCCCTAAGGCCCCTGTCACAACGGGGCGTAATACAAAGTGTCACCTATGGACAACCTTGTTACTGGTCTATCTATTCATTTCTACGAGTGAATTATACCCAACGGCTGCGAAGAATTCAATCGAAATCGAGGACAATATGTGAAAAAAGGGGCTTGCCTTTGCGGGTCGAAAAAACAGCCACCGGGCGGGATCGAACCGTCGACCTACTGATTACGAATCAGTTGCTCTACCAACTGAGCTACGGTGGCGCACATACCGAATGTGTCGGCTGCCATGATAGGCCGTCCAGCCCCGCCTGTCAAGAAAAAGCATCCGAAACCATGAGCAGGTCCAGAGATGTTTCACGTATTTGTACTTGGCAGTCATAGTCCATAACTCTATATTCGTCCTTCAGACATGCAACATGACAAAGCCATAGTTGAGAGTCTCGACTCCGAACCGGAGAGTTTCTCATGGCGATGGCGCGACGTTGACGCGCGATCGATAGTCGTCGTGCTGGTTCTGGTTTATGTGCTGGTGCTTATCCGCACAGCCTGGGTATCTGACGACGCCTATATAACTTTCCGTACCATCGACAATTTCGTCAACGGCTACGGCCTTCGGTGGAACGTGGCCGAGCGAGTCCAGAGCTTCACTCATCCCTTGTGGATGTTCGTGATGACTTTTGCCTATTTGATTACGGGCGATCTGTATTTTACCAGCATCTTTCTATCGATAGCGATTTCGGTCGCTGCCGTGCTAATACTCGTGTACGGACTGGCTCAGTCGGACAAATCAGCCATCCTGGCTCTGACCGTTTTGATTTTATCAAAAGCATTTACTGATTACTCCACCTCTGGTCTGGAGAACCCTCTGACACACCTGTTGTTGGTTGTGTTTGTTCTTGTGTATCTCCGATTCGAAGAGAGTCGTAGATCGCTCTTGCTCTTATCGCTGATAGCTGCCCTGGGAACCCTCAATCGGATGGACACCCTGCTCCTGTACTTGCCGGCATTGATCTTTGCGGCAATTCGGCTTCGCACGTGGCGAACGATGAGAGTGATAGCGCTTGGCTTCGTGCCGTTTTTTCTTTGGGAGATTTTTTCGTTTTTCTACTATGGGTTCTTTGCCCCCAACACCGCCTACGCAAAACTTGGGACAGGGATACCACGTTCTGAGATGGTTTTGCAGGGTCTGGCTTATCTTCTGAACTCGATCTCCGTTGATCCCCTGACCATGTTGACCATTGCCGGCGCCGTGACAGTCGCCGTTATCCGGAAAACCAAGCGGCACATCCCGATGTTGGCGGGAGCACTGTTGTTCCTGGTCTACACCGTATACATCGGCGGCGATTTCATGAGCGGGCGGTTTCTCACCGGACCACTTCTGATAGCTGCAATAGTTATATCAACGCTGAAGTTGCCGAAGTCGTACATCGGGATATTGGCGCCGTTCGCGGTAGTACTGGTGATCGGCCTGAGCTCGCCGTATTGTCCTATTCACAGCGGCGCTGGATACGGATGTGGTGACCAGAATTCGGCAATTGTCATCTGGCAGGCCAACGGAATGGCTGATGAACGCGGACACTACTACCGTACCACAGGTCTGATGAATTGGACGCGCGGCCTGCCGACGCCGCATCATCCTCGGATCAAACTGGGAGAGGCTTGGAAAACGGGCGACTCCGGATCGGTAGTCGTTGGTTGGGCAAACGGCTTCGCTGGCTTTGGCGCCGGCGCAGGGATTTATATCATTGACGCGTGGGCGCTCTGCGACCCACTCCTGGCCCGCTTGCCAGCCGCGAAGAACCGACAGTGGCGCATCGGTCACCACGAGCGTTTCATACCGGCCGGCTACCGTGAGACGCGCGAAACGGGACAGAATTGCATCGTCGACAGCAGCCTCGCTGCCTACTATGATAAGCTGGCTCTGGTAACCAGCGGGAAACTCCTGAGTTGGAATCGAATCAAGACAGCCGTTCTGTTGAACCTCAGCCAATACGATCATCTACTTCCCGAATCATCACCTCCACCGATGAGCATTTCTCGGCAGGATGTTTCTACTGGCGTGATTCAGGGCTCGGCTTGGAATGGCGAAGGCACAACCGCCCTTGATCCGGCCGGAGCCCAGATTGATCTTGGTGAGATCGTAACAGACCGTAAGTTGGAGATAGCTCTGGACCACAACGACGACTACCGACTGGTATTCGTGCGCGGAGCCACTCTCATCGACAGTCTGATCGTCCCGGCCGCCAATATCGGAGGTGGCGGCATGGCACTGCATCTGATCGATGTGCCCGACCAGGCGTCCGATCAAGGCTATGATGCGATTCGGATATTCCCGAGCGGCGGGGATGATCGATACTCGGTGGGTCATCTACTCTTCGGCCCGGCGGATACTACTTCAAATGAATCGCCGCCAGAATCCAGCCCTTAGACGGGACACAGCCCGGCCGCGCGTCTCAGATCCGTCCACTCCGCTCGGCGTTTTTGTGTTGCCAAACAGACCCGGCCGACTATCATAGCGCTATGACTGAAGCACCATCCGCTACATTTTGGAGTCGCCACCAGGTTTGGCTGGCGCCTCTGTTGATGTTCGTGGTCGCTCTGACCGTCAGGATGATCTATCTCAACCAGGCAGAGACCTCCCCCACTTTCGACCAGCCGATCATGGATGAACGCTACCACGTCCACCTGGCGGAACAGATCAACACCGACGATGGATCGCCAAAGGAACCTTACTACCGCGCCCCGTTGTACCCGTACTTTCTTTCGGTAGTGTATCGAATTACCGGAGAGTCAATCTATGGCGTGAAGTTGTTGCAAATCATTCTTGGGTCGCTCCTGCCGATACTGGTTTATCTGCTCGGGCTGCGTCTATTCGATCGTAGGACCGCGTACTGGTCCGGAGGCGTATGCGCCATCTATCCAACCTTCATCTACTACGACAATGCTCTGCTGATCACCTCGACAATGGTGCTTCTGACATCGCTGTTGGCACTGCAACTGCTGCGCTGTGAAGCAAAACCGAATCGAATGGCCACGTTCGTTCTGGTCGGCCTGCTCCTGGGGCTGGCCGGTCTGGCTCGACCCAACATTCTGCTATTGGGACCGGCTCTTATGGTCTGGATCTGGATGGTGATACGACCGCAACTCGGTACTCGAAAGGCGTTGGTGCGCTATCTCGTGATAGCCGCCGCATCGTTCATAGTTGTCCTGCCGGTAACCATACGCAATTACGTAGTGGCCGATGATCTCGTCTTCATCGCCTGGCAGGGCGGGTTCAACTTCTTTGTCGGCAACAACCATGAATCCAACGGCTGGTCGGCCACGGTACCCGGGATCGATCCTACCTGGGAGGGCGGCTACCGAGAAGCCATCGCCATCGCTGAAGAAAGTGAAAGCGGAACCCTGAAACGTTCCGAAGTCTCTGATTTCTGGTACGGTCTTGCCTGGCAAGAGATCAGAAGTGATCCTTCCGCATTCATAGGGTTGTTGTTCCGAAAACTGCGGCTGTTTCTCAACGGCTACGAGATACCAAACAACCAGAACATCTACCTTGCTCGGAGTCTCGGATCGATCATGCAACCCCTGATGTTCTCGAAGTGGCTGTATTTCCCGTTCGGTCTGGTGGCTCCTTTGGCTGTCATAGGTCTCGTGCTTTCGGCGTCACAGTGGCGAAGGTTCCTGGTAGTATACGTAATGTTAGGCTCTTACCTGTTAACGCTGTTACTGTTTTTTGTGTGCGCGCGTTTTCGCCAACCGATGATGCCGTTCATGATCCTGTTTGCCGTCTATGCCGTCTTCCGCATGATCGAGTTCAAGAGACGCCGCCAGATGAAGAACCTCGCTCTGGCGCTGTTCATGCTTGCCCTGCTGTTAGTTGAATCAAACCATGACGCCCTCGGACTGGATCAGCAAAGACTGGCGGCCGAAGATCAATTGGTCATCGGCAATGCTTATCTGGCGCAGAACAATCTGGCCGGAGCAGAGATGGAGTACAAGCGCGGTCTGGCTGCCGATTCGACGTTAGCTTCGCTCCACAACAACCTCGGGCTCATAAAGATTCGGCGTAACCGCGTCGGCGAGGCGATGACACATTTCAGCCGAGCCACACGGGTCGACCCCGGTTATCTGGAAAGTTACATGAATCTGGCCAGTGCTTATTTCGAAACGGGTCAACTCGAGGCCGCCATTAGAATTCTCGAGCAGGCGACCGTGCGCCATCCCCGAAATGACATGGTTCATTTGAAACTGGGCGCTGTCTATGCCGAAGCCGGTCGCACCGAGGAAGCCATCAGACATATCCGGCGCAGTCTCGAACTGAATCCGGGCAGTGAGGCTGCACGTCAGGCGCTGCGAGAGATTCAGAGCACTGTGGATAAACCATGAGGTTATCGGGGCAACGCTAACTCCCGCCGCCTTCCATCTGTGTAATGGGCCAAACAACACTATGGCCGCGATTATCCTCCATGTGATTCATCGCGGCCAGATAGCGGTCGTTTTTCGAACTTGCTGTCGGTAGGCGGTCTATTTCATCAGCACCATCTTGCGCGACTGGGAAAAGCCGTCGGTATCCAGTCGATAGAAATAGACACCCGACGCTATGTCGGTGGCGTCAAATTCGACCGTTTCAATCTGACCTGCCTCGGCTACACCGGTAAACGAAGCGACTTCCCGGCCAGTCACGTTGAAAATCGTCAGGCTATACTCACCACCGCTCGGAAGTGCGAAGGCGATTGTGGTCTTTGGGTTGAACGGGTTCGGGTAGTTCTGGAATAGCCCAAACTGCTCCGGCAGCGGCTTGGCAACCACGGGTGCGCCGTCGTAGGTAGCCATTTCAAGGCTGAGCAATTCACTCTCGGCCTGAAGAAACGCACCTTCAAAAGATGCACCGATTCCAATCTTTGAAATCAGCACCCGTGTCTCAGCGCCATCCGAGTGATATCGCATATCCATATTGTTGGCCAATAATGTCGGCGTGATGTCCCCGGCAAACACGGCCAATGCAGCACCCATCCGACTGTCAACGGAAAGCGTGCCGTCATTAAATGTGTATGATGCCGGCACTGGCGCCAGCTTCGGATACGGCAGAGCGTCACCGACGATAATACGAATCTGGTAAACCAGATCAGCAACCGACAGAGTCAAACCATCAGCGTTTACGTCAGTAGCAGCGATTTGACCCTGAACGTTGACATTAAAGACACCAATACCCTTCACGAAATAGTTGCTGAACAAAACAGCATCGGCGATTTCGTTGGAGGTACCGTTGAGGTTAATGTCGCCGCGGTCGTCGATCGAGTCGACGCAGATAATGTCAACGCCACCGTTGAGGAAGTCAACGAACTGGACCGGAAGCGGCTTAGTGGGATCGTCCTGAACAAGGCACTCGGCCTGCACGCCGGTGTAGGTCGGGAAGCCGGAATACATGTCCTCGATGTGACCGATGAGGTCAAAGTCGATGACATAGCGGGAGACAGCCTGGACCGAAGACAGCGGATCGTCGGCCGGGTGGTAGGCGATACTGTTGTCGCCACAGTCCATCCAGAAGAATCGGATCGGCACATACATGCACTCGAGCGTGCGGTCGTTGCTGACCAGGAAGTCGAGTGAGAAGAGCACCACCGGCTTTGGATCCAGACTCAGACAGAGCGGATGGTTCGCACCATTGTTGGTCTCGGCGATAGCGACCACGCGGAGCAGGCCGCTGGGGCACTGGTTACCACAGTTGCCAAACGGGCCATAGCGATAATTGAAATACTCCCATCCACAGATGGTGTGCATATCGCCGGGGATAGCAGCCTGGAAGAACAGAGCCGAGGCATCGTAGGCGATCAGGAAGTCCCAACCGCCCATGTCCTCGCCACCCTTGTTCAGAGTAACATCGACGATCGTGTGCATACCCTGGAGAGTATTGTGGGTCTTTTCGATCTGAACTTCAAAGACCATGCATGGTATCATGTCAAAGTAGACTTCGCAGCAGACCGTATCCAGACCGTCAGTAACACACACCGTCACTGTGAACAAAATGCTTGCATCTCCCGGGAAATCGGAGTCAAAACAGAGATCCCAAGTATTGTCTCCTACCGGGGTGAGGCTAACCAAGCCCACCGGGGGGGGACTAACGCCGACAATGCTCACGCTGGAAGGATCGCAGTCCACATTATCAACAGTGATAGAGATACAGTCCATAGTGCCTACGCACATCGGGTGCACTTCACCGCAGCCACTCGTGAAGACCGGCGCTTCGTTGGTGAAGTTCAGGTTGGTAGTGGTTACCACCCACTGACCGACATGCATCGCATCGTGGGCACCAAGGATAACCACAATGGAGGCGCCGACATCAGCCAGCGTGGGCTGGTAGGTGTACTGGCAGGTCCAGGTGCCGGTAGAAGTAACCGAGCCGGGACCGTCCAAGACCGCAAAGGTTGCCGGCGGGTCAGCGTTGATAGGATCTCCGGGCTCAACCTCGTAGTCCAGAACCACCAGGTCACAGTGATCGCCTGAGTAGCTGAGGTTTACCACAGTCCAGACCAGCGGCGGCGGCCCGATCTCCACTATATCAAAGCAGTGCGGCCCATCCCAATCAGGTGGAAAGGCACCGCCACCCACATACCACAGCCACATCCATGTGCCTGTCGGCGGATAATAGCAAGAGTCGATGCAGACGGTCTCGCCATCGATCGAACCGGTGAAGTCCAGCTTGAACCATATAGCAGGACCATCATAGAGCGGGGGCAAGCCAACGCCAACGGAAGTGGAGCCGCCAACGCCGAGCGTGTCATACCCGGATCCATTCCAGCTAAATGGGTTGTAGGACCAAACCAGGTTGAAGTGGTCCTCGGCCGGTCCCCATGTGAACTCGTCGTCAAAGTCCACCCCTCGGACCGTGCCGACAGTCCACGTGGCGCCGCCAGTGGCATTAACTTCGTAACCATTGGTGATACTCTTGGCCCTGTACACCGGATCAAAGTTGTGATAGCTGAAATGGAAAGTAACGGGACCGACGTTTGTCGGAATCTTACCTTGGACCAAGCCGTCGACATGGTGCAGATAAACCTGCCCGCCGTTGGCCTGCGCGGTAAACGTGCCACCGACAGTTGTCGGATACAACGTTGCAGAACAGCTTACAGTGTCCACGAGAGTATCGATAACCAGGGGATCGGTGGCAACAGTATCATATATCTCCACTTCGCAGTCGTGTACAATGCTCATGTGAGTCCGACGACAATCTGCACAGAACGCCTCCAGCAACTCCGGGTCCGTAACCACATATTCGTTAGTTTCTTGAAACCCAAAGGCAGCCGTCGCTCCCCAGAGCATGGACAGATCCACCACGAACGGCAACCGAAAGATCACGCCGTGATCACCGGGAGGAAGGAGCGGATATGGCCCTATGCCGAGGTTGAAGAGGGCCAGGATGGCGCCCTCATCGGCCGGATTCTGAGACAACATGACGAAGAAGTCGTCAGCCACCAACGCGAACTCGCCAGCCAACTCGTACTCCAGATACACGCTATCACCCGGAAGCGGTACCGGCTGCAAATAGGCGTCATCCCAGTCAATCAGGATTATGAATGCGTCCACCGTATCGGACGGTACATTGAGGCTGACCGGCAGCCAAACCGTATCGCCGGGCTTGCCGGAGAAATCGGACAACTGGATAAAGTCCGCCGATGATTCGACAATGTCTCCGCAATCGATATACTCATTGATGCATGTGTATCCGTCAACTTGAGCAGATGATGTCGCCGACATTAGAATTATGATGATGAGACTGACGATGGTTTTGATCGGACTCATGATACTTCTCCCTGCACATGCCGCCTGGTACAGCGGCTGCGGTGGCGCTCAACGATCTGCGAAGAGCCATAGTTTTTGTCTACTGCATAAGTACGGGGAGTACTTTGTAGTACCGTGAACCCAATATAGCATGAAACGGTGATTAAGCAAGCCCGTATCTGAATAATCCACGCGGCGACTAAGAATCCAACGACTCCGCACAGCCACAGACTCGGTAGCGTTCAGCGAAGCGCCGCTAACTGTCTGCGCAGATATTTCAGCAGTTGGTCGATTGGGATCGTCTCCTGGATATCTTCAGCCTTGAGCCACTCTTTGCGGTCGGTCGTCTCACGCGCTTTCTCGCGCCCGGCAGCCAGGTTCTTCACCGTCACCGTTTTGGCCTCGAACTCGTCGGAGCCGGCGATTACGGCTAACGGTATCCCCACTTTATCGCCGTACTTGATTTGCTTGGTGAGATTCCTGGTGTCGCCGGAGTAGATCTCCGATGGTATCCCCGCCTCGCGCAACGTTCGCAGGATAGCCAGATAATCCGGCAGCCGATCTCGATCCATCACCGTAACGAGTACCTGGGAGGTGGCGTCTACGAGTCTGAGTGCTTTCAACTCTATCAACGCCGCCAGTAAACGGTCAAGGCCGATTGATGACCCGGTCGCAGGGATCGACCGATTCAGAAAACGATCAACCAGATTATCGTATCGACCACCGGAAAAAATCGAACCGTAGTCCGGCAAATCCAGCAAGCTGGTCTCGAACACGGGGCCGGTATAGTAGCCGAGGCCACGAACAATAGTCAGGTCGATTTCATACTTGGCGGCGTCGACGCCCATCAGATCGAGATGTCCATTGATCTCCTGCAACTCTTCAACACCTTCACGCGAGGCTTCCATCGCACCCAGCAGAGACATGGCTCGCTCAAGCGGGTCTCCCCCACGCTCCTCGGCGATACCGAGGAATTTCTCAATCTCGGATATCTGCGCACTCCCCAGGTTCAGCCCGGGAATCTTGTCGCCCGACTGGTCGACCCGTCCCACTCCGAGCTCGAGCAGTACCGCTTCTCTCCCCTGTTTTTCCAGCTTATCAATTACGCGCATGACATCGGAACCTTGATCGCTCGGTATCCCAGCAAACCGGACCAGGCCGTTGAGGATTTTTCGGTTGGAAAAGCGGACCTTGAAGTTGGCGATGCCGAGATGATCCAGCGTGGCCACCATCGTAGCGATGACCTCGGCGTCGGCCAGCAGGTTTTGCGTACCGACGATATCGATATCGCATTGCATGAACTCACGGTAGCGGCCCGGCCCCGGCTTGTCGACGCGCCAGACATTGCCGTACTGGTAGCAACGAAACGGCAGCGGCAGGGTCGGGTTGCCGGCCACAAACCGCGCCAGCGACAGAGTGAACTCGTAGCGTAGCGACATATCGACATCTTCGGGTCCGGTAAACCCGAACAGTTCAGCCAGCGAGTCCTTATTGTAATGTGATCCCAAGAGCGTCTCGGCAAACTCCAGGGACGCTGTCTGGAACGGCATGAAGCCGCGCAGTTCGAACACCTCACGCACCTTGGCCAGCATGTTCTCACGGGCGATCTGCTCCACCGGCGGGTAGTCGCGGAATCCTTTGAGGACTTGCGGCTTTACCTTGTCGCTTTTGTTCTTCTTGTTCTTACTCACAGGTTAAACCTGTTCTTCGCGCTCCGCGCGGCTTGTGGCGTCAGTGTCTCCGCCTGACGTGACCAATGAACTCTGTCAATCGCGAGACCAGCCAAGCCGCTTGCGGCGGTCTCAATTGGCGGATAATATATGGGATTGGTTGGTATTGGAAAGGTTTTTGTGTCCGTGGACGGTGGGTATCTTGACCTGAATGCAGGCTTGACAACGGTCACTGCCGTTCCCTATGTTTCTGTATCATGGATATATCAAGAATCACATTAGTAGCCTGTGCCGTGCTGTGCGCGGCCGGGGCTGTCTCGGCTGGTCCGATTGGGGAACTGAACATCTCGCTGGGAGGTATGTTCCCGCAAGGGAACTATGCCAGGTACACCGATCCCGGCTTCACGCTCGACGTGCGAGCGACTTTCCACATTCCCAAAGTGGGCTTCGCCGCTGGTTGGGTCGACGCGAGTCTGGCCTTTTTCGGTTCCGACGAGAGCTTCGTCGAGGTTGTTGATGATCCTTACATCAAGGGCGCCGACCAGACGGTCAGTGAATGGACGGTATCATTGCACGGCGGCTTGCAGTTCGGAGTCGATACCCGACGCGGCTTTTTCCGTCCCCGTGCGGCTCTCGGTCCGGGACTGTATCTGTTTCAGACGGACACAAGGCTTGAAGTGCCGGGGATGGAAGAACCGCTGTCATCCGAATCCGAGGGGCAACTCAGGTTTGGATGGCGCGGCGTGGCCGGAGTGGATCTCTTCTTCGTAACCAAGTGGGGACTGAGTTTTGACTTTACCTATGACCATGTCCTCGGCTTGGATCATGTCGATGAGTATCTGCCGGGAGGTCAGCTTGTGCGCACGGCTCGCACGGCGCGGTATCAGAGCTACATGGTCGGTATCACGATTCCGTTTGAAACGATGGGCGAAGGACCGTAGCAGCCGAGTGTCATACTTCGACTCCGCTCAGCATGACGTGTTGTGGTGGCTGAGTCTTCAGACTCAGCCACTAAACCGGCCGAATCCTGCGTGGTGTCGGGCGTCTCGGCCCGACGCCATCCTCACATGTACATTGGAACCGTCAGGCAGAGACGCCTGACGTCACCGGTGATATGTACCCGGTCGTACAACACACGGCGCGCGAAGCGCGAAAAACACAGCTTGTCTGTGTCACCCTGAGCGGTAGAACCTCACCCTGAGCGGAGTCGAAGGGCGACATCGCTGCGCGCGAAGCGCGAAAAACAGGCTTGCCTGTCACTCCAGCAGCTTCTTCATCTCTTCGAGGAATTCTTCTTTGTCTTTGAACTTGCGATAGACCGAGGCAAAACGCACGTAAGCGATCTCGTCGACCTTGCGCAGCTTCTCCATCACGATCTCGCCGATATCGTGGCTGCTGATTTCGCTCTTGGAGCGGGTGTTGATCTCAGCCTCGACCTGATCGGCCATCGTCTCCATCTGCTTGGCCGACACCGGGCGCTTGTTACAGGCCAGTTTAAACCCTTGTAGCAGTTTGGTGCGGTCGAACGGTTCGCGCCGGTTGTCGGTCTTGATGACGGTGAGGGTCAACTGCTCGACGTACTCATAGGTCGTGAACCGTTCGTGACATTCGAGACACTCGCGACGCCGTCTGATCGCTCGCCCATCCTGCGACGGCCTGCTATCGACGACCTTATCTTCCTCATGTCCACAGTGCGGGCATTTCACTTGTTGCTGTCTCCGCCCTTCTGTTCAGCTTCGATCTCCGCGATGTTCCGCTTCGTCTGCTCTACCTGCAGTGGCATCCCGATGTCCTCAAACAGCTCCAGCGCCTGCCTGAGATGTACCAGCGCCTCGTCCAGTTCTCCCTTGTCAGAATAGATCAGGCCGATGTTGCCCAACTGATTAGCCTCACCCTGACGGTAGCCAATCTCGCGGTCAATCTCCATAGCACCCTTATAGTATTTCAGCGCCGCGTCCAAATCCCCCTTGTCTTGGTAGATCAGACCGATGTTGCCGAAGTCATCAGCCTCACCCTGACGGTAGCCTATCTCGCGGTCAATCTCCAAAGCATTCTCATGGTGTTTCAGCGCCTCGTCCAAATTTCCTTTCTGGATGTAGACGTTGCCGATGTTGCCCAAATTAGAAGCCTCACCCTGACGGTAGCCAAGCTCGCGGTTAATCGCCAAAGCATCCCTATGGTGTTTCAGCGCCGCGTCCAAGTCTCCCTTGTCAAAATAGATCAGGCCGATGTTGCCCAACTGATTCGCCTCACCCAGACGGTAGTCCACTTCACGATGAATGACCAAAGCATCCCGTAGGTATTTCAGCGCCTCGCCCAAATCTCCTTTCGCTTGGTAGACCAGGCCGATGTTGGCAATGCCTGATGCATAGGTTGCCTTGTCACCCGCCTTGTTTGCAGCTTGAGCCCCCATCTGGAAATAGAGCTCTGCCTGGTCGTAACGGCCCAAAGTGACCTCAACGACGCCTAGTTTCAAGAGATAAATAGGCTCAATTGGCTGCCCACTGGCAATGAGGTATTCAATGCGAGAGCGAAGCTCCTCAACGGTCGAGGGAAGTCCGAGGGCTGTTTGCTGATCGAGTACCGGGGGTACCATATCCAACTGACTCAAAAGTTGCGTAACTTCCTGCTTCCTGAGCCGCAACTCATCGGTAGACGTTGGGCTAGTTTGTGATATCCGTTTCAGTGACCTAAGCCACCGGACCAGCTTCGCCGCCACGTATTTCAAGAATCCTATCATAACACTCTTTCGCTTTTTCCTTGTCACCCTCTTCTTCAGCGATTTGGGCACGCCTTAGAAGCGCATACACCTGCATGTCTGTGGTCGATATTACCTGATCGCCTGTTTGAGGCACATTGTAGTGATAGTGAATGCCCCCGAACGATGTCTGTCCTGTGACTTGAACAGCGGTTTGCCGGGACTTAGATCGTTCAGGCCGAGAACGTATGATCTTGACCAGCCAGCCTATAGCACACCCAACAGCTATTCCAACTGCAAGAAGGAATCCCCACACTTCGATATCTAATCCAAGAAATTCTACTGCTACCCAACCACTCATTCTTCTGCCTTTTTTCCTCTACCTCGTCTCCTCCGCGACCCACTTTAGGTAGCCTTCGAGGCCTTCGGTGATCGGGAGGGCGACGATTTCCGGCAGGTCGTACGGGTGGCGGTCCACAATGTACTGCTGCAAATCGTCAAACCGCGCCGCGGTGGTCTTGATCATAAGCAATGACTCGGAATCCTCCAGCACCTTGCCGTCCCACCAATAGTACGACTCCATCTTGGGTATAATGTTGACGCAGGCCGCCAGCCGCTCCTCGACCAGCTTCCGGGCAAACGTCTTCGCCTCCTCGCGCGGGATGGAGACAAAGACAACTCTGATATCCGTATTCATAATGTCACCTCGTGTTTGAGGTTTCTGTTTGCGTCATTCACCCTTCGACTCCGCTCAGGGTGACAGCCGAAGTGTTTGAGGTTCTTGTTTGCATCGTTCGTCCTTCGATTGTGCTCACCCTTCGACTTCGCTCAGGGTGAGGTTGTCGAGTCAGTAGGTCAGGTTCCTTGGAACCTGACGTCTACCGTCAGGAGCACAGGGCTCCTGACCTACAAGAGCTGTCGAAACCACAGGGGTTTCGACCTACGGGGCTGTAAGGTCCGTCATTGCGAGCGACCGCAGGCACTTGTGCCGAAGGGAGCGCGGCAATCTCATCTGCCAACTTCTTCAACGGAATTAGATTGCCACGGTCGCCTTCGGCGACCTCGCAATGACGTGAATCGTTCACTTGTTGATTTCCCTCTTTAGGCGTTTTTCAATCGACGCGATCTTGCCGGTGAGCCGGCGGCGCTTCGCCCCTTTGCGGTCATCTACGGTTATCTGGATGTAGATGCGGCTGTGCCGCCTGCGAAGCATCAGACGCGCTTTGTTGATCAGCGCCATCACCGTGTCCCAGTCTCCCTCAATAGCGGTCGACATCGGCCCCAGCTTGTACGGCAACCCGGAGCGGTCGATCAGGTCGATCACGCGCGATACCTCGCCCGAGACCGAGTCAGTCCGCTGACTGGTGGGAAACATGGTCAGGTTAAACAGCATCTTTCAGTCTCCTTCTTGATCTGCGCCCGGCATCTTCGTAGGTCAGGACCCTCTGTGGTCCTGACGATAATTGGCAGGAGCGCAGGGCTCCTGCCCTACAAGAGCTGATACAAATATAGCAACATCGCCGACAATATCCAGCTTTATCCAAGCCCGTCCAACCACCTTATGCTACACAACTCCCCCCACCTCATCCTGAGCACCCTCCACTACTTCATCCTGAGCGCCCTCCACTACTTCATCCTGAGCGGAGTCGAAGGATGGCCCTGTCCTGTTCAGCCCTGCCGCTCCGCATAGAGCGGGAACTTCTTACATAGATCCGCGACCTCACCGGCAATGCCTTCAAGGACCTCATCTTTGCGACGGTTGGCAATGGCGCGATCGATGAAGTCGGCAATCGTACGCATCTCGTCAGGGTCCATGCCGCGAGTGGTGACAGCCGGGGTGCCGAGCCGAACGCCAGAGGTGACAAACGGTTTTTCCGGATCGAACGGGACGGTGTTCTTGTTGGCGGTGATCCCGGCTTTGTCGAGCGCCTTCTCCACTTTCTTACCGGTGACTTTGGGCACGTCGATAAATGAAATCAGCATCAGATGGGTATCGGTTCCATCGGAAACGAGTTTGTGTCCCTTCTCCATGAGAGCGTTGGCCATAGCATGAGCGTTGTCGACGATCCGTTTCTGGTAAACCTTGAACTCGTCGGTCAGCGCCTCTTTGAAGGCGACCGCTTTGGCCGCGATCACGTGCATGAGCGGTCCGCCCTGAATGCCGGGCATGACCATGCGATCCAGATCGGCGGCATATTTTTCTTTACACATGACAATGCCGCCACGCGGGCCGCGCAGGGTCTTGTGTGTGGTGGAGGTCACGAAGTCGGCGTACGGTATCGGCGATGGGTGCAGTTCAGCCGCGACGAGGCCGGCGATGTGCGCAATGTCGACCATCATGTACGCCCCCACCTCATCGCAGATGGCGCGGATCTTCTCGAAATTGAGTGCGCGCGGATAAGCGGAGGCGCCGGAGACGATTAGTTTTGGACGGACTTCCTTCGCTTGCTTGAGGAGTTCGTCGTAGTCGACCTGTTCGGTTTCTTTGTCCACGACGTAGCCGGTGAAGTCGAACAGGAAGCCGGAGAAGTTGATTGGGTGACCATGCGTAAGGTGTCCACCGCAAGCGAGGTCAAGCCCCATCACTTTGTCGCCCGGCTTGAGCATAGTGAAATACGCCGCCATGTTGGCCTGCGATCCGGAGTGCGGTTGGACGTTGGCGTGCTCACAATCGAACAACTGTTTCAACCGGTCGCGCGCCAGGTCTTCGGCGATGTCCACATACTCGCAGCCGCCGTAGTAGCGTTTGCCGGGGTAGCCTTCGGCATACTTGTTGGTCATAACGCCGCCCATCGCTTCGAGCACGGCTTCGCTGACGAAATTCTCCGAGGCGATCAACTCTAACTTGGTTGACTGCCGGTCGGTTTCTTTGAGAATGGCGTCGTATATTTCCGGGTCGGTTTCTTTCAGGTATGACATAGTTCAACTCCGTTTTTGAGCGTTTGAGGAAAGGTATACAATTGTTGGGGAACGGTCAATGGGAGTTGTGGGGGGGATACTTACATCGGATGATATACGTAAACCGCTTGATGTCCGTAAGCTTACGCCCTATGTTAGAACAGTTGCGAACTGAAGACAGGGAGAATGTGATGGAGATTATCAATGCGCTTATAACTCTCAGTGCAATCGTAGCCGCGATACTTGCCTGGGTTGCTAAGATACGATGGGCAAAAGAATATGCCGCGGCCAAAGACGAGACCATCAAGGCGAAGGAAGCACAGATGGAGGTTCTGAAGGAAAGGATCATAGGTCTACAAGACCTAACCCCACCAAAAGTGCGCGAGTACTTTCTGAGTATGCGGGAACAGCTAGTGGTGTGATGCATAAATAGTAGGCAGTATCTTGACTTCGGCGTTCCTCTGCCGTATTATTGCGGTGGAGGTGTTTTAGATGCGAGTAGCACAGGATATCATACTTAGCAAA
>JAUWIB010000142.1 GCA_030605565.1 bacterium
GTGAAGGGTTGTCCGTTCTTTTTTGCTAAGTATGATATCCTGTGCTACTCGCATCTAAAACACCTCCACCGCAATAATACGGCAGAGGAACGCCGAAGTCAAGATACTGCCTACTATTTATGCATCACACCACTAGCTTGCCCAGTTCGCAATCGAGTCCACGCCTTCATCTGCCTTACAATGGTTCGCTGCCAGTAATACGAACGCGCCGCACAGGGCGGAGTAAAGTACTTGTTTCATCTTACGCTCCTACACTTAGAATGATGTTTAACAAATCGTGTTCAGGATTATAGCTGCCAAAGTCCAAGATAAATCAGAAACACATACTTTAGTTTCATGGCACCTCTTTCTTCGGTAACTCAACCATTGGTTGGGTTCATATCGGACATGCAGCCGGTTCCATTCTCATAGGCACGTTGCTGCCTTTATCCCCAACAATGTAAATCCATCAATCCGCCATAACAACTAGAAACCCGGACGAACGGGCTTGTTGATGAAGTCCAGATTCTCGTCATTGCGAGCGACTCCGCTTCGGGCGGAGGAGCGCGGCAATCTCAAACTCCAGGTCTACCAACGAATTGAGATTGCCACGGCACGCAAGGCGCGCCTCGCAATGACGTTGACCAGGGTTTGTCGACACTCCCGAACGTCCGGGCCACCTGATACCCATTTCTGTCATTCTGGCGAAGGCCAGAATCCAGTCCTCAAATCCAGAACTGGATGCCGGATCAAGTCCGGCATGACAGGTTGTTGTCTTATTGTTGAAACCGCAGGGGTTCCGACCTACGGTGACGGACTACTCGACGAGGGTTGATCGATTCTTGTGGGCGGCAGACGCCCTCGTCTGTCCCTGTATCCGCATGGCGCACGAGGACGTACACCACGCACAAAAACACCACCAATGCCTCCCAAAACCCACCGGCACAACTATCAATAAAGGATCAGCCAATGGATACCAGCACAAGACAGATCGACATATTTATAAGCGCCAAACCGTGCTGGTTTAGGAATCACCACCGATCCTGTTATCCGGACACAAAAATACACAAAACGAACCCATTTGCTCGGGGGAGGGTGCCCGACAAGAGTGAAATTCCGCAAAACGAACCCATTTTGGTGTGCTCATACCTCGACTGCGCTCGGTATGACAGTCAAGGGCGGGTCCGTCTCGCCAAAGGCCCGCCGTAGGAGGGAACCCGCCACTGTTGGCAGGTCTGCGGACAGACCTACCCTACGAAATCTATATGTAGTGTTACGATTAACTCTCGTCGAGAAGCTGCTCCATCTGATCGACCAGTTCACCGAATAGCCGGATCGTGCGCTCTACCGGTTCCGGGCTGGTCATATCAACGCCCGCTGCCTTAAGAATATCGACCGGATAAGCGGACGAACCGGTGGCCAGAAACTTCAAGTATGCATCACGAGCCGGTGTGCCTTCTTCCAGGATTTTCTGCGACAGCGCCTCGGCGGCGGCGTATCCTGTGGCATACTGGTAAACATAGTATTGACGGTAGAAATGAGAGATTTTCATCCCACTCATGTCGTTGTTTTCACCGATAACCAGGTCCGGCCCGTTGTACTTCTGGTAGATCTCACGATAGGTCTTGCGGAAATAGTCGACCGAAACCGCCTGACCGGACTCTATCCGTTCATGCACGGCCAATTCGAATTCAGTGAACATCACCTGGGTAAAGAAGGTCCCTCGAATCTGCCTGATGTAGTGATTCAGGAGCGCCAGTTTCTCCTCTTTGCTCTCGGCGTTGGCCAGGAGATGTTTGATGATGAGCGCTTCATTACAGGTGGAAGCCACTTCAGCAGTGAAAAGCGTATAGTTATGATAGATGTACGGCTCAGCCTGATTGGCGTAGAAGCTGTTCAATGCGTGGCCCATCTCATGCGTCAGCGTGAACAGGTCATCGAGACGCCCGGTGTAGTTCATGAGCACGTACGGATGCGAAGTGTAGGTTCCCCAACTATACGCGCCGGTCCCCTTCCCTTCCGTCTCATAGACATCGACCCAGCCTGATTTCAAGCCCCGCTGAAGGTCCTTGACGTATTGATCACCAAGCGGCTTGACACCCGCGGTGAGGATATCCACACACTCTTCGTAAGAATACTCCTTGTCGAATACGAAGCCCAGAGGAACGGACAGATCGTAGGTATAGAGAGTGTCATAGCCGAGAATCCGCTTGCGCAAACTGGTCCACTTGTGCAGCACCTCGATATTGGCGTTGACCGTCTCCACAAGATTATGCACAACGTCGGCTGGGATATTGTTGCCATCGAGACTGGCTCCGAGGCAGGTTTTGTACCCGCGCACTTTGGCCAGCGCCCAGTCCTTGGCCAGCGACGAACCGAAAGTAGCGCCCAGCGTGTTAATGTACTTTATATAAGCCGTCTGCACCGTGTCGTTGGCCCGGCGCCTCAGGTCGCGATCTGTGCTCTCCATGATCCGAGCGTACCGTCCCCACGTAAGGTCGATAGTATCCCCTTCGGTATTGATTACCGTACCTAACTTCAGGTCGGCGTTATCGATCATGTTGAAAATATTCGACGGCGCCCGGGTCACCGGTACCATGGCGGCCAGGATGGCCTCTTCCTTTTCCGACAGGATGTGTTCCTTTTGGCGCAACTGATCCTCAAGATAAAAGCGGTACTCCTCCAGCGCCGGCGACTGCTTCATGAACGATTCAACTTTGGTCCGATCGAGCGCCAACAGTTCCGGCTCGATAAACGACTCCGCCTCGGCCAGTTGCGCGTACAGCGCCTGGATGCGACCGGTAAGTTCCTGGTATTCGCTCTTGCGGTTGTCCTCGTCCAGCTTCAAGTATGCATAGACCCACAGGTTGGCTTCGATGATGCTCAAATTGTCGTTCAGCTTCAGACAGTTAAGAAGCATCTCCGGCGAGTCGCCAAGATGACCACGATACTGGTCGAACTCGGTAAGTGCGGATTGCAGTTTGACGAAATCCGACTCCCAGGCATCAAGGGTTTCGTACATGTCTTCAACACGCCACTTATACTTGTCGTCGATATCCTCCCGCTGCGGGATCGAGCCGTCATCGGCCGACCAGGTTACTGTTACCGCGAACAGCACAACCCAAAGAATCAACAGCGCCCGACTGAGCGTTTGCAAACGATTCATTGTCTCTCCTGATGTTACACCGTTTCAACTTAGCTGTTTACACTTCATCATTGGACGCTTAATATAGACAACAAGTTGCATCTGTACAGAGGAAATCTCACAAGGACGACACTCAATGTTTGAAACCAAAACCAATATCAAGCTGCATGACACCGACGCAGCCGGGGTGGTGTTTTTCGTCAACTACTTTCGCATCGCTCACACCGCCTACGAGGCATTCCTGAAATCGATCGGCTGCGGCCTAGATTATGTCATCCGACACTCCGACTATCTCATTCTGATCGCTCACGCCGAGGCTGACTATGAACGCGCCTTCCAGTTGGGTGATGTCATTACTATTGGCCTCAAGGCCACCCGGATCGGGCAGTCATCGTTTGAGATAACGTCCGAGATCAGGGATAAGGCGGGCAATGTCGGAGCGACGGTGCGCACTATCCACGTGGCAGTGAGTAAGAAGACGGCTGGAAAAATCGCACTGCCCGACAAGATTCGCACCGGCCTGGAAAGTATCAGTTGATTTCGTCGAGGTCGGACCGCGCGGCTAACCGGTGGAATGCCTCGCGGTCGACCTTGAGCACGCGGTCTGTCTGAACATCGGGCCAGCAATACAACCGTACCGGCAGTTTGAATCGCGGGAGTGATCCGCCCAGAAATGCCAAGATCTCGAGCCGAGTGAGTTTAGCACCCTCTATGAAACGAACAAACGCCACCGGCCGCCGGCCGAACTCGTCGTCACTGATCGGAACAACCAGCGCCTCTTCAACATCAGGCAGACAACACAGCGCCGTCTCGATCTCTTCCGGATGGATGTTTTCCCCGCCGGAGATAAACATGTTGTCCATACGACCGGTCACGACCAGATAACCATTCGCGTCAACGCTGCCGATATCGCCAGTGTGGAACCAACCGTCGCCGTCCCTCCCGCTGATTAGATCGGTTCCACGTCGTACGTAACCTTTGAAAAGGGTCCGGCCACGAACGAAAATCTCTCCGTCAGCGGCAAGCCGCATCTCACGATGATTCAGCAATCGCCCCGATGTCCTCAGATGCGACACGGCATCACGCAGGGCCGTTGTCGTGACTTGCGAGGCCATCTCGGTGAGACCATAGGTCGTACAGACCGGCCAGCGGCGATTGCGAGCCTCAGAGATCATTCGCTGGGGAACGAAGCTACCTCCGACAAGAATGGCTTTCAGACGATCTGCTGCGCCTTGGGACAGGTCTTGATCCAGAAGGCGTCTCAACTGTGTCGCGACCAGCGACAGGTGCGTGACTCGGTTGCGTTCAATCACAGCCTCAAGGTTGTCACCAGGGTCATCAATGACTACTGCTGCTCCACCCAGCATAGTGCGAAACAGTATAGCCAGGCCGCCAACGTGCCAAAGCGGCAACGTTAACAACCAGCGGTCACCCGGCGATACTTCGATATTCTCGTTCGATCCCAGAGCACTATAGTAGTGGTTGGCGTAAGTGTGCAGGACTGCCTTTGGCTGAGTGGTAGTGCCGGAGGTGAACATGACGGTAGCTGGACACTCCAAATCGAAAGCTAGTTCGTCTGATCTGTCGCCGCTGTCGTCGGGTTGTGCGGAGACGACTTCCGCCATGTCCAGACGGCGGATTGATGATGACCAATCCATTCCGAATGGTTCACCCATAGTCACCAGCGCGCTGCATCCGATGTCGTCAAGCATACTTGCGACAGCCTCGTGCGGAAAGCGCACACTGATCGGACAAGCGACGGCGCCGATCCGCCACAGCGCATGCAGGAGAATCGGATACTGACGACAGTTGTTGGCGAGGATACCTACCCGCTCGCCTTTGGCGATGCCTTTGTCCCTCAGGTATGACGTAGTGATCGATACCAAATTCGCAAGTTCGCGATAACTAACTGAGTGTCCATCGCAAATGAGCGCCTCTCGCTCGGGCCAACGCTCAGAGGAGGCAGTCAAAGGAAAGATCATATCATACTTCTCCGAGTTCTTGCAGCATCTCGTGATCGATCTCTTTGGCAACATCGGGCAGCTTGTTGATGACGACCACACCGCCGGCTATCGGCAGCGCTGAAGAAAGCAGGTCACGTTCGAACCAGCCGGAAGTATCGAGGCCGACCGGAACGTCGGTAGCATTGATAC
>JAUWIB010000087.1 GCA_030605565.1 bacterium
ACCTTGCAACTGTCCAACTCGATACCCAACTCACCGAAATCAAGCGCCTCCACAAAAGCGTCATACGCCCGAACAGGCGCATCGGCTGACACATAATCCTCGATGCTCGCCGGTAAAAGATCATGCTCATGACGTTTGCCATATCGATATGCCATTTCAATATCCTCACTACCTATCTTGATTGAACCACAACATATCGACTATGTAATCCATACTCAACTAAAAAACCTATTGCGACACAGCCTGGGAGTTCAAGGGTAAGATTGATCTCATCTATATCGATCCGCCGTTTGATGTTGGTGCCGACTTCACTCTGAACATACCGCTGGGCGGCAGCGGCGACAAAGTACTGAAGGACCAAAGCACGTTAGAAATGGTGGCCTATCGCGACATGTGGGGGAAGGGACCTGACTCCTATTTGCAGACCATGTACGAACGTGCTGTGTTGATGAAGGAACTCTTGGCTCCTGACGGTTTCCTGTTTGTACATCTCGCCCCCACCGTGAGCCACAACTATCGAGCGCTGTTGGACAGTCTGTTCGGTCCACAGAACTTCCGCAACGAAATCATCATCAATCGACCCATCTCCAAGAACCTGCAGAGGCAGTTCGATTTCATTGCAGCACTTCCTCAGGGTCACGACGTGATTCTGTGCTACTCCGCGTCTACGTCTACCCGCATACCCAACTTGCTGGTTCCGTATGAAACTGCACACCGTGAGGGATACTGGCACCGCTTCTGGAGTGGGGCAGATAGGCCAACGATGAGGTATGACTTGCTCGGAGAGATACCCACGCATGGACAATGGAAGTGGTCAAAAGACAGAGCAGAGAAAGCTGTAAGGAATTACAGGGCATACTTGCGAGAGGCACCTCACAAACTGCTTGTGGAATACTGGGCAGAGACCGGCAAGACACTTGAGTTCATTCGCAAATCGGAATCCGGAACTGTTGAGAACTGGTTTTCTCCCAGAAATGATAAGGTAGGAGATACTATTTGGGACGACGTCAAAGCCTATGAGAACATAAAGGACTTCCCTACACAGAAGCACCGAGAATTGCTGAAAAGGATCGTAAACTGGGTGACCGCCGAGAACGCGCTGGTCGCCGATTTCTTCTGTGGCTCGGGCACTACGGGAGTTGTCGCTGAGCAACTCAACAGGCGCTGGGTTATGGCTGATCTGGGGCGCTTTGCAATTCACACGGCGCGCAAGCGCTTGATCGATCTTCAGCGCAAACTTTATTCGGAAGGCAAGCCGTATCGCTCGTTCGATGTTTACAATCTCGGCCGATACGAGCGACAGTGGTGGCAACAGGAGCGACTACAAGGTGCGGATGAAGAACATAGACGAATAGTCCTTGAGTTTTTCAGGGCTGAGATTCTGTCTCAGGCTCCATCACCCCTGATTCACGGGCGCAAGGCAGGCGCATTCTGTCATGTCGACAGCATTGACTCAATCTTCACACGCGACGAGGTAAGAGCCGTTGCGCGTGCGGTAGCTCAAGCTGGCGGCAAGGAGGTTTACTGTCTCGCCTGGGAGTTTGAGATGGACTTGCGGCAACGCTGCCTTGCACTGGAGGCTGAGCTTGGAGTCAAGATCAAGCTGATTCCTATTCCGCGTGAGATCATGGAGAAAAACCGGACCTCGCCGCCGCCTTTTCTTGAGATGGCTGTACTTGAGGCAGAGCCTGTCTACAAGAAGTCCGGCAAGAAACGCACAGTTGACATCAAGTTGACCAAGTTTCTGCCGTCTCTCGCTGAAGTTCCCAGTAAGGAGTTGGAGGCTCTCAAAGAACGCGCAATGAAAAGCGGGATCGACTTTGTGGATTTCTGGGCTATTGACTTTGACTGGCAACCTGGGAAGCCATTCAATCATCACTGGCAGGATTACCGAACAAGGAAAAATCGCAGCCTCAAGACAATCAGTGACGCTCATCACGAGTATTCGAAGGCTGGGACATACACGGTCTGCGTGAAGGTTGTTGATACCTTCGGCTGCGATACAAGCATCACGGTCGAGGTGGAAGTATGAGTGAAACACCTGTCATCAATGCCGCTGCCCTTGAGCCTCTGTTTAGTACCTGGGAAGAGCCAAATGCGCACCGGGTGCGGGCCGATAAGTCTGGCCAACCTGCCAAGGTGGTCAAGCACCGACGTCCGAGCCCTGTTGTCATAGCTCAAAACTTGCGCTCGGACGTGCGCGACTGGCGCCAAGCCTTCTATGCTGGGGCAAGTGATACAAGCCGCTATCTGTTGGAGCACTGGTTTGAGCGTCCTCACAGGATGAAGACTCCTGCCGGGGAAGAGTTTGAATTCAGATATTACTTCTGTCAGCGTGAGGCGATAGAAACGCTGATCTATCTGAAAGAGGTCCGTAAGCTTGAGACTCTCTCGCAGATTATAGCTGAGTACGGCGGCCCGGATGCTGAAATCGCAGCTTTAGGTATCACGGAAAATGAGGATGCCTGGAGCCGTTACGCTTTCAAGATGGCGACAGGGGCAGGCAAAACTAAAGTCATGAGCCTGGCAATTGTCTGGAGCTATTTTCACTCGCTGCGCGAGTCGGATTCTGAGATGGCTCGGCATTTTGTGGTGGTAGCACCAAACCTGACAGTCTTTGAAAGGCTGAAGGAAGACTTTGGAGACGGTCGGATATTCTATGGTCCTAAGTGTGATCCACTCATTCCGCCAGAGTGGGTAGGCGACTGGAATCTATCGGTAGTACTTCAGGACGAAGCCACCGGTGCTTCGACCGGCGGTGTACTGTATTTGACAAACATCCATCGGCTCTACGATATCGCAAAACGCCGCAAGAAGAAGGAAGAGGAAACGTATCCCTGGGTAGGTCCTCCGGTTTCTAAAGGCACCGCTCTTGATACTGGAGCCGCGTTGCGTGAACGTATCACAAGTCATCAACATGTGATGATCCTGAATGACGAGGCTCACCACGTATGGGACCCAGATTCCGCCTGGAACGAAGCGATCCAGTTCCTTCATGAAGCGATTCGCAAGAAGACCGGGGGCGAGCTGATGGCCCAGCTTGATTTCAGCGCCACACCGAAAGACAACAAAGGTCAGCTTTTCAAACATATTATTTGTGATTCTCCTTTGGGTGAGGCTGTGGACGCTGGAATCGTGAAGTCTCCGATCATTGGCAGCGGAGGGAAGCTGGTTGAGCTCGCAAGCGATAACGCCGCGTACAAATATGAGCAGCATCTTCGTATAGGATACGAGCGCTGGAAAGTGTCTTGCGAAGAATGGAAACAGTCAGGCAAGAAAACTCTCCTCTTTGTGATGTGTGAGGACACAAAGGCGGCAGACGATATTGCAAAACGTCTAAACACAGACGAGGTGTTCAAGGAACTCAACGGCAGGACGGTTAACCTCCACACAAACCTTAAGGGCAAGATCAAGAAGGTTGGCAGGGGCAAAGACAAGAAAGAGGTCTTTGTTGAGAGCGAAAAGGAGATAAGTGACGAGGACCTGAAGGCTTTGCGGAAGCTGAGCAGGGAGTTGGATCAGAACCAGAGTCCCTACCTGTGCATTGTCTCGGTGCTGATGCTCCGGGAAGGTTGGGATGTCCGCAACGTCACGACCATTGTGCCGCTTCGGCCTTTCAGTTCCAAGGCGAATATCCTGCCTGAACAGACCCTGGGCCGTGGTCTGAGAAGAATGACACCACCTGGTCAAGCTACGGAGCTTGTGACGGTTGTGGAGCACCCTGCTTTCGCCAGTCTATATCAACAGGAATTGGCTCAGGAAGGTCTGCCGATTGAAATAGTCGATATCGAGCATGTTCCCAGAACAACAGTCTCCATCTTCCCTGATCCCAACAAGGATAGGGCGAAACTCGACATTCGCATTCCTCAACTGAGTCCAGCTCACAGGACGCTTCCAAAGATCGAGGGTTTAACAATCGAGGACGTGCGGGAGGCCTTCAAACAGTACAAGCGCCTGCCCTTTGGTACCGAAATCAAAACTGAAATCGACTACGAGGGGAAGCACTTAATCACCGGCGAAATCATTGAGAAGATGAAGATGAATCTTCCGCTGCTGGAGTCAGGAGCGGGCGCTGTTTCCTTCTACGTCAAGGAACTGGAGTTCATCTGCAAGATTAGGGGAACACATTCCGTTTTAGGTCCACTGCTGCAAGAGTTTCTGGAGAAGATTCTTTTCGACAAAGCCGGTAGTATCTATGTTAAGGAGTTTGTTGCCAGACTCGGTTCCGGGGATGTTAGAGAGCACGTCCGGGCTACGTTTGTGCCTCTGATCCGAAAGAAGATCACCACAACAGAAACTCGGGAGAAAGCGGACGCTCCGGTTTCCCTTTTTGACTGGAAGCCCTTCCAGGTAACACACTCCGAGAACAAGCCTGTCATCGCCGCCAAGAAGACACCGTTCAATCTGGTCCCGTGCGACAGGTCATTGGAGGTTGGCTTTGCGAAGTTCTCTGAAGCAGCGGCGGATGTGGCGTCATTTGCAAAAAACGCCGGTCCTCAATGTCTACGGATTGACTACCTTACAGCAGGCTCGCGGTTGGCGTTCTACACTCCCGATTTTCTCGTAAGGGCTAACGACGGAACCTGCTACCTTGTGGAGACAAAAGGCAAGCGGGATGTCGACGTATCGCTGAAGGCGAGTGCTGCAAAGGCGTGGTGCGAGTCTGCTTCAAATGGTTCAAAGTGGCAATACCTATACGTGCCTCAGAATGTCTTCGAGCGGACCGATGCGGACCATCTTGGTGAATTGTCTCGGGTTTGCGCTCCCGCTTTGCAGGAACTTCTGTCCGAAGCAGACAAGGTTCAGGTCGAGCCGCCGCTGTATACTGGTGATGCGGCAACCGCTGAAGCCGGAGTGGAACAGTTTCTGCCGATAACGGTATTCAGAAAGCTCCCGCCGCGCTATCAGAAGTCCATTGAGCAGGCGGCAGCCCTCTATTCCTTTTTTGAGAAGAAGAAGGGACAGAACTTTGCCCCGGCCTTTCAGCCTTTGCTTGGCTCAATCGATGAGTCCGCGAAAGGTCTGATCATGAGGAGGCTCGGTGATGACGTGCCGTCTCACCCTGTCGAGCTTGATGACTTCTTCTCGCCGCATCTGGGCAATCTACCTGGAAAAGTCAAAGGTTATCTCAATAAGCACGCTATGAATCTGAAAAAGACCCTTGTCTATCGTAACGGTCTCTGGCCTATGGGTCTGCTGGCCTTTTGTCTCGACTTCGGACTTAATGGGGAAGAAGGGCTTGGTGGAGTATTCGACACGCTGAAGCGACAATTCGGCGTAGGCGAAGATGCTAAGCTTTACAAAAAGGTCGACCAGGTCAACAGGTTCCGCAACTCGTACATCGCTCACTCCGACAAAGAACTGAGTGACCCGGTTAGGGCTCAGAGTGCACTCAAGTATTGGCTCGAAGGGATATTCGAGATTTCGGTGGCGTAGGCCTATAAGAGAACCCGAGAAATACCCGGGAATGGCCCCGGCAAGTCCCCGGGAACGGCCCCGGTAAGTCGCCGGGAACAGTCCCGGTGAATCCCCGGGAACCGGCCTGGTGAAATCCTGGAGGATTACCTTGAAATCGTTGTCACGAAGCTGGAGTGTCTCGGTCGAAGACCGGCAAATCCACAGAGGGACATACTGGATATCACCTACGACGCCCGATGCGCGGTGGAGGTTTCGGACGCAGTAATGAGAATGTGATTTGACTCCGGAGTAGTTCAGATAGGTTGAGAGGTAGTTATGGAAGGCAAACTGACGTTGTACGACATGCTCGCTGCGGTTATCCCTGGCGGCATACTGCTGGTTTCAATAACGGTCCTGTTTTCGATGCTCCCGGTTCAACTGCCGACCGGCATTACCGGAGGAATAACAGGTACCACAGTGTTCTTGGTTATTGCGTACTTCTTGGGTCAGTTCATCCAAGGTATAGGTAAGTGGTACGAACGGACATGTCTGATCCCAGCTTGGGGCGGGTTTCCATCAGTAAGGTTTCTTCGAGAGGGCGACTCGAAGTATTCGGCAGAATTCCGGAACAAACTGATGGACGCCATATTCAACTGCTTCAAGATTGATCTACGTTCAGACACCGAAAACCAGGACCTACAGGACAAGCGTATACAGGAAGCGTTCAACCTCTGTTACAGCTACGTATTGGATAATGGACTTGTCTCTCTCGTATCGGTTATGAACGCTACGTATGGCTTGTTTCGGGGACTTGTGGTTTCTTCTCGGCTCTCAGCCCTTAGTCTGTTAGCATGCGGTGCGATCGTTGCTTTGCACGAGCAGTGGGATTCAACAATCCTCTTTGCCTCGTTGGCGTTGTTCATGATCTGGGCTGGTGCGGTTTTCAGAAGGCGTACGAAGCAGCGAGGGGAATACTTCGCAGACCACATATACAGGGCGTTTCTGTCAGAGGTTTCAACCACTGAGTCAAGGGGGAAGCTGTGAAAGTCATCATTTTTGATGTTGAGCATGGTTTCTGTGCGTTCATCAAATCACCAAATGGATACGGGCTGATGATTGACTGCGGAAGAAGAGCGCTTTTCTCACCGGTAACCTGGATTGTCAATAATGAAGCGACAAATCTATCGATGGTCAACGGTCATCAGCTCGCACAGCTCATCGTGTCACACCCCCACGACGACCATCTTCAGGACATAAGCAGCGTGAGATCGTACCTGAAGCCGGCAACCCTGCTGCGCCAGCATTACGATTGGACATCGTTAAAGGACCCATCGGCTGGTGACGAGTATGAGAATCTGGACGAATACAACACCTGGCAGCAGACATACAACCGGCCCGCCACCAATCCCGATTGGGGAATGTGGATGAAGGTTGGCCCCTACTTGTCGCCAGACGATGCGAAAAAGGTCAACGAGACGGATTATGTGAATAACTCAAGTATTCCGGTGTTCATCGAGTACAAAGGACTCAAGTTCACTTTCTCTGGCGATCTAATGGCTAGTGGTTGGCAGAAACTATTAGAGCAGGAAGCACTCAAGAAGAACCTGTCAGGAACCGGAGTATTCGTGACATCGCATCATGGTCACAATTCCGGTTTCTGCAGTGATGTGTACTTAGCAATGGGCAAACCAGAGTTGAATGTGGTATCGGCTCACAGACGCGATCAGAGCGTCGACCCGCGCTACTCGTCTGACGAGTATGCAAAAGGCTGTCAGTTTCAAGGGGAGCGTAGAAAGATGCTATCTACTCGGAATGACGGTACAATCGTATTCGAATACACTAACAATGGCTGGGGTGTTTATGCACAGGACCTCTGACAAAGGTGGTGGCGATAATTCAATGTCGAACAGTACACAGCCAAACACACAGCGGCACCTATATGTGGATGACGACCTGTTGGATGAAGAACGGCTACAGAATCTTGTCGATCTGGTGGTGTTTCTTGACAAGTGGGGACGGGAGCTCAATCCGTAACCGCGGGAAGAAATCTCTGGCGGAATGACGAATGGAATACGACGATCCGGCCACTTCAATATGAGGAGAAAACGCTATGAGCCACTGTGTTTACCGCTCCATCGTGAAAGCAGTCGACAGCGGGAGTCTTAAGGAGCCATTCAAGGCTGCGGACATGAAAGCAGCCTGTCCAGGATTCGCGGATCGAACATACTGGAGATTCCTGTCCAAACACAGCAAAGGAAATCCAGGGGATGACACGGAGTTATTTGAACGGGTCGCGAGAGGTCGCTACCGGTTGCTGAAGCCGATAAAATACGGGATTGTTTAGCGGACCGAGAGAGTTTTCTATTTGGAAAGCTCAGTTCCCAGTGTCATACAGCCTTCTTTTTCTCTCTATCTTGAGCGGAAACCGTGAACTCTATTGGGATTATTACTTGTACGTTTCGTTCAAGTCCCTGCACCGCTATTGTACTTAGATACAGATTTGTAGAGGTGGGCAGGTTGAAGGGATTTCGTGCGCGGCAGACGTCCTCGTCTACCGCGTTCACCCCGAGAAGTTGTCGGCGCACGGGGACATACGCCGCCCACAAATATCAAATATTGCTGTTCAACCCAAGTGTTTTGGGGAAAGTCCAATAACCCTCAGAGTTGTTTCTCAGTTTTGATTCCAATATGGGTTGCATATTTGCAATGCGGGACGTATCATGAATTGAGAAGCTGTGGCAGTAAAGAGTTATGACAGACAAGAACAACGATACCACCGAGATAATCCTCGACTCCATAGCCGATGGAGTATTCACAGTTGACCGCGACTGGCGTATTACATCCTTTAACCGGGCGGCCGAGGAGATAACCGGCATTCTCAAAGAAGAGGCTATCGGCCAACGGTGTTGCGATGTATTCCATGCTTCGATCTGCGAGACAAATTGTGCCCTCAACGAGACATTCGAGACCAATCGACCGGTCGTCAATCGCACGGCTTATATTATTGATGCCGATGGAGTCAGAGTCCCGATCAGTATTTCAACGGCGGTTTTGAGAGACAAGACGGGAGATGCTATAGGCGGCGTAGAGACCTTCAGGGATCTAAGCACGATTGAGGAACTCCGACGGGAATTGGAAAAGAAGTACTCCTTTCATGATATCATAAGCAAGAACAGCGAGATGCTTCGGATCTTTGATATCCTTCCAAGCGTCGCCGAGAGTGACAGCACAGTGCTTATCGAAGGCGAAACCGGAACCGGCAAAGAACTGATCGCCCGTGCCCTGCACAATCTATCGCATCGGAAGGACAAGCCGTTTGTCGCTGTCAACTGCGGCGCTCTTCCCGACACCCTTCTCGAATCGGAGCTTTTTGGCTATAAAGCAGGGGCCTTTACCGACGCCCGCAAAGACAAACCGGGACGCTTCGCCATGGCCGAATCCGGGACGATATTCCTTGATGAAATCGCCGATATATCTCCTGCTTTACAGGTGAGGTTACTGCGGGTGATTCAGGAGAGAACTTATGAACCGCTCGGCGCTACAGAATCAGTTCAGGCGGATGTTCGCATTGTTACTGCCACGAACCGAAGTCTCGAAGACCTCGTCAAATCAGGAAAGTTTCGGGAAGATCTCTACTATCGGATAAACGTAATTCGTGTCAAGTTGCCGCCGCTTCGTGAACGCAAAGAAGATATCCCCCTGTTGGTTGATCACTTTATTCGCCGCTTCAACAATCTCAAGAAAAAGCTCATCGCTGATGTCTCACCTGATGTCTTAGCGGTTCTGGTGGGTTATGACTACCCGGGCAATATCAGAGAGCTCGAAAACATCATCGAACATGCCTTCGTTCTCTGTCGGGGAACCGTCATTGACGTCGAAAACCTCCCGAAGAATGTCAGGCCGGAAGAGGGCAGGTCTTTAGCCCGATTGACATCAATGGATGATGTCGAAGTTGCTTTTATTACGGAAGCACTAAGAAGAAACAACTTCAATCGGAAGAAGACGGCCCAGGAGCTCGGAATGCACAAGACGACGCTCTGGCGAAAAATGAAGAAACTGGGAATTCAGTCTACCGCTTAACAGCCATTGCACAAGCGCAATCCTATCCCTTAAAAAGGTTGCGTCAGTGCAGCCACTCTCGCTTTCTGTTCTCCGGCAGACAACTCGCGTCCTCCCTATAAGTCGCTGCACATAAGCATGATAGCCTCGTAGTGCGCCTTGTTTCAAGTTTCCGGCATGAGTTATGCTTTAAGTTCAAGCAAGATTATGAAGGTTGCAATTCCGATATGGGATGGGCGCATTTCGCCCCTGATGGACACAGCGTGTTATCTGCTGGTTGCGGACATCGACGAGGGTCGAGTGGTTTCAAGAGAGACGGTCGGCATCCCTCGAGCGGGCATTCCCGGGCACGTGAGTTTCCTGACAGATCGCCACATTGATGTATTGATCTGTGGCGCTATATCGCATCAGTTGGAACGGATGCTGGCGGCCTCGGGGATAAGGTCATACCCCTGGGTTCGCGGCGAGGTTGGAGAGGTCATTGCTGCCTACTGTAATGGAGTTTTACAGAACGATAATTTTCTTCTGCCCGGTTGTGGGCGACGCCGCCGTCGGGAGAGAGGTCAACGGTGCGGACGACGCATGGGCTTCGGAGCGCGCAAACTGTTTAAGGAGGAATGATGAGAATAGCGGTTTCATCTCAAGGAACGGATCTAACCAGCAAGGTTGATCCACGATTCGGGCGGGCGCCATATTTTCTGGTTTTTGATACCGGCGACGAGAGCTTTGAGGTTGTCAATAATGAGCAGAATGTGAATGCAGCAGGAGGAGCCGGGATTCAGGCTGCCGAGAATGTCGCTCGTGAGAAAGTGGACATGATAGTGTCGGGGAATTTCGGCCCGAAGGCTTTTCGAGCCCTTAACGCGGCTGGTATCAAGATTGCGCTGTGGTCGGACGGGACGGTATCGGAAGCAATTGAGCTGGCTCGGAACGACAAGCTTGAGATAAGCGACCAGGCCAATGTCGAGGGGCATTGGATGTAGTGTCCGCGTTTGTGGATAAGGAGGAATGAATTATGCCGGGACAATTTGACAATGCCAAAACAGCTACCGGCGGTGGGAGACAACGCAGGCGACTGAGGGGTATGTTCACCGGCAAGACCGGTAAGGCGATTGGTTTCACATCAATCGCAGCGCCGATTATTGGGTATATCGTCAACGATCTCAAGAAACCCAACAGTCTTGTCCGTGGTCTTATCGGGAGCGTGGCCCGCAAACTTCTTCCGGCAAAGTCGGAACAAGCGAAGGTGATTGACATCACTGACGATGTTGAGATTCTCGAGAACGACAGCGACAAGAAAAGTTAATGTGATTTGGTAACTGAACACGAAAGGAGTTAAGGATGCCAGGTGGAGACAGAACCGGACCTATGGGCGCCGGACCAATGACAGGACGCGGCGCCGGAATGTGTGCCGGCTATGATGTGCCGGGATATATGAACCCTGTTTTCGGACGAGGATTCGGAGGTGGTCGAGGTCGCGGCTTCGGACGCGGTTTTCATGGCGGTGGCCGCGGCTGGCGCAACCAGTATTATGCCACCGGATTGCCCGGATGGGCGCGTGGATATGGTTCTCCGTATCCTTATCCGGCGGGATACGCAGTTGATCCCGGTGCAGCCAGGACCCCGAGAGTGGCTCGGGATGACGAACTCGCCTATCTGAAAGAGCAAGCACATCATTTCGAGGGAGTTCTTGACGACATAAAAGCGCGTGTCGATGAGCTTCAGCAGCAATCGGCGGATTCAAGCAAGACGCCGGAGAAAGACAAGTAGTGAGGCAGCGTACCATGTCACCAAGAGGCAGTTCCGGCGGTGGCAGAGGCCGCGGTCAGGGCGGTGGTGGCGGCCGAGGTATGGGACGCGGCGGCGGACGTGGTATGAGACGCAGTACGGGTATGGAGGCAACTCCAGGTCCGGTCGAGTCACCACACTACCAACCACAATTTGAACATCCTGACCCGGGAGGATTGAGGCCGGAAAGCCCGGGTCAGGAAATCGAAATGCTCAGAGCCCAGGCTGACACAATGATGGCTCAGTTGCAAACTATCAATGCACGCATCTCCGTCCTGCAAGGGGGAAATGCGCCTGCGCCAACCGATGTCGCAGGTGTAGGCGTGCGCCGGAAGACCTTGCATGCTACGAGAGGTGGAAGAATGGCTGCCATCGTAGACAAAGAAGAATGTGTCAGTTGTGGAATCTGCGCCGGTCTATGTCCGGAGGAGGCAATCACCGTAGAGGATACAGCGGTGATCAATTCCCAAAGGTGTACCGGCTGTGGTATATGCGTAGACGAGTGCCCGAACGAGGCGATTTCGCTTGTCAAATTGGAAGAAGTGGCGTTATAGTGAGAATCCAGTGGTCAAGCCAGGCTACTATGAAGAGTTCGTGCATCTGAAAGAACAGGCCCGGTATTTCAAGGGATTTCTTGAAGATATCCAGATGCGTGAGAAAGAGAAAAGGTAAGAAAGGATACTATGTCACCAAAAGGTAGTTCCGGCGGCGGAGGTCGCGGTCAAGGAGGAGGAGGCGGCCAGGGTCAGGGCGGAGGTGGCGGCCAGGGTCAGGGCGGCGGCGGAGGTCGTGGTCAAGGAGGAGGAGGCGGCCAGGGTCAGGGCGGAGGTCGTGGTTCAGGACAGGGTCGCGGCATGGGTCGTGGTGGACGAGCCCTTGGTCCCAGTGGCGAATGTGTCTGTCCCAAATGCGGCGCCACTGTTCCTCATCAGCAAGGTATCCCTTGTCCTGATGTAGACTGCCCGAAGTGTGGCCAGAAGATGATAAGGCAGTAGGGAACTGAAGAACCACACTCTGAAAATATCTATCGCCAGCGGCAAGGGTGGCACAGGGAAAACCACCATTGCCACCAATCTGGCCGTAGCCATTGCCCGGATGGGCAAGGATGTTGCCTATCTTGATTGTGATGTCGAGGAGCCGAACGGTCGCATCTTCCTGAAACCGGAAATCACGGAGCAGATTGACGTTACTGTTCCGGTACCCCGGGTTGATCTCGACAAATGCACCTTCCGTGGTGAGTGTTCCGCCGCATGCGAATATCATGCTATCGCCGTTCTGGGAAAAGCAGTGGAGGTCTTTGCTTCGCTTTGTCACGGCTGTGGAGGATGCAGTGATATCTGCCCGGAGGATGCCATCGAAGAGATCCCCCGAACTATCGGACATATCAGTCGCGGCGTTGGGATGGGAGTCGAGTTCCTTGAGGGACGTCTGAACGTCGGAGAAGCGATATCACCTCCCGTCACCAAGGCATTAAAGAAGCTCGCCATAACGTCTGATGTTGCCATCATTGACGCCCCCCCCGGTACCTCCTGTCCAGTCATCGAGGCAATCAACGATACCGACTTTGTGATTTTAGTAACCGAACCCACGCCGTTTGGACTGAACGATCTTAAGTTAGCCGTAGGCATGGTACGCGAGATAAGTCTGCCGTTCGGTGTTGTGATCAATCGCTCGGATATCGGCGACAACAAGACCGATGAGTATTGTCACCGGGAAAGAATCGATGTCTTGAAGAAGATCCCGTTTAGTCGCCGGCTCGCTGAAGCATACTCGCGGGGTGAGATGATGTTCGGTGTCGATTCCGAGTATGAGAAAAGTCTCCGCGAGTTGTATGAGAACATCGCAGGCAGGAGCAACCATGACTGAATTAGTCATAGTCAGTGGTAAGGGCGGCACCGGCAAGACCAGCCTGGTTGGATCACTCGCGGCTTTATCACGGGACAAAGTGCTGGTTGATTGTGATGTCGACGCTGCTGATCTTCATCTGATCCTGAAAAACAAAATACAGAAGACGTCTGAATTCACCGGTGGCAAGCAGGCGTTTATTGTTGAGGAAGACTGCACGAATTGCGGCCTCTGCCCCGAGTACTGCCGATTTGATGCGATCAAGCATGAGGAGTTGACAACCGGCGCCGAAAAAGAGCGCTATTGGATAGACAAGCATGCCTGTGACGGATGCGGGGTCTGCGTGCGTCATTGCCCGGAGAACGCAATCGCTTTCAAGGAGGTAATCAGCGGCGAGTGGTACCTCTCTGATACACCGTATGGACCTTTGGTGCATGCGCGTTTGGGTTTTGCACAAGCCAATTCAGGTAAGCTGGTTTCACTGTTGCGTCAGCAAGCAAGGTTATTGGCGGACAAGAGAGGGCTGGATCTGATAATCGTTGACGGTCCGCCTGGAATCGGCTGCCCCGTGATCGCGTCGATCACCGGGGCCGGGTACATTCTGATTGTCACGGAACCATCCATGTCGGCCATGCACGATATGGAACGACTATTGCAGTTAACCAAGCATTTCAGAATTCCTACGGGAATATGTATTAACAAGTCAGATATCAACCCTGTTTTGACATCTCAAATTGAGGAGTTTGCAAAGAACGAGAAAGTGAGGATCCTGGGGCGAATCCCCTACGACCCGTCCGTGACAGCGGCACAATTGGAAGGTGCCACTGTTGTTGAGTACGACGTCAATGGAGCGTCCGAAAGCGTCAAGCTCTTGTGGTCGAATCTTACTGAGGAACTCAAAGAGTAGAGCAATGATCCGAAGCTAAAGTAGCAGAAAAACACGAACGAATAGAAATAGATACGGAGTCTGAACCATGAAAATCGCCATTCCGACAGTAGATGGATTATTGTGTCCGCATTTTGGTCACTGTCAGCAGTTTGCAGTTCTCGATGTCGATCCTGAGACGAAGTCTGTTAATGCGACTGAGATGCTCACCCCACCCCCGCACGAACCGGGCGTGCTTCCCGCCTGGCTGAGTCAGATGGGATGCAATATCATCATTGCCGGCGGTATGGGGGGACGAGCCGTCGACATGTTCCAGCAGAACGGCATCAAAGTTGTCATTGGTGCACCGAATGGAAAGCCTGAGGAGATTGTGGCAGCTTATCTGAATAGTGAGCTTGTGAGCGGCGCCAACCCGTGTGACGACCCTGCTTTTCACGGCGACAAACCCTGCGGGGATTAGCAGTGTCAGTCAGATGACATCCGACAATCGATTACCCTATCTGTAGCGGGGCGGTGATGAATTGACAATTGGATGAGTACGAGCGGTCATTCACCTGTGCGAACAACGAATCAGGAGGTAATAAGACCACTCAGCACAGACTCGCGCGGAAAGATATCTCACTTTTGAAACTGGGAGAGGTTCACGTTTCCTCTTCCTTTTCTGATGTGTGACAGGAGGCTGTTGAAAAACGCTGCAATTGTCATTGAGCTTGTCTGCCTCGTCGCGCTTGTCGACCATGTGTATCCTCCTTCAAATGAATATACATCATGGCCGCTTACACAAAATTCCGTACACTCTCTGGAATAGCGGTCAGGTGGAGCGCTTTATTAACCCTCTTTCATAACTTCTTCGTACTTACTTGCAAAAATCCCATTTTCAATTCTTAAACAAGGAATACCTCCAACAATTGGATAGACAACCAAAGCTTCTGGGCTAAACAACATGCCGCCAATTCTTTTTAAAGGAGTCTTGAATTTCGGGCAAGCAAGAACATCGGAGGGCAATTCGGTATCACTGTCTTTACGAATAATAGTTAATGCAGTAGGATTCAGTGAATTTGAAGTATAGGGGAATAGTTTATGTTCTATCACATCATAACCAAGCAAATCGGAGATTCCCTTCAGATTCTTGCAGTACCCGTGAGAATCCATTCTTTTTCTTGCTTCATCATTGGCAAGTTCGTATCCAGGTTCTAAAAGAATCAAGAATTTCCCTGCAACCCGATATAACTCTCGCAAAATCGGTTCTTCATTGCCGCCGTTGGGTTCTATAGAATGCGATGTATATACAATATCAATGGAATTATCGAGAAACGGAATATTAAGCAGGTCTCCAGAACAAAGCACAGTATTGATGATGCCTTTGCTATGAAGCCATTTTTCTGCATATGTGACTCTTGACCAGCTTAAGTCAAATCCATAACTGTCGATTTCATTTCCCAAATTTCTCAATACGCCAGAAAATGTAGTTGCCTCCCCAATGCCCGCTTCTAGTACAGACACAGGCTCGTACAAAGATAGCATCGTCCTGGCTATTTCTCTTGAATATTCTTCCTTGTGTTCTGCTATCTCCTCATTTTCCATAGCAGCAATGTAACTTCCCGTCTGCAGATCATAGGAAACTTCGATAATTTCTCGTGTGTTATATTCCACACCCATTTCACGGCGCATAAATGCACTTATATTCTGTCCTTGATTGTACAGCTTTTTTAATTGAAGTGGTGTCGGCATATGTTCATTCTCCTTTATGTGGGCTAACATAATACTATACAACGCCTTTCCGCGGCGGATGTGACCTGCCGCTCTTGTCTGACATGTACTTATGTGTCAGGTCACAATCCCGTTTTCACGGGATCAAGACCTGACACAACGGCACAAGGGGGTTTTTCGACACTCTTTCCGTCCTGCCACAAATCAGGATTTTCAAGATACACCTTTCCTGCTGGTCACCTACTTCGCCGGTATGGTAATCCTGAATTCGGAACCCGAACCTTCACGATTCACAACCTCGATTCTTCCACCGTGCTCTTTGACAATACCGTAGCTGATTGAGAGACCCAACCCAGTGCCCTGGTCGACGTCTTTGGTAGTGAAAAAGGGAGCAAACACCTTGTCCAGATCTTCTTCGGGAATGCCGCAGCCAGTGTCAGAGAAACTGACAACGACATTTTCCCCGTCAGATTCAGTAGTAATCGTCAGCCTTCCTCCATCCGGCATAGCATCCTGCGCGTTGAGGATGATATTCAGGAATACCTGTTGCATCTGCTCGCCGCCGATGAATACGTCAGTCAGGGACTCACCGAAATGACGATCCAACTCGATATGGCTCTTTGCCAATTGCGAACTCACCAGTGACAGGGTTGTTTTAAGGAGATCGTTGATGTTGTGCCGTGACTTCGCAGTGGGCTGTTGCCTGGAGAAGACCAAAAGATCGTTGACGATATCCCGAATCCTTCGAGTGACGCGTAACATCCTATCGACACCTTCTGCGTCTTGTGAGTAGTCCAGGATCTTCCCGGTCTTGACCGTCTGAAGTGTACCATACAGCACTGACAGAGGGTTATTGACCTCATGGGCCACGCCTGCGGCCAGGCGCCCCACTGTTCGCAATCTATCGGCGTGCATGAGCTGGGCACGATGCTCAGCCTCCTTTTGTGTGGCCTGCACCAACGGCGTGACATCGCTGACCGTACATACCACTCCGCCGGCCGTCGTGCCTTTGCCGTAGGGCGAGCATGTCAGATCGAACCAGGCGGTACTGCCGTCTTGAGCCGGCTCACTGAATCTGCACGTGCACTGTGTGTCTCCGCCGGTCGTGTAGAAGCCTTGTTTTATACATAGTGGGAAACCATGCTTGGATCCAAAGACATCGTCAATGAACTCACCGACGCAGCTACCGCGAAGGCCACGCATCCTCTCCGCTATGCTGTCCATATTGCTGTTGGCCCAGGTGATGCGTGCCTCGCTGTCAAGGAGACCCAACCCGATAGGAACACTGGCCAGAATTCCCTTGTGCAACCGGGTCAATTGCCTGAGTTCTTCCTCCAGGTGCTTGCGTTCGGTGATGTTGCGGCTGAGAGCAATCAGACGGCCCTCGGTTTCTTGGAGATCACCTTTCGCCGCTATCGAGAGTTCGAACCAGGCGGGACCGGAGGGTAGATCGAGCTTGAATGTAGCCCCTGTGTGATTTCCAGATTCGACCGCCTCACTGATTGCGTTCATTATGGTTCGGGCGGCATCTTCAGGCAAAACCTCGCTTACTGTTTTGCCAATGAATTCCTCGGGGCGAACGAAGAGCTCAGAGATTCGCTTCGCACGATAACTGTAAAATCGCCCGTCACGATCGATTTCAAACATCAGGTCGGGCAGGGCAGTGAGGGTAGCCTCGAGTTGTTGGTTTGCCTGTCGCAGGGCCTGCTGGGCACGTTTACGTTCTTCCTCGTTACTGAGGGCGCGCGCAAGAGTGGATATGACCCGTATTTCAACCTCAGTGAATTGTCTTGGCTCGACATCCACGACGCAGAGAGAACCGATCGCTTCTCCACCCAAGTGTATCGGGAACCCGAGATACGATCGCAAAGCGTATCTTCCGACATTGGGGTCGGTTCGTTCATACACGGTTCCGTCGAGTTCCTCAATTATGACCGACCTGTCGCCGCCCCTGATTGTCGCCTCATAGCATATGTGACCGTCGGGTGTGTCCCTGCGTTCGATGTCGGTTGGCGCCATAGACTCAGACAAGATGACCAGTGAGTTATCTGAGCGATCAAGTTGATTATAAAGCGAATAAGCTCCACCGATAATGCTGAGGGCCTGTTCTACAATGATCTCCATGTTTCTATCGGGGTTGATTCCAAGCCGGAGGAATATCTCATTCAACCGTTCGTTGCTTTCCTCGGCCCGCTTGCGCTCGGTGATATCACGGAAATACCAGATTCGGCCGTAGTTCTCACCGTTGATGCCAATGAGAGGTGTGGAGAATCTGTCGAGTATCCGGCCGTCCTTGAGTTCGATCTCGTCTCTGCTTTTGCTCTCTGGATGGTCATACAGGTAGGTGACTTTCTCCACGATGTCGTCTGGGTTCTTGACCATGGTTGTAGTGTGCCGGGCAATTATCTCATCGTCATCCCCGGAGTCCAGCAATTGCTGAGGCACGCACCACATCTCGATAAAACGCTTATTGCAGAGGATTACCTTTCGCTCATTACTTACGGCCAGAATCCCATCAATCGTAGCTTCAGATTGTGCTTCCAGCAGGGCGGTTTTGAGACCAAGTTCTTTCTCGGCCTGTTTGCGCTCGGTGATGTCTGTGTCCGTACCCAACATGCGAATCAGTTTGCCGTAGTCATCACGTATCGCCGTTCCCCGGGCCAGGAACCACCGAATACTCCCGTCCTTGTGCAGCATACGATGCGCCAACTCAAAGTAAGGTGTCTCTCCGTTGAAGTGCCGGTTGGCCTCGTGTCCCACCGCATCGACGTCATCGGGGTGAACCCTCTTGCCCCAGTCATCCATGTGGTTACGAATCTCGTGGTCCTCGTAGCCGAGCAGCGCCTTCAGACGGGGATCGACATAGATATCATTCGTCTTGAGGTCCCAGTCCCAGACCCCCACCATTCCGGATTCAGTGGCCATCCGGTATCTTTTTTCACTCTCCCTCAGCGCTTCCTCGGCCTGTCTGCGCTTGATGGTCTGAGCCAGATCGGTAGCGGCCGAGCGAAGGAAGTCCTGTTCGACCGGTTCCCATTTGCGAGGCGAAGTGCAGTTGTCGAAACCGATGAATCCACAGAACTCGCCGTCGACCGTGACAGGTATTACTAAAATCGCCTTGATACCCTGTTTTTCCAGGAGGGGTTGCTCATCGGGGGGAAGATCAGCCACAAGGTCGGAAATGGCCATACCACGGGAAAGCAACTCCGCCCACCGATAGTAGCTCTCATCCACCGGAATGTCCTGCAGGTCCGGGCTGTCTATCTGCGACTCGATTCCCTCGGCACACCACTCAGCAACCTGACTGACCAGCAGTCGGCCGTCCTTGTCTTGATGAGTCAGGAACACATAGACGCGACTCGCGAGTGAAGCGGGACCGATAATGTCCACAAAACTCTGATAAGGGATATCGCCCTGGTGCGGCAAGAGCAGGACCGAAGCGGCATTCAGCGCCTTCAAATAGCGCTCGCGGGTGCGTAGCGCCTGTTCGGCCCGCTTCCGATCCGTGATGTCTTCGACGGTACCATCATAGTACATTGTATCCCCGGACACATCACGAACAGCCCGGACACTTTCACGTACAAACAGGGTGGCGCCGTCACGACGCTGCCACGAGTGTTCGAGCCCAATGACCTGCCCCTCCTTATCGACTCTCTCCAGAAACTCTGAGCGTTCATAACCCGGCTCGTAACCGTTCTCGTTCAGATTATATCCGGTAAGTTCATCAAACGACTTATAGCCCAACATGGCAAGAAGCGCGGGGTTTGCGGCCAGGATCTGTCCATCGCGAGTCGTTTGATACATACCGATGGCAGTATGCTCAAACATCTGCTGGAACCGTTCGTCCGATCCGGACGCCGTCTCCAGTTTCTGTTGAAGTTCAACTATCTGCGCGTGAAGCCTGTTCACCTCGTCTGCGATCCGGCTATCCGTCTCGGGCTTTTCTTTCCGGCCCATATCTATCTGCCTGTAATGTTTGCTTACCTACATTTCACTCCAGAATCGTCCTGCCGACAACCACGGCTGCCTCGCCGAAGTACATCCGGTGAATACCGGTCAAGAGGACACCCTGACATTGCAAATCGACGGGTGACCACTGGAAACTCGATTGTCGCTATCATCTGTGGCTCCGGCCGGACCAACTGGTCTCTGTCGTTCATCGTCCACTAAAGTCCCTTGAAGAACTGCTCCAAAGGTGCATCCAGCGCCGCCGCCAACCGAGACACAGTTGAGATCGAAGGAGATGACTTGGCGTGCTCCACCTGAGAAATCAAACTCGGTGAAAGCCCGGTCCGATTGGCCAGTTGACGCAAGCTCAGTTTCTGTTTGCCACGCAGTCGGCGGACCTCATTGGCGATCTGTTCTATCGCCTCCTGATTCAGGTTGGTGCGAAGGCCGTAGTGCTTTATGGCCCTGTCCAAGGTAGCGATCAGTTCATCAACTTCAAACGGTTTGGTTAGGAAATCGAAAGCCAGCCCGCGCATCGCCTCCACCGCCCGATCGAATGTGGGGTAACCCGAGAGCAAGATGATACAGATATCCTTGTCGATCTGGCGAATCTTTCTCAGCAGTTCCAAACCGTCGATCTTTGGCATAACGACATCGAGAATGACAATCTGAAACATCTCATCCTGAAGAATCGATACCGTCATTAACGGGTCCGTCGAATACCGTACCACGAAGTTCGCGTTGGTTAGGAGCTGCTCAAGGTGTTCGCAAACATCCTGATCATCATCGATGATGAGAACCTTGATTTCTCTCTGGGTTGAATGTGTTGTCATCCGAACGAAGTCCTTCTTGGTTGTCAATACCCTATTGACATGTAGCGTGGTTGTTGGTGCCCATGTCAAGCAAGAACTCGTCACGACGCCAGTTTCGCGATGAGGCCGTGCAGCAAGAACGTCCGGATGTTGGAGCCTGGCAGTGAGGTTTCGTGTTCTGAGTGATTGGTCTCGTGCGGCGAGACTAAGCCTCAATTAACTTCAGTGAATAGGCCGCCTGTTCGTGAGACCGTCATAGGCTCGGGTCTTCGTTCTTCTCCGAACAACAACGCGCCGGCAAGAGTATCGACAACCCCCTCGAAAAAACAGTTGACTTATCCCAACCTTCTGTTATAATTTGTTTTGAGAGAATGAGTTACGTATTCTGTCGGAATGGTCTCTGCCAGCCACTCACGGGTATGGATCATGGTGGCCGCGGACACGTTTCTTCGAATGTCTGAATGAATAATACGCCGGACGTGTCATGTCTGGTTCTGGTTGGTCTGATCTGCTGAGGTCTTGTTGAGTTCAAATCCTGTGGTTGTGCCAATAGCAACTGATCACATGTTTAGTGGTGACGACGCGGTTGGATCAAACCGACAAGAATGACAGACGAGGCGATAGTCAGATACCGTGAAGTTACGGTGAGGAACAAGAGGTTATGATAAAGAAATCAGTGCTGACAACTATGCTACTGCTGCTGCTGTCGTCGATGGCGGCTGGTTCCGATTTCAACGGTGAGACTTACCTGAAACTCACAATTGACGACAGAAGTGAACTTGACAAACTGAGTCGAGTAGTGTCGATCGACAATGTCCGGGGCGAGGTCGTTTATGCTTACACGCACGAGGACAATCTCGAGGTTCTTACGACGATGGGTTACCACTACGAGATCCTGCCACATCCCTCGACTTTGATCGATCCCGTAATGTCGGCGGACAAGGCCGCCATCAAGGATTGGGATGTCTATCCAACGTATGACGCCTACCTCAGCATGATGTATCAATTCGCCATTGACTACCCGACGATATGTCGCATCGAGAATATCGGCAGCTCGGTCGAGGGGCGGGCGCTGTTGTTTGCCGTAATCTCCGACAACATCTCGGTCGAGGAAGACGAGCCGGAGGTGATGCACACCGGCACCATGCACGGCGATGAGACGGCCGGCTATGTGCTGTTGCTTCGGCTGATCGACTCTCTGCTCACCTCATACGGCACGGATCCGCGTATCACGAGTTTGGTCGATGACATGGAGATCTGGATCAACCCCCTGGCCAACCCGGACGGCACCTACAACGGCGGCAACCACACCGTCTCCGGCGCCACGCGCTACAACGCCAACGGCTACGATCTCAACCGTAACTTTCCTGATCCTGAAGACGGACCTAATCCCGGTGGTACTTGGCAACCGGAAACAATCGCCATGATGAACCTGGCGGAAGCACACAGCTTTGTTATCTCTGCCAATCATCACGGCGGCGCCGAAGTGGTCAACTACCCGTGGGATACCTGGGTACAGCGTCATGCCGATGATGCCTGGTGGCAGGACATCAGCCACGCTTATGCCGACTCCGCTCAGGAGTACAGTCCCTCGGGCTATATGGATGGCTTCAATGACGGCATCACTAATGGCTATGATTGGTACAGCATCGCCGGTGGTCGCCAGGACTACATGACCTACTTCCAGGGTTGCCGCGAGGCTACGATCGAACTTTCCAATAACAAGATGCCCCCTGCCAGCCAGCTTCCGGCATTCTGGGTGGGTAACCGGGTGTCGCTGTTGCAGTGGCTTGAGAACGGGCTCTACGGCATTCGCGGCGTGGTCACGAATCTCAACACCGGCGTGCCGGTGGCGGCGATGATCGAGGTGCTCAGTCACGATGTCGACAGCAGCTACGTATACACCGATCCCGATGTCGGTAATTATCATCGCATGATCGAAGCAGGCAGTTGGGACCTTCGCTTCACGGCGCTTGGATACATACCGCAAAGTATCTATGGCGTGACTGCCAGTGATTTCAACGCTACTGTTCTCAATGTTCAAATGGAGCCGCTGTCGACCGATCCGGCGATGGAGTTTGTCAGCCATAACGCCGGTCTCATAGACCCCGGCGACGCCGTTTCCATGAACGTCACGCTGGTCAATAACGGCGGCGGTGACGCTACCAACCTTGCCGGTACTCTGACCTGCGCCGACAGCTTTGTGACCATAACTCAAGACTACTCCACCTATCCGACCATTACGGCGCTGGGCGGCACCGGAGCATCCAACAATGCCTACCAGTTCAACGTCTCGTCCGGTTGTCCCGAGGAGCATCCGATAGATTTTGTTCTGCAGTTGCTTGGTGACGATTACACCGACAGCGTAGCTTTCTCATTGACCGTGGGGCTCAAGGTTGAGGACTTCGAGAGCGCCGGTTTCGCATCTTATCCCTGGGCGATGTCGGGCAATCAAAGCTGGGTGGTCAGCAGTACCGCCTATGAGGGAAGCTATGCAGCCAAGTCGGGACCGATCACGCACAACCAGACGAGCACTATGTCGGTAACCTTGAACGGTCTGACGGCCGGTACCATCAGTTTCTACTACAAGGTATCCTCTGAGGCCAACTACGATTACCTGCGGTTCTACATCGACGGGGCCCAGAAAGGACAATGGTCGGGCACCGTCAACTGGACATTGGCTGAGTACCCGGTTGGCGATGGCGACCACACTTTCCGATGGACCTACTCAAAAGACGGCTCGCAGTCCGTCGGCAGCGACTGTGGTTGGGTGGACTACATAACTTTCCCGGCGACAGATTCCGACCGGGATGGCGATGGTGTTCTCAACGCTGAGGACAATTGCCCGGACATCTACAACCCACTCCAGGAGGACGGTGACCTCGACGGTGTAGGTGACATCTGCGATAACTGTGCTTCGATCTCCAACCCCAATCAGGAAGATGACGACGTCGATGGTGTCGGTAATGTCTGCGACAATTGTCCGACTGTCTACAATCCGTCCCAGACCGACAGTGACGGTGATGAGTACGGCGATGTCTGCGATAACTGTGTTTCCCTATACAACCCGCTGCAGGAGGATGGTGACCTCGATGATGTCGGTGACGTTTGCGACAATTGTGCTTCGATCTCCAACCCCAATCAGGAGGATGACGACGTCGATGGTGTCGGTAATGTCTGTGACAATTGTCCGACGATCGGTAATCCGCTACAGGAGGACGGCGACAACGACGGGCACGGCGACGCCTGTGACAACTGCGATGAAGTTTACAATCCGTTGCAGGAAGATGCTGACTGGGACGGAGTAGGTGACAGTTGCGATAACTGCGTACAGCAAAACAACCCATCACAGACGGATACCGACCTTGACGGTTGGGGCGATGCCTGTGACAACTGCGTTGATGATCCAAATCCACTGCAGGAAGATATCGACGCCGACGCCGTAGGCGACAGTTGTGACAACTGTCCGACCGTTTACAACCCGCAGCAGGAAGACGCTGACAGCAACGGGGTTGGCGATGCCTGCGACTTCGTTTGCGGTGATATCGACAACTCCGGCAACGGTCCCGATATCAGCGATCTCGTATATCTGGTTGATTGGATGTTCATTGGAGGACCGGCGCCTGAAAACTGGGCCGCCGCCGACGTTAACGGCTCCGGCGGCTACGCCGATATTGAGGACCTCGTCTACCTGGTGGACTACATGTTCAACGGCGGCCCGGCGCCAACCTGTTATTGATCGGCCCAAGGCTGCGGCGGGATCGAAATGGGCCCGCCGTTTTTCCACTGGTCTAAAGCGATCTTAGGTGATGTACTGTAGGCCGCCGCCTACAGTACATCACACAGCTGCGACGCATTAGGACATACGCCGCGCACAGAATATCGCGTGCGTAGCGCGAAAGTGTGGCTTGCCACCTATTCCAGCAGTTTCTGCACACGGGCGATGTCGCGTTGCGCGCGCTGATAGTCGTCGGGACGCCCCACATCCAACCAGTACCCGTCGTAACGGTAAGTGTTGACCGGCTCGTCTCGTTCGAGCAAGCTCAGCATCAACTCGTCGAAACCGAACGGTTTGTTCTCAGGTACGAACTTGAGGATCTCACGTGAAAATACATAGACTCCCATGGACACGGTCAGGTGATTGACAGGTTTCTCGGTAAACGAGGCGACCCTGCCGTCGGTCCCCACTTCAATCACGCCGTAGTCGACCATATCGCTTCTCTCGTGGATCGCTACTGTCAGATCGGTACCGCCATCCAGATGGTGGCGAAACAGTTCAGCGAAATCCAGGTCGGTGAGGATGTCGCCGTTGACTACGAGGAACTGATCCGGCAGCGAACTCATTGCTTTGAGAGGACCGACCGTGGAAAGAGGCTTGCTCTCGTGCTCGTAGATAACCTCCAGCCAGATGCGTCCGCCGTCACCGATGGCCGCCATTATCAGGTGGGCCAGATGGTTCACGGCAAGGCGCACTTTAGTGACGCCACATCGCTGCAAGCGACGGAGCAGGATCTCGACGATCGGTCGGTCGCCGATGGTTACCAATGGCTTGGGAATCTCCGCCGTCAGCGGTCGAAGGCGCGTACCCTGGCCGCCGGCCAGAACGATTGCTTCCATTCTCAGGTTCTTCTCCATTTTCTCTGTCTGAGATTGCCGCGTTCGCCTACGGCACGAGTGCCTTCGGCAAACTCGCAATGACGGATTCCGGGGATTGTGAATAAGCTCATCATGCGTTCCGGTATAGTCTGCTGTCGGGGTCAACGATGATCCCCGATCTGATCGCGCCGACAATCTCACGGATCCCATCGCTCACACTCCGGCTCAACTCAAATCCCAACTGTCGCAGCGCTTTGTCGAAGTTGACGCGGTAGTCGCGTGGGTCTTCATCGCGCTGTACGTAGACAACATTATCGTCACCGGCATCCAGTTCTCTGACGATCATGGCGACGAGACTCTCTTTTTGATAGTTCTCATCATTCGCGCCGATGTTGAAAGCCTGGCCCGTGACTTTCTCGGTCTCAGTTTCCAGGGCCGTAACACAGGCGGCCGCCAGGTCACGAGCGTGAGCGTACGGCCGCCAGAACTGCCGCCCGTATACTTCCAGTCGCCGCGATAAAGTCAACTCACGCGTGAACTCGTTGACGGTCAGGTCGAACCGTGGACGCGGCGAGAGTCCATAGGCGGTGGCGAAACGGAGCACGGTCGGTGTAAAGTCAGCGCTGTGTGCCTTCAGAAGATACTCCTCAAACCCGACCTTGAGTTCGGCATAGAGCGACACCGGTCTCAACGGGGAAGTTTCATCGACAAAGGAATCATTGGTATCCATCCGGCCGTAGTTGCTGCAGGTAGAGGCAAAGACAAATCGTCTTACACCGCTTTGGATCGCGATGGAGCAGAGCATCTCAGCGGCGGTTTGATTCACCTCGCGCGCCAGATCCTGTTCCTTTCGACAGGCCGGGTCGCCCACGATCGCAGCCAGATGCACGATACTGTCAATACCACTGATGGCGGCGTGCACGTCTTCTTCCTTGCGAAGGTCGCCGTGCTGGAACTCAAACTGTGCGTGGGTCAGATACGACAGAAGTCCCTGGCCGCCGAAGGTCAGGTTGTCCAGGACCCGCACGCCGTATCCGTGATTCAGCAGCAGACCGACCAGGTGCGATCCGATATACCCGGCGCCGCCCGTGACCAGAACACTCCCCGGTTGCTTGAACATCACTCACCATCCGCGCGGCGGCGCCACGCAGCATTTCCCACCTGCTGGACGTACCTCAGGCTATCAATCACAGTTTGGCCAGCGCCTCCTGGGCCTGTTCGAGTTGGTCGCCGGCCAGACCCAGGGCGACGGACTTCCGAAGGTTCTCTCTCGCATCGGGATTGTCTTCCATATAATTAGTCATTCCGATCCAGAAATGCGGTTCGGCCCGATAAGGGAAAGATCGGGATGCTTTGGTAGCTTCGCCCAGCGACAAGTCATAACGCTCCGCCTGGAAATAGACGTAGCAAAGATTCATCCATACGTCGAGATCACCCATGCCGTCGAAAACAGCCTCGCGGGCGATATTGCTGGCCCGGTCAAGGTCAATCTTATCAGAGGCAAGCAGTTTCGAATAGTATACGTTGTTGGCGACATTATCGCGATCGCGCCTGTGGTTCTCCTCAAACATGTCGAAGGCCTCACCCCGGTGATCCAATCCGTGCATAGCCCAGGCTTTGACGGCTTGAACGGTAACGTTGTCAGGGTCGATAGCCAGGGACTGTTCGGTTAGATCAAGTCCGTTTTGGTACCGCCCACGCTCACACTCCCAGATGGCCGCGAGCCCCAAGGCATCGGCGTTGAAAGTGCTTGCCCTGAGCATATCGATAATCGGATCGACCCGATCAAGTTCCCCACGTCTTTTCATGATATCGAGATACTCCCCGATCGCCGTCAGGTCTCCGCTGATCAGTCTTGACCCGCTCATCAGCATCGTCTGAGCTTCATCAAGACGATTGTTTTCAGCCAGCACCAAAGCCTCAAGCAGTCTGATGGCCGGGTAGAGTTCTGAGAAATGAGGGTATTGCTCAAAAAGATCCAATGCCTCTGTGCATAGCCGACGCGCTCGCTGCATCGCCACATAGTTCTCAAAAGCCGGCCGATACCAGCGGTTCAATTCCAGGGCTCGGGTGTAAAGTCGCTCGGCCTGGTCGTATTTCCTTATGATCGGCCGGGCGTTCACGTCGGCAATCCCGGTAAGCCAATCCGGCTGAGAACGATGGTATTCCTCCAGCAGGGTTATGAACTCCTTATAGCCATCGAAATCCCCGATCTTGTGCATCAGATGCGCAATGCGGAGTTTGACCTGCAGTGCATTGGCGTATTCGGCCGACAATTCCCGCAACAAATCCATATTCTCTGCACCCGAGATTACTTCGGGGCTGTTAGCCTGCAAGGTGTAAACCATGTAGTCACAAAACTCGGGGAGATACCCCTCCTTCTTCAGGCGCAGTTGTAATATGCCCATGTCGGCGCCGGCCGATAGAAAGTCGGAGCTCTCGGCACGAGCCAGAATATCAAGGGACACCGACATGACTGAAGCATCGGTCAGTCTCCGGTAATCGGAGGAGGCTCCCTTGGCCTTGGAATGCTCGCCGGTGGCGCGATAGTAGTGCAGCCACATGCCCGTTCGCACCACTTCGCCGCCGTCAGCAGCTTCGATACGAGCTATCGCTTGCCGGGCCTCAAAGAAGTATCTGACCCTGATGCAGCGGAAAAAGTGATCCAGCAGAAGGTCGTGGTCGGCGGGTCGGCTTTCCAGGGCGCGACGGCCGAAAGATATCGCCGAATCAATCAGACCGACAGTCTCGTACAGATCGGCTGCACCCATCAGGAAATCCACGGACTCTTGAGGGTCGGCCATCACTCGCTCACGATGGCTTCGAGCCGAATCGATTTCGTTGCGGAGATAGAGAACCCGGGCCACCATGAGATCACTAACGGCCGATGAGGCGCCCAACTTCTCGGCCTTTATGATTTCCCGCGCGGCGCCACGGTACTGCCCGAGTCCGATCATGGCCCGGGCCAGCAACAACCGTGCTTCGGGGTCGGCAGGCCGTTGCTGAGCGTTGTCTGAGGCCGCTCGCGTTGCGATTGTATACTCTCCCAAGCGTGAAAAGGCCCGACAGATTCCCTCAAGAGCAGGCCCAAAGGCGGGGTCAACAGTCCCAACCAGCATATACTCGTGCACCGCGTCCTGGTAGCTAAGTTGACGCTCGTGAATCAGGCCGGTACAATACGGAATAAAGGGGCTGGCCGGATCCAGTTCGCCCATTTCGTCGATGGTGACCCTGGCCTTTTCAAACTGGTAACGGTCTATCTGTTCCTCGGCGGTGGCGTATAGCGACTGCATTTTCTGTTGGGGTGTCTGGCTGCATGCTGCGACCAGGGCGACAATCAAGCTTAAGATCAGAGTTTTTCTCATATGTTAGCATCCTTTTCGACTACTGAAGCAAGTCCTTAACTCATTTCGGTTATTGAAGTTAATACTTTTATACCGACGAGCAAGCCATTATTTCCCACTATCGGAAGAGTTGGGCCACAGCAAAAACTGTGCTTGCCCGAGAAAATTGTTTGGTTCCAGCGTTTGTTGCTGTTATATTCGGGTATGGACACATTGACTTCGGACAGGTTGGTTAAATACTACCGAAAACGGGCTGTCGTCGACGAGGTCACGATGAACATCGAGCCCGGAGAGGTAGTGGGGTTGCTTGGACCCAACGGCGCCGGAAAGACGACTACGTTCTATATGATCATCGGCTTTGTTCGTCCTGATAAGGGGAAGGTGTTCCTGGGTGACCGCAACATCAGTCGTCTTGCTATGTACAAGCGGGCCGCCGCCGGGATCGGGTATCTCGCCCAGGAGGCTTCGGTATTTCGCAAGATGACGGTCGAGGACAACATCATGTCTATTCTGCAGTTTCGGAAAATGAGTCGCAAGCAACGCAAGCAGAGACTACAGGAACTTCTGGAGGAGTTGGATCTGATAGACCTCAGAAAGAACATGGCTTATACTCTGAGCGGTGGCGAGCGTCGCCGGGTCGAGATTACCCGCGCCCTTGTTAACGAGCCGAAATTCATGCTGCTGGACGAACCGTTCGCCGGTATCGATCCAATTGCGGTAGAGGATATTCAGAAGATAATCAAGCGCCTGATTGCCAAGAAGCTCGGGGTTCTGATTACCGATCACAACGTTCGCGAAACCCTCTCGATCTGCGATCGTGCCTATATCATGTGTGACGGCAAGATTCTCAAATCGGGTACGTCGGAGTTTCTGGCCAATGACGCCGAGGCGCGCAAAATCTACCTTGGAGAAAAATTCCGGTTGAATTGACGGTGGAAAGAGGATGTCTGATTACTGAACGATTTGGGCTGGTGGTATAAATCATGAGAGCTTGGCTTCCGACATTACTACAAAGGCGCTTTCTGCGCTGGTAAAGGCGGAAGAATGAATATGCGGATAACAGGTTAAACGATGAAACTGGAACTTCGATTAGGTCTCAGGCAGATACTCGCTCCGCAACTTATCCAGTCTCTGAAGATGCTTCAGATGCCGGCGCTCAAGCTGGAGCAGACGATCCGTCATGAGTTGGCTACCAACCCCCTCCTGGAGGAAGTCGAAGAACTCGAGGCCGAGGAACAGCTTGATCTTGACAAAGAGTCGGAGTTCGATGTTGCGGCCGACGACAAGAAGGAAAGTGATGACAGTGTCGATTGGGATCAGTTCTTCGCCGACGAAGATGAGGGCTACAAAGTCAACCTGCCGTGCGAGGAAAAGGAGGAGCGCTTTGAAGGTCCCGCCGCCCAACAGGAGAGCCTGTTCACTCATCTGAGCGACCAGTTGGCCATGCTGAAGTTATCGGAGGAGGAGCATCTGATAGCCGAGTACGTCATCGGGAATATCGCTCCCGACGGCTATCTGACAATAAGCGTGGCTGAAATGGCCGCCGAGTTGGAGCTGGAGGAATCCAAGATCGCGGAAGTGCTTGCTCTCGTCCAGCGATTCGACCCCACCGGTGTAGCGGCGCGCGATCTTCGGGAATCACTCATGATTCAGATGCGGGACAAGGGTATGGAGGGTTGCCTGGCCTGGCGAATCGTGGATGAACATATCAACGAACTCGATCGCAAGTCGATCCTTCAGGTGGCTCGGCTGGTGGGTGTCCCGGTAGAAAGGGCGCAGCAGGCGATGGAAGTGATTAAGAGTCTCTCGCCGACCCCGGCCCATGGTCGATTCGATTCCGGTGCTATGCCGGTGATTCCGGATTTGATGGTAGAGCGCTTCGATGACAAGTACCTGGTCATGCACAATGATGATTATGTCCCGAGGTTGCGCATAAACGCCAGTTACCGCAATCTTATCCGACGAGGCAACGAGACACCCAAGGACACCAAGCAGTATATCAGGCAAAAACTGGAACAGGCGCGATGGATGATGAATGCCATTCAGCAGCGCCGGTCCACCATGATTCGGGTTATGGAAGCCATTATTGAACGGCAGGCTGAGTTTTTCGAGAAAGGTCCGGCTTTCCTGAATCCGCTCATCATGGAGGAAATCGCCCAGGCCGTGGAAATGAACGTGGCCACGATCAGTCGGGTTTCGTCGGGCAAGTATGTGCAGACGCCGTTCGGCGTAAAAGAGATAAAGTACTTCTTCAATTCAGGGATCGCCAAGGCCGATGGCTCGGATATGTCGAAACGTTCGGTCAAACAGCGTATCGAGGAGATCATCAAGAGCGAAGCCTTCGATAAGCCGTTTTCCGATCAGGAGGTATTCCGCCGACTAAATGACGAAGGGATCCGACTGGCCCGACGAACTGTCACCAAGTACCGCGAAGAGTTGAAAATACCGTCAGCCCGTCTTCGCAAGAGGGTTTAGTAGGTTGTTGAAAGAGTCCCAACTGATGTCATTGCGAGCGACCAAAGGGAGCGCGGCAATCTCCAATTGTTATGGGGCGGCCACTTAGAGATTGCCACGGTCGCCTGCGGCAACCTCGCAATGACGGTTGCAGCGTTTTTCAACAGCCTGTTAGTAACGGGACGCTGAATTGCCGAAGGGCGGGAGTTTTTTCGAGGCGCCCAAAGAGTGCGCGACGACCTTAGAAGTTCACACAACGAAAAACCGCATGTGAGTACAACCGTAGTCGGTTGCTTTTCGTATAAAATAGTAGTAGCGGTTACACTTTTGTTTCGCCATAATACAAGAGAGGATGGTGTTTGCGTAGGCAACCTTCGGCGGAGTAGCCGGGTAGGGCTATAGGATTCAGTTTCGATCAAAGTAGTGGAGTTCGATATCTTGAATATCTGCCTTAGGATAGTGGTATAACAAAGAAAGCACCTTTTCATGGGAAGAACAGACAGTCGGTCGTTTTGGGCAGCGACGCTGTCATTTCGATAAACCTTTATATGGATTTCGCCAGGAAAGGAGAAATTCAGCCATGCAAAAAACGATCACTGCTCGCCATTTTGACCTCACCAATGAGATGCGAGAACGAGCCGAGACCGAGGTGGAAGGCCTGACTCGTTACTTTGAGAATATCATCTCGGCCGACTTGGTTCTGGACACCGAGCGTCACGTGCACAAGGCTGAGCTAAGGGTAAAGGTTTACAACCAGAGTTTGAGCGGCACCGGTGAAACCGATGACATGTACAACTCGATTTCCGTAGCGGTTGACAAGGTCAAGGGTCAATTGAAAAAGTACAAGGGGAAGCTGAGGGACAGGCGGCCGGATGAAATCAGTGAGGTTGTCGATAAACTGACTCGTCCCGCCACTGATGTCGATGAGGTCGACCAGTAGTCGAATCTGGCAATATAGCTCTTGACGCCCGTCCGGCGCCGGACGGGCTTTTTTTGTGGTGTATTTTGCAGCACCTTGTTTTTTTTCTGTCGGCTTAACCGACCCCTTCAGGAGCGCGGCGGCGCAGGCCGCTCGTTAACCCTTCTGTGTCCGATGGTACTGCGACAGCAACTCCAGGTTCATCCCCCCTTCGAAATTCAGCCGGTCAACCAATTGGCCTGGACTGGCAGTATCTATCTCCAGAGGCAGGAACTCATAGTCATCGAATTCTCGCTTTTCCGGATCAAGCCTTTCCAGCCGGGCGGTCAGCTCGGTTGGCGTGAGGTGCGTCAGTATCGCCCCAAACAGTTGGGGTCGTTCACCGCGGAATATCTCGCGGGTGTAGGCCAGGGGGATGTACGTATACTCGGAAGAGGATAGCCCCAGTTCCTCGGACGCTTCGGCGGCGATGGAAACTCGCATCACATCCAGCAGATTGTCCCGCTCGACCACGTACTCCACCGATCCCGCCACCGAGGGGCCGAACGATGCTTCCAACGAGGCCAGGTGGGCTGCTCGATGCACCATCAGCAACTCACGGCTCTCCGCCGACTCAACTATAACCCAGGCCGACACGCCCAGACAGATGGCCAGCGGGTTGTCCCTGACCTCATGCGATTTGGTTCTCGACGAGTAGTACTCGCGAAGGTTGCCGCCCCAATCAGCAAACAGAGGATGCCGGTAATCAAGAGCGAAGCAACTCCCTGCCTGCAAACCGTAGTGACAGGGTTGAACCGTCAAGCTCCTGTTCGGTCCGGCCAGATTCGCTTCCACCAGCTTCATGACGGGGGGACCGGCATACAGCCGACCCTCGGCCGTCATGCGCTCCTGGATCTCCACCGCAAACCGGGCAATACGATCGTCGGTGAATTCGAATGGTTCAGCCTGATATGTGATTGCGATTTCGGCCGGATCCACAGCTTCGGCTCCAAAGAACCGGATTATATCGAAGTACCCGAAGTCACGGTTGACCTGCCGCTTTGATATCTCAGGCGAACCCCCAAAGCGCTCAAAGTACTCAGCTACCAGTAACCGGAACCGGTTGTAGTCAAGGTACATCATCAGCTTAGAAAGAGAATAGCTACTCCGGCGACAGCGACTATGGCGCCTCGGAGCAACACTTTCTCCCTATAATAAAGTACGATCAGCATAGAGTCCCACTGCAATCAGGAGTCTGATGACGTTGACTCGAAACGAGCCGATAGATTTGCCGGCTTCGGCAAAGAAAATCGACGTCACAGCCCACAAAAAGGCCACCGACAGGCCGGCGATTTCACCGATGTACTCCATCTACCCAATATACGCCGAGTCGTCGGATATTCCAATCAGTTGCCATCGGGGTCGGCAACCCCGGTCAGTGATTGTTACCGCACCTGCATACAATGACTCCGAGTGCATCGTGTGCAACTAAGCAACAACGGCCTAATCAGCATCTGGGCAACACGTTATCAGACGTCAAAATCAAAGGTGGAGTGGCACGTTTGTTGTGCTAAAGCAGGGAGCTATGGCTTTTGGAATCAACATACTGGACCGGTTGGAGTGCCCATCCAGACCCGAACGGCCCCCCGCACGAGCCGCCCTTGGCAGAACCACGCGTCGATCTGGACGCCGCAGTGTTGGCAGATATTCGCGGATCGGCGCTGCCAATCAGCCTGGCAACTGCGCCCATTTTCACATCGGTGACAGAGTCGGTCGGGGACGACCCACCCGCAAGCGCTCAAAAGCAACCCGCTCCACATGGGCTGACCTAACCGACTCACCGGGAGCCTGAACCAACCCCTTCGGACCCTAAACATGATAGCCGGATTATCAACAATACTCACAAGACCGGAGACTCGCCAGGTTGTCAACGCAACGCTCAAAGTAACGGCCTCGTTGTTTCTCCTGCTGGTTCTGCTCAGTCACGGCGTAGTCAACTCAGCCGATTTGGACCTTGTCCTGGATGGTCGCGTTACCGATCTGGCTGGTCAGCCGCTTGAAAGAGCCACCGTCGTCATCATTGATGGAGACTCAACTGTTGTCGGTGTGGCGACCAATGCTGATGGCGCTTTTGAAATCGATCTGCCGCTCCGACCGTCCGATACCTGGGTCTTGCGTGTTTCATCGCTTGGCTACGACCGGCAGGAAACAGCGGTATCGCGGCTGTTGCTTGATAACCCTATCGATATCCATCTTGGGCCCCAGCCGATAAAGATGTCTGGGATCACGGTGTCGCCGGCTGTGGAGACAGGGACCGAATTAGCTGTTCGCGGTGAGGAACTGACTCGCCGATCCCAGCAGTCTCTGCTGGCCTCCAACCCGATCGGCGCTGTGATTCAGCCCCAGGCAACCCGCGAGGGGTCCAGTCACTCGTCAAAAATACGAGTTAACGGCACTAACCCGGATTACTTCCTCAATGGACACAATATCGGAAAAGACCCGCATCATTACGGGATGTTTTCGATCATCCCCGGAAGTGTGGTCGACAAGCTACGCTTCTACCCGCAGGGGACCCCGGCCAGTCATGGACTACCATCGGTGATCGAGCTTTCGACCGAGGCGGTGTTCCGACCCCATCACCACGGCGAACTAAACGTGTCTCCACTGGAGGCCACCGGAGCCATGACCGTCGGCAGTCGGCGGGCTTTCGTGGTTGCTTCGGTGCGAAAGTCCGTTCTTGACAAACTGGCCAAACAGTTCGATTTGCAGTGGGACCGGCGCACCCTGCCGCCTACCAATTTCCAGGATTTGTTTCTGGCCTCAGGCTTCAGGATTTCGCCGCAGCATCAGGTTTACATCGATGGCTACCGGGTCAGGGATTATCTGTCATTTGAGAGTCAGTCATCCGCCAAGACTGGAAGTATGATCACTCTGTTCCAGCACAGCGAGGAACGGTTCTGGGGGGTCCGCTACCAGGGGTTGATGGATCCAGTGCTCGTTGAATTCAAGGGAGCGGTTCGGGCTGCTACCGGTGTGCTCCGGGCTTATCCTTCGGACAACACCGAAGACGGGACGCCGGCCACCGGCATGCCGGCTGATTTCTCCATTAACCTCAATGAGCAAACAAGAACCTGGCTCACCAGTCTGAAGGCGGAGATTGATCTCGGACGATCCCGGATTAATATGGGTGGCCGGATTGAATGGATCCCGCGCCGTGAACTGACCATGACCCAGACCAACTGGAATCTCCTTCCGGCCGACGCCGCCAGTGATAACCCGTTCATTTATCAACCGGAGTTGAACCAGGTTTTCGGGAACTACCGTGAAAGCGCACGGGAGACCAACAGCGCAGCCTTTGTCTCTTACGCTTTTGGCCTCGGTCGGTTGGCGCTGAAGTCCGGTCTTCGCTATGAACGGTTCGGTAACCTGGCGCAGGTCTCGGCCCTGCTGTATCGGCAGGAGGTGCGACTAAACACCGGCGCCAACTCAAATTTGCGCTTGACCTTCGGTAGTTACGCCCAGAACCCGGTCGGCAAATCTTCGGAGCCGTACCAGTTACTCGTGCGAGCCGACCTGGACCGTCTGAAGCCGATCATGACACGAATGGCGTCGCTCTCGTATCATCATCGCGGATTGAAGTTGTCCCTTTTTGGCAAGCAAATCAGTGATCTGCCGGTAGTGACACCAGATTTCAGCCGGGTGACGACAACCGGCGAACCGACTGCGACCACCAACGTAGAAAAGGGATTTATCACGATGCGCTCAACCGGTCATGCTGACTTTGCCGGTGGTGATATAACCCTCAATGTGACAGAATTCTTATCACCCCGAATCGGTCTATACAGTTTCTATGGTTACACTCGGGCGACCAGAACAGAGCATGGACTCTCCGTCCCGTACGAGTTGAATGCGCCCCATCGCTTCTTCATGCAACTTGACTACCGTCCCGGCAGCAAGGTGACACTCGGCGCGGACCTGGCTGTCCGCTCCGGTTATGCCTATACTCCGACGCCCGCCTTGTCGTCATCGCCGGAGGATGATCGCTACAGTTCCGAGTACTTTCTGTCTTGCCGGAAACTGGAAAACACAGCCCGCTTTCCGACCTTCGTGAGTGTCAATCTGCATTTCTCGATTGATTTCGGGGGATCGGAACTGTACTGCAACGTAGCCAACGTGACCAACCGCGGCAACCCGATCATGAACACAGCCGACGGTTTTGTTTACGATGCAGGTATCCTGCCGACGGTGGGCTACCGCTTGCGGTTTTGAGGACGGGTTCGTACAAAGAATGAATCATCCTAAGAACTGGGTATGCGGCGGGCGTAGCCATTGGGGTCTGAGTTGTAGTCATTGAAATCGGCAAGGAATACCTTCCAAGCAATCCTCGTGTCCTCGCTGTCGTCTTCGGCCAGTCGTGTGCCTGAGACCCTCACATGCGCTTCCCTAATGTCCATGAAATGGCATAACCGCCCGAACCCGTACCTGTAGCCTACGGGCCCAGCGATGGCGCCCATGCTAAGCGGCTCCACACGTGTTAAGAACCGAGTTATGAACATCTTGAAGTTGCTGTCTTCTTTGGTCAGAAACTTGATCTCGCTTCTTATCTCAGTATCGCCGATCCACTCTTTTTGCTGGAGAAGGATACGAACGAAATGTTGGTGCTTTAGCGACGTGTCATCTTTCAACCACCTCCGCACCCGTGCAGACACTTGGTCTTTGAGCGCATCAACGCGAGCCTCAGGTAACTGTCCAACGTCATCCTTGGTTCTATCGACGGCACTCAGACTACTAATCACAATGGTTGGGCCGAAGACGCCGTTGGACCTAGCCAACGCACTCTCGATTACATTGGCTCTTACCTCTGGATTCAAGCGTTCGGTAATGGAGTGAAATTGTGACATGACGGCGTATACGGGATCAGTCGACCCCAGAAAATCACCCTGATCTTGCGGCAGATAGTCGCTGATCTCAAATAGGAAGCCCAACCAGTCGGATTCGAATAAGCTGGAGGGCATCTGAGGATCCCCAACGTGGGACAACACCCTGTCGATACCCACTAATAGTACTGGCTTGTAATAATATGGTCTCAGGAGCCCAACGGCCTCCTTGGGTTGATAGACCACTCTGAGGACAGCTGCGATAACTGCATTCGGAATGTCATCGCTGGTGATCCCGTACTGGAAGTAGCGGTCAAAAAAGTCCTTTCCACACACATACAGATTCTTTGACCATTCCGTTTCCTGGCCACTGTGATCAGTGTTCCCATGCTTCATGGCTTGGATTTTGGGGAAGATATCAGTCAATAAAGCATCTATTTTCCTGCGATATCGTTGGCTAACCATGTCCTTCAGCGCTTGCTCATAAGACTCCAGACTTTGCTGGTCCTCACTTGGGGTAGGCAAGGGAAATGTGGACTTATCACTCTCATAAGTGAATAGCGCCTTATTGTCTCTTATGAATCCGTGGAGTTCTGAAAACTGGACACGTAATAACTCTATACTAAAGAAGTCCACTGGGTCAACTTCGGGTATCTCAGAGCCAAGCACAGTCTGGCTGTCCAGGTAGAATCCGTTTAGAATCCTCTTAACTTCACGGAGGGTGCGATAAATGTGGCGGAAATAGAAGTGATTTCGATTAATCCACCGAGATCGGGACCAACGGTCTTGGACCGCCTTGGAGTAGCTATCGATAATTCGCATGACCCTCTGGTGGACGTAGTGCTCGAGAAAGACACTCTCTGGATAGGGAACCGTGAATGGCAACTGCACGATCTTGTCAGTGAAACCTTTGTAGAGTTCCCCATATACTCGCGTCAACACATCTGTAACTACCTTTTCATCGAAAGCCAATAAATATGTGAGGTTAGGAAGATCACCGTTGTTCTTGACTATCTGGAAGACCTGACAGATTTCGGGTGGTGATAGTCTGTCTATATCGTCAATTATGACTAGTATCCGCTGTTGGCTCTTTGCAAAATCTTCGTCCAAATCGTGCTTCAGTTGTGCCAACGTGATAGCGCCAGCCTCATGCCTACGATCAAGGTACTCTGCTGAAGCTAGCAGGATTGTTTTGAATCCTAATATCACTGTGACCAAAAGAACTAAGGATGCTATGAGCCAGTGCCAGCCGTGCCAATAGAAAAGTGCAGACGTGCTTGCACCCAGTACCCACATGACAATTGCTGCCACTCTACCTGCGGTACTCAAACTTGCTGCTGTTACCGCCGCCGCCGCAGCCATTCTCCGGTAACGGTTAATCAGTTGAGTGAGTTTTTGGTTTTGGCCGCGACGGCTAGGGGTTCTAACAGTCTTCTCTAATTCGTCATAGAAATTGACTACGTGATCCTCACCAGGATTGAGCCATGGACTGTACTCAAGGATCTTGATGTTATTGGTGTATTCCTTCTTCAGCTTCTCGCGTACCAAGTTCAACAGAGTCGATTTTCCTGTACCCCATCCCCCTCTAACACCTATGACGAAGCTGTGAACTGAAGGCGGTCTGACGATCGCATCGACCAGTTTTTCGACGTGCCCCCTCCAACCTAAGAGGTCCTCGTCGATTGACTCTACGGCTCGGTCCGGGTTCAGATTATCGGTCCATGAGTCTTCCGTTGGCCCCATCGAACTTCCTTCCTCATTCCTCTCTGGCAACCCGCGCGACGTCGGTGACGATGTCACCCTTACCGAGGTTAATCAGACGCACCCCCTGGGTGTTGCGGCCGATGACGCTGATGTCTTTCACCGCCTGACGGTTGGCAATGCCGTCCTTGGTGATCAGGATCAGTTCGTCGTCGTCGAGCACTTCCTTGATCGCCACCACTTCGCCGTTACGCTCTGTGGTTTTGATATTAATTATGCCCTTGCCGCCTCGGTTGGTGATGCGATAATCGCCGATAGCGGAGCGCTTACCATAGCCGTTCTCGGCTACTACCAACAGCGAGCTGTCGCGTTTGACTACCACCATGCCGATAACGTAATCACCCTTGCCGAGGTTGATACCCTTGACACCATAAGCGGTGCGACCCATCCCGCGCACTTTGGTTTCAGGGAAACGAATCGCCATCCCCTTGCGACTGGCCAGCACGATATCGGAGGAACCATCGGTGATCTGGGCTTCAATCAGTTCGTCGTCGGTCGGCAGGTTCATGGCGTTGACCCCGACCACGCGTGGATTGGAGAATGCGTTCAACGGCGTTTTCTTGATGACGCCGTTACGGGTGGCCATGACCACATACAGATCGGACGAGAACGCACGCACCCGACAGAAAGCCGTAATCGTCTCGCCGCGCTCCATCTTGCACATGTTGACGATCGGTTTGCCTTTGGCCAGTTTGCCGCCGGCCGGGATTGTGTGCACTTTCACCCAGTAGCATCGTCCCTTGGTCGAGAAGAACAGGATGTAGTCGTGGGTGGAGGCAACAAACAAATGCTCGGCGAAATCGTCTTCCTTGGTAGCGATCCCCTTGACACCGCGCCCGCCCCGGTTCTGGCGGCGATAAGCGGAGACCGACAGACGCTTGATATAACCAAGATGCGAGATAGTGATGACCATCTCCTCCTCGGCTATCAAATCCTCCACCGTCAGTTCGTCGGCAGCATCCTGGATTTCGGTACGACGGTTATCACCGAACCGCTTGGCGAGGTCCTGAGTTTCCTCTTTGATGATCTGCATCCGTAGCGCTTTGGATTCGAGGATCGCTTTGAGTTGGCTGATACGCTTGATCAGCTCGCGGTACTCTTCTTCGATCTTCTTGCGCTCCAGCCCGGTCAGACGCTGCAAACGCATCTCAAGAATGGCGGTTGCCTGCCTGGCCGAGAGCTTGAACTTCTTCATCAAACCGGCATGGGCGGTGGGCGTGTCTTTCGACTTCCTGATCAGCGCGATAACGGCGTCGATATTGTCCAGCGCGATCCGGTACCCTTCCAGAATGTGCGCCCGTTCCTCAGCCTTGCGCAACTCGAACTGCGTGCGCCGGGTTATGACCTCGTGACGATGATCCACGAACGCCTGAATCAGTTGTCTCAGAGTCATCGTCTTCGGTATGCCGTGGTCGAGTCCCAGCATCATAACCGAAAACGTCACCTGCATTGTGGTGTGCTTGTAAAGCTGGTTGAGGACGATGTCCGCCTGCTGGTCACGCTTTAACTCGATCACAATACGCATACCGTCGCGATCCGATTCGTCTCGCAGATCCGAGATACCTTCAATGATCTTGTCGCGAACCAGGTCGGCTATCTTTTCGAGCAGATTTGATTTGTTCACCTGGTACGGTATCTCGTTGACGACAATCGCCTCCTTGCCGTTGGTCATATGCTCGATAGCGGCCCGGGCGCGCACCAGGATGCGACCTCTTCCGCTGCGGTAGGCTTCACGGATGCCTCCGCGCCCGTTGATGATACCGCCGGTCGGGAAGTCCGGACCCGGCACCAGTTCCATTATATCCTCATTGGTGCAGTCGGGTTCGTCGATCACCTTCACGATCGCCTCGGCAACTTCAGTGAGGTTGTGCGGCGGCAGGTTGGTCGCCATGCCGACTGCGATACCAGTGGTGCCGTTGCAGATCAAAGTGGGAAACTTACCCGGTAAAACCGTGGGCTCTTGACGTGTGGCGTCGTAGTTGGACACGAAATCGACCGTCTCTTTGTCCAGGTCGGCCAGGATCTCCACCGCGATCGGCGTCAAACGTGCTTCCGTATATCGCATCGCTGCCGCACCGTCGCCGTCGATCGATCCGAAGTTACCCTGTCCGTCGATCAGCGGATAACGCATGTTGAAATTCTGCGCCATGCGCACAAGGGTGGGGTAGACTACCTGCTCGCCGTGGGGATGGTAATTTCCGGAGGTGTCGCCGGCGATCTTGGCGCACTTACGATGAGGCCGTCCCGGCTTGAGATTTAGATCGCTCATAGCAACGAGGATGCGACGATTTGACGGCTTCATTCCGTCGCGTATGTCCGGCAAAGCCCGGTTGGTGATGACCGACATAGAGTAGTCGAGATATGAGGACTTCATCTCCTCTTCGAGAAAAATCGTTTCGATCTTTTCACGTTCGAGCGGCATGAGGCAAATTCCTTATGATGCAAGCAGTTCCAATCAACATCCAGAACAACAAATTACACATACGGTGACCTCAAAGCAACAAAAAACAGACACTCTTTAGTACACATAACCTATTGTTAACCAGGCAGTTGCGACGATTTTCTCGACCCTGCGGCCAGTGTTTGTGTTCCAAGGACTCAGCCCTTCAATAAGTACAAAACTTGACATTGCCGATTGCTTGCGTGTATAAGTCCATGATGCATATCTTGTCAATTCGCATAGTAGTTTTGGCCTTCATCGGCAGTACTCTGCTTCCGGCAGCGGCGATGGCAGGTGATGACGGCCGGAGTTTCGACCCCTGGGCGTTGATCGGAGCATGGAGTGGTCAGGGGATGTTTGTGATGCCGGTGACCGGAATTCGGCTGTCGATTGAAGGCCGGGCCGGCTTTACCTACGATTCTACTGAAGGTTATATTCGCACCAGCATGGTCGGCACCAAGTTCTTCTACACCTATCGGGATTCCGGACATCTCTACGTGGACGACGGAGTCGACTCTCTGACCTGGGAAATCTGGGACGGGTTCGGCAAGCATGTCATTTACGAGGGAAGCATCAGGGGGAACACTCTGACCGGACGGCGTCTTAAGGGCAGCGCCGTCTACAGCATTACAGCGACGTTAGTATCCAGGGACAGTCTCGATTTTCGATTGGACTACATTGATGACCGGGGGCGAAAGTCGGAAAAGGCGCGCTTCAACCTGGGACGCATTCGTTAGAGTTGTTGAAGGAACCCATTTCTCGTCTTTGCGAGGCCACAAATTCGTGGGCGGCAGACAACCTGAGGCTGTCCCTGTGCTTCGACTGCGCTCAGCATGACATCCACGTATTCGTGGGCGGCAGACGCCCTCGTCTGCCCCTGTGCTTCGACTCCGCTCAGCATGACATCCACGTAGTGCACGAGGACGTACACCACGCACAACACACCAGCCCTCACTCTTCAAACGGATGATCTTTGTCAAAGTCCGGGAGATAGTTAGACGGGCTGGAAACATCCTGCGCCCAGCCGCGATGAAAACCCAAACGTTCGAATTCGTCGAGTACTTGTTCGTATTCCCCCGGGTGCAGGCGGCGACTCAATATGGGATGTTCTTGCACCGCCGCGGTGGGGTGGTATTGCGACATGAGCGAGACGTGAACATCCGGTGAAAGCTCGTCGGCGATGAATCTCAGGACGGCTACGCTGTTCTCGACGTGTCCCGGCAGCACCAGGTGACGGATGATCAATCCTCTGGTTATGTGTCCCTCATCATCCAACTCGATCTCCGCTCCTCTTTGTCGATACATCTCCCGGACAGCAGCGCCGGCCACCTCGACATAATCCGCTACGTCGGAGTATTCGTGCGCCAGATTGTTGTCCATATACTTCATGTCCGGCAGGTACACGTCTATAGATGTCTCCAACGAACTGATCGTCTCGGCAAGGTCATAACTGTTCGTGTTGTAAACGTAGGCAGGGTGTCGTCCTCGCTCAGATAGCGCCTGCATGATCATCCTCATTTGCATCAGGCAGTGCGACGGCGACACAAACCCCACCCCTCTGGCCCCGTGGTCCAGTATCTCCTCGATCTGACGGACGGCATTCTCCAGCGATACGGCAACGGATGAGGTGCTGAGGCGATTCGAGGAGATCTGGTGGTTTTGGCAGTAGATGCACTGAAGATTGCAGTGGGCAAAAAAGATATTGCATATCCCGTGCTTACCCGACAGCACCGGTTCCTCACCCATGTGACAGCAGATAGAGGATATCGGCAATTCCGTGCCTACCTCACAGTAGCCCAACTCGCCGTAGATACGGTCGGCTCCGCAGCCGCGCGGGCAGAGCATGCAGTGGCTCATTGGGTCGTTCATTGGGTCGCTCATGGATAGGCAATATACACAGATCCGACGTTTGCACAACGGGCGAATCAGGAGGATGAATTCCCCCCTGCCCGGGAATGACATTGGTGAGGGCGGGTATTAATGAGGGCTGACTTCTGGTGACGGCAGGTGCGCGCAGAGCCACCAGGTGACATGCCACTGCGCGAAACACGAAAGATGATCGGATTACGGCGCGTAGCGCCAAAAGGTCATTTATGACAAAAAGAAGCGAGGAGAGAACTCCTCGCTTCTTGTATAGTCAGAAAACTGACTTCTGGCTTAGAAGCACCAGTCAAAGCACGGGCAAGGACCGTCGACTGTATACAAGTAAGCAATCAAATACAGGACGTCGGCCATGTCGACTGCGCCGTCGCAGTTGACATCACCCAAATGCATGAACGGAATCGGGCCTGGATTCAAACCCGGATCGTTCACATAGCAGGCCAGATGCATAACGTCGAGCAGGTCGATTTCGCCGTCATCATTGACGTCGCCACGACCAGCGCCAACCCACTTGTTAGCCAGTGCACTGAGAGCGGACACCTCCGGGTAATCCGGAGTGGTAGCACCAGCAAGACCGAAAGTAGCAACGGCGAACTCATAGGTGTCGCCACCTTCAAAGTCATACTCGACAAGTGTCATATGCCCCTGCATGTCCGGTTGAGTACCGTCCATGACGCCTAGATCATGGTAGCCATGAGGCAGGTTCATGAGATTCCAGGCAACATCACCCATGTAGGTGTCAGCCCACCAGGCTTGGTTGGGGTTCATGGAAACGACGTTGATCATCGGATCCATGCTGGCATTCGGTACGGGATCGCCGCAGCCATACGGGAGCTTGATCTGTCCCCACGGATTATCACTGTGGGGATAGCCCGTACCAAAGCCCGCGGATGCGTCGGCATCCATGTGCATAATGTCAACATAGCTGCCCGACATATCCCAGTCGATGGTGGAAGCGAACTTCCAGCCTGCGACCGGATCGCCGTTACGCTCGGTGACCTCAAAGATCTCAACGGTCAGATCCGCGAGCAGGTCGAAGCCGACCGCCCCGACCGTACGGCTGTTGACATACAGACCCATGGTGAGGACACTGTCAAAGGGAGCACCGAAGTTCTCCCAATCCCAACCGGAGCCGTCGTCGAAGTTCTGAACACTGTCGATGTAGCTCTTGCAGACCCGGTTACCGATGATCTCTACGTAGGCGAAACCGTCATCGGTGTAGCCAGGGGTGCAGAACAGATCGACGTCTTCATCCAGGTTAGGCTTACACTCATTGTCGCACCAGTTCGGATCGGCTTGCAACGACCAGTATGCATAGGCAGGACCTTGACCATGCCAGGCATGAGTGTTGATAGCCTGCTCATATATGCCGGTAGCATAAATGTACGAACCCTGGTACACTGCGCCATCTGCGCCATCGATGTCCATAGCGGCGCCCCAGTCACCAGTAGCGATACGACCGTGGTTGTACACTGTCTGGTAATTGGCCGCACCCATACCGAAGGGCAGATACGTGGTGTCGGTCAAACAGCCACCAACGATCGTAACATGGATTTCCGGAGGACCGAAAAACGCTCCGCTGAGGAAGAAGTCCGGATCATCAGTGTCAAACACCATATAGAAGTCCTGCGGACCACGCACGACCATCGATTGGTTAACGTCGAGAACGACGTCAACCGTCTCGCCGGCAGGTAACACATCAAGGTCAGCCGGCGAAACAACAGCATCTGTATGGGTTCCATACTGGAGGAAGGGAACCTGTACAGTAGCGCCCAGATTCATCATCTGCTCGCCACGATCGCGAAGTACAAAGTACTCGTCCAGATCCTGCTCATTCACCCTCATCGACGACTTGCTCGAGAAGGTCTCGGTCAGATTGTCGCTGATGCTGGAGGCAAGATTCATAACGTCCTGACGCACCGCAATAGGCGCGAAGGCCGGGATCCACGGATGAGTACTGTTCAAGTCGGTCGTGATGTTGTTGATCGTCAGGTCGACACAACCGGTGTTGACCAGAAGGCCGGGAATCGGTACCTCCAAAGACGTGAGAGGACCAAACTCAACCGGAAGGGTCGGCTGGTATGACTGAATTTCAAGACGTGGGCGATCGTCACCCTTGGCCAGAACAGTGAGACTGCCGTAGTAGTCGCTCATGGCTATATAGCCGGGAGCGATGGCAAAGCTCAAGCCTAAACTGGCCGGGAAACCACCGTACATCAAACGACGACGGAAGACCTCGCGATCGACCGCGTCAACTTCAGTCGTAAGGTAGCTGATGAAGCCTTCGGTACCGGCAACAAACAGCTTATCCGGGACACCTTCCGGCTCACAAGTGAGAGCCGCGTCGCCATAGTAGCCGTCGCCCTCTGGGCTGTCGTAGGACCACAGGAGAGCACCGGTGCTCTTGTGGTAGCCAAACACGTGGGCACCTAAGGGAGGGGTCACCCAGCGCGACAGACCAAGGACGTAGACCATGCTCTGGTCGATTACCGGCGTAGGACCGGCTGTGCCGCTTGGGGCTATCGAGGCGACTGCGTACTTCAATGAGCCGTCAATCGTGTTGATGGCGTAGAAGACACCGTCGCCGGGATGGTAGGAACCTGCAATGCGCGAGTTGACGTACAGGACGCCATTCTCGTACGAGCAGCCACTTGGGAAGCCTTCAGCAAGCTGCGGGCCTTGCGGATAGACCGTGTTGGCCTGGAGGCCGCCTCCTGGAGGCACTGAGAGCTGCCAGTTGAAGGGGCCGCCGGTAGCGGCATTAATCGAATAGACGTCACCATCATAGCTACCTGGGTAGGTACAGTAGTAGAGGTTGGTGCCGTCGGTAGCGCCGGACTTAAGAACGGGAAAGGTGACATCGATCGGGTTATTACCCGCGACTGTGGTATCACCCCATCCGGCATATAGTCTACCGTTGGCCGCTTCAGCAGCAACGATAGAACCACCGTCAGTACCCCAATACAGAATGTCGGTACCACCCTGATCCAGGATGATAAAGTTACAGTACTTGGTTTCACCAAACAGGCCGCCAGATCCGACGGTCCCATAGTCACGGTTCCAGATAAGGGCGCCGGTGGCGAAATTCCAGGCGGTGATAGACTGTGCGTCACCACCACTGACATATATCACACCGTTGTGAATTAGCGGGGTGCTACGAATATTGCCGCCCAGCGGGGAACCGAGGGTGTACAACGGAGCACCACCGGTGGCCAGATCAAACACCTGAACCTGGTTATCGAAGACGCAAGCGATCTTGTCGCCGGAAATAGCCGGGCCGGTGAACTTGATTCCGTTGGCCGGGTGCATATAGCTCCACTGCACTGTCAGGTCACACTGGGCATCGCTAAACTCATTGAACGATGCGCCGGTACGCGCCTGATCGTGCTGGTGTGTGAACCAGTCTTCGCCGCCCACCGGATCACCGCAGTACCGCTCGTCATACGGCCAGCAGCAATGGTACGACCGGGCGTCGAAGGCGATGTCGCAAGGGACGCCGCCCCAGTCAACGCACAACAGACCCCAGAGCCCGTTCCAGAGTTCGGCTGCGCCGTTAAACATGGGGCCGCCGCCGAAGTCGGTCAGGGTTGCAATACCGTCTGCCTCAGTCGCTGCGAAGGACTCGATAGCAATCCAGTAGTAGCCGGTAACGTGGACATCCAGCGGTTCGAAGTCAACCGTGGTGTAACTGGGGAAGAACTGATACTCAGCCGGGGTCAGAATGATCGAGGCCAACTCAGTTCCAGGTAGACCGGCGACATCAGAGTACACCGAGACCTTGGAGTCATTGGAGTACCCAGTCGGGGAACCCCAGTTATACAGAGCCCACGAAACCTCACCAACTATACAATCCTGCCCCACGGCTTTGATTTTCTGGGCATCGGCCACGTCACCATAAGCGTCGGGCAGTGTCCAGTAGTACAGCGGACCCAGGTTGTAAAAGTTGAGCGAGCAGTCCCAGAAAGGATCCCTACAGAGATTGGCGGTGTACTTCATGTCGACATCGACGCCGAAGACACCGGCAATGGTGGACCAACCACCATAATTACAGTAGGAACGACCATGCGGTGTCGTCTCGTCATCCGACAGAGTGGCCTCGCAGTCAATGCCGACGGTCTCGTCGGAGTTGAAGGAGACAAAGAAGTCCTCTCCATGGAAGACCAGTCCGTGGGAATAGAAATCAACACTGGTGTACGTCGGATAGAACGGATAAGTACCGGCCGGCACGATCTCGGTAGCGACAACGCTGCCCGGATAGCCGAAGCCGTTATCATCCCACACTTGGATGATCAGGTTACCATTACCTGATACCTTAGGCGGGGTGGTACCCATGTTGTACACGCATATGTCTACTGACGCAAGGGTATCTTTACCTACGGCAGTAAACCGCTGTGCATAGTCGAAAATGTTGTAGCTCGGATGGGGCGATTGCCAGTAGTAGGCGGTGCCTTCATCCCAACTTTGTGAATAGCAATCGGAAAACGCAGTCTCATAGCAACAACGCTCAGACTCCATCATGAAGCCGACGTCGACACCCCAGTCGTTGAGCATGGAGCCCCAGAAGCCCGCGTAGTTCTCACTGGCGCGTTCTTCACCGACATGGGGACCTGTGGCCTTATCCGACACGCAGCACAGCACGTCAGAGGGTCCGCCCAGAACAGTCCAGCCGATATGGTACTCTTCACCTTCGGCGAAGACCCATTCAGCGGCCGACCAGTCAGCGAAGGCCCAGCCGAAGCTGGCAGGCAGGTTGGCATAAAGAACATCTGCCGAGTCCAGCTTGTTGCCGGGGAAGCCCATGTAGTCGTCCCAAAGGTAGATGCGCATGTCAGGAGTACCTTCCATGTATCCACCATACATCAGGATCCAACCGACTTTCAGAGTGCACTCGAGACCTGCATCAACAGTGAAACGCATGTTGAAGAGATCGTCGCCGTACGCGTCCGGAATGGTCCACACATACACCGACGTTGCTGTGTCATCGTAGTAGTAGTCGAAGTCACAGAAGTACGCCGATGGAGGGGTCGGAGCGACGCCGGACATCTGAACCTCTCTCAAAGCCGATTCCGGCTTCTTGAACGAAGGCTGTTCCGGACGGGCGTCCGCGATGTCATTATAGAGTTGAGCGTTCGGGTTCACAGTCGGAATAGGGTTCAAACCCTCGACCGGCTTTTCCCCGATGTCTGAAATTGCCGTACCGCTGAGGGTAAAAACCAAACCCATTACGAATACTGCGAATAACAGTCTTTTTAACATTTATTCCTCCTTAAAGTAAGGAAAAAACTCGAGTTTGCTTTCTGAAGCCCGGTAAATTGCCGGACTGATCGACATCTCATAATATATCGACCGTCATGAGGCATTTCACCACATCCCCGATTGTGTCTAGGGAAAGTAGGGATATAAACTTTAGCTAACGAACTCACTTTCTTCCTCTCTTATTGGAGTCGGAGTCTGTCCTCCATTGGACAAACACCGCTAACAGCTGTAAATAATCAAAGCTTCTGATCTTCATCTTTCGGTCCATTTCTTCAAGAATACCTCCTGTGAAGGAATACACCCACCAAGACCATAGGTCTTTAGTTGGGATGCCAGCAAGAGATAGGATTAAGGATTGGAGACTCAATAGCGTTGTATACGAAGTTGTCGCACGCAAGCGAACCGATAAATCGGAACGTTCGCTCTTGACTACAGACCTTGACCGCCGAAGCAGCAGATCCCAAACGTTAACACTATTTAAGTCAATAAAAGAAGTACTTATGTGTAGCTACGCTTTATGTCAAGTATGGCTCTCGGACACGCCACGCAACTTGCACACGCTCAATAGTGCAAGTAATGCGAAATCGGCTTCTTGTCAAGGAAAATATTGCCGGTTTCGGCTCATTTTTTCACATTGGCCCCACTGCAAATCGGACCGGCAATATGGTCTAACCTGTTACCGCTCTGAGAATTCCGGGCGAACGCTGGATTTCGGCGGGACGATGGCTTTGAAATGTCCTTGACAGTTGGGCCGACAAGCCGGTTTCTTAGAGAGCAAATGCACTTACTGTCATTACAAATCCAGAACTTTCGGGTTATCAGGAGGGCGGTCCTGCCCCTGCCGGATCACGTCATTGGAGTAATCGGTCCCAACGGCGCCGGGAAATCGTCGCTGGTAGAGGCAGTGGCGTGGGCGCTGTACGGCAATCCGGCGGCGCGTAGCGGGAAGGACGAAATCAAATCGCAGTTTGCCGGGGTGGATGATAACTGCGAAGTGATTCTCCAATTCGAGGTGAAGAACATACCATATCGGGTCGTCCGCCGTTTGGTGGGTCGGACCGAACGGGCCGAGGTCGAGTTGTACCGGGGCGAGAGGTCGGAGTCGGTTGGAGTCAGTGAGACGCAGGCGTATATCAGCCGGCTGTTGGGGCTCGACCTTAAGGGTTTCCTGACGTCTTTCCTGGCTCGTCAGCAGGAGTTGAACACCCTGTCGGACTTGCAGCCCTCCCGGAGGCGGGATCACCTGGCCGGGTTGCTGGGCATTGAGCGACTGGATAAGGGGATCATCCGTCTGAAAGAGGACCTTCGTTTCGAGGCCGGACAGATCGATTTCATGGAGCGACAATTGGCCGAGCGCACCGGCCTGTCTGAGAGGATCGAGGAGCTTACCACTCGGTTAGGTGAACTCAACGCCCGCGAGGGGTCGGTAACCGATGCTGTCCACCGTGCCGAGACTATGGTTCGGAAGACAACCGATCTATTTGCTTCAGAGCAGGCCAGAAAATCCGATTGGGTACAGATCACCGCCCGGCTTACGGCGGAAAGTGGAACCCAGGCTCTTCTTGAGCAGCAAAGCAGCCAACTGAAGAACGAACTCTCAGAGCTTCTGAGCTTGACCTCCGAAAAGGATCAACTGGACGAGTTGATTAAGTCGTTGGCGCCGATTCGCGCTGAGTTTGAACGGATGAGAGAGACCCGCAGTCGCAGTGAATTGAGACGGCAGTTGCAACAGCAATTGGAGCACAGCCATCGGGAGAAACAGCAGGTCGAAACCGCTCTTGGTAACTGTCAGAGCGAACTTGATTCTCTGAGTCACACGCTCGAGGCAATCCCTGATGACGTTGCTCAGCTCCTTGACCAGGCCCACGGTGAACTCGAACAGGCACGTTCCCGGTACAGTCACTTGAAGGCTGAACGCGACAGCCTGGCCCGGCAGATCGAGAAACTGAATCAGCAGATTCAGTCGGTGGACAAGTTCGGCCCGGAGTCGGTCTGTGATCGGTGCCACCGGCCGCTGGGTAAGGACTTGCCTGAGATTCGACAGCATCTGACAGATGAGTTGAATGACCTGGAAAAATCAGCATCGGAACTGGACTTACACCTAAAGCAACAGTCTGATCTGGGCAAACAACTGAAAGGTCGCTGGACGGAGCTTGAACAGATGTGCAAAACTCGTTACCAGCTCCGGGTCGACAAGGTGGCGGCCGACAAGGAACTGTCATCTCTTCAAGACAAGGACCGTGCGATCACAGCATCAATCGAAGAACTGACCGAAAAGCTCGCAGCCAGTTCGGCGGTGGCTTTTGATCAGTCTGAGTTCGACCGGCTTGAGCAGAGATTGGACGAACTGGAATCCGCCCAGGCCCGCCGTCAGCTACTACAGGGAAAACTGTCGCGGTTGCCGCTGGTGCAAGTGGAGATAGAGGCGCTCGATTCGAAAATGAAAAAGGTTGCTGAAGGAATCGAATCCCTAAGTAGCCGGTTGTCCGAGCTTGCCTACGATGCAAAGGCGTTCGACCAAGCCCAACTCGAGTTGACGTCGGTCCAACATCGGTTGGAAGAGGCAAGGAACGAACAATTCTCCTTTAGTAAAGAAGTCGAGATCACTCGCGCCGAGTTGGATGAAAAGCTTCGACAGAAGGAAGACCTCAGGAAGGCCGAGGACGAACTTGAAGAGCACCGCACCAGCAGATACCACCGTGAGAAATTAGGGGTCCTGTTTGCCGATTTCCGCAAAGACCTGATCGCGCGGATTCGTCCGCGTCTGGCTGAGCTGTCCAGCCGACTGTTCGCTGACATGACCGGCGGCAAATACAGCCTGGTCGAACTTGACAGCAAGTACAATCTGCGGGTGATGGACGGCGGGGAGTTTTTCGGTGTCGAACGTTTCTCCGGCGGCGAGAAGGATCTTGCCAACCTCTGCCTGCGGCTGGCTATTTCACAGGCCCTGACCGAGTCGGCCGGCCTGGACCGTTCGTTTGTTATCTTAGACGAGGTTTTCGGATCACAGGATGACGAGCGCAAGGACCTGATCATCAGCGCCCTGGGTGGTCTCAAGAACCAGTTTCCGCAGATTCTGTTGATCACGCATGTTGACGACATTAGAGACCGCGTCGAGGACCTGATCGAGGTTCGACCGACCGGCGCCGGATACTCTGAAGTGAAGTTCAATGGCAACGCTACCGCCTGAGAAAAAAACACGATACAGGACGCTCGTCCGGGTTGTCCTTGTTGCTTTATTGGTCGTGGCGATAGTATGTTTCCGGATGGTGACCGATATCGGGCAGGATGTCAAACCGAGTGACCGCTGGATGATCGTCGAAATCGTCGACGGCGACACCGTTATTCTCTCCAGTGGTGAAAGGCTCAGACTGGCCAACATCGACGCACCGGAACAAGAACAACCATACTACGAAGAAGCCAAACAGTTTCTCACGGAGTTAGCTTTGGGCAAGACCGCCCGGCTTGAGTTTCCTGCCAGACGACGCGACAAGTATGGGCGGCTATTGGCATACATGTTCATCGACTCCGTAATGGCTGGTGAGGCGCTCTTGGAACGTGGTCTCGGCTATCTACTATTATTCAAGCAAAGCGACTATGACCGTCCCCAGATACAGCGTTTGCTGAAGGCGCAACGAAGAGCGATGGCTGCCGGCGTCGGGCTTTTCTCTATGGAGCGAACGCCGGAAGAGTGCTACCTCGCCCGTTACGGACGGTTCCGCTTCCACCGTCCGGGCTGCACTCAGATCGGTAAGTTCCGACCCGACCGCTACCGTCTCTTTGAGACCCGCGACGAGGCTCTCTACGAAGGCCTCACTCCCTGCCGCCGCTGCCGACCGTGAAGAGGTACACGTGGGCGGCAGACCTCCCGGTCTGCCCCGTTGATCACGTGGCGCACGAGGGCGTACACCACGCACAGAATAACCGAGCATACCGCCGGAGATCTGCCGACCTCGTGAGTTCTGTGTAGCCCAATGAGACTCACACGCCGCTAATTCGATTGACTTCATCGACATCACACTGTATATTGTGGGTAGCACACTCGGAGGATTTTGTCTATGTATCACCGGAGGTGAGTTTAGTTTATCGAATTCCTTCGCTAACGTTTTGAATAACGCAGAACGTAAACTTACGCAAAGGAGCAACTATGTACTACCGCCGTACATTTACTTGCAACAAAGACGTCATTCCTGCTGGAGCCGTTAGCTCGACCACACCCTGGTGTCGTAGCCTGGGGTTGGCTGTCGCCGTAATTGCACTACTGATGTTGACTGGGCCGGGACTGGCTGCCCAACCGGTATCAATTGAGATCGAACACACTCACAATACAGATCTTGGATCCCTAGCTACGGTCGATATCACCCTGGGTAGCACTCCGTACTGGTTCGATATGGCCGGGTTCGATTTGCTTCTGGCCTATGATACTATCGCTTTGGAGATTGTTTCAGTATCACAGGGAGGGCTCCTGGATAGCTGCGGTTGGGAGTACTTCGAATACCGGGTCGGGTCGGCGGCGGACTGCGGTGGCCAACCCTGCCTGGGAGGCCTCATTCGCCTGGTAGGGGTAGCCGACCTAGCCGGGACGCCTGGGTCCCCATCCTGCTATGCCGATACCACCGGGACGCTGGCCCGGATAGAATTCCAGGTCTCTTCCGATTCCGCCTATGAGTGCACGTTCAGGGGGATACAATTCATGTGGTATGACTGCGGCGACAACAGTCTCACCTCGGTATCCGGCGACTCGCTCTTCATTTCGCAGGGAGTCTACAATTACGATGGTATGATTCACCCCGGGGATACGACTTTCCCGACGCCGTGGGGCGCCCCAGACACCTGTCTTACGGACAGCAGCACGATGTTCAGGCGGGTAGAATACCACCACGGGGGTGTCGATATCAAGTGCGCCCCGTTACCACTCGTAGTTGGCGATGTCAACCAGAATAACATAGGATTCGAAGTCGCCGATTGGGTCTTGTTTACGAATTACTTCGTGCGCGGGCTGGACGTATTCAATGTCAATATAGAAGATCAGATTGAAGTTTCTGACGTCAATGCCGATGGTGTGCCGCTCACTCTGCAGGACCTGGTCTATATGTACTATTACATCGTCGGATATCCCGGGGCGATACCGCACCATCCCCCCGATCCCGGCGATACAGTCTTTTTCAGCCAGGACACGGTCGCCAAAACAGTCAGTCTTAGCTACCCTGATTCACTAACATCAGTATACATGGTTTTTGAGGGTGATTTGGTTCCCTGGGGTGAGGATTGGGAGGGCCGTCCCTTTGACGGTCAGTACACGCGCATTCTCCTCGGAAGCGGCCCTTGGCTCTGGAATGACTCAACGATCTTTGAGCAAGATTCATTGCTTTTCTATACCGGCGAGGGCAGTCTCGTGGCCGCATACGCGGCCTTTGATGGATAAACACCCAATACCACCGCTATTGTAGGTTTTTCCGGAGATTGCTGCCTGCATAAGGGCAATGTAGACAACGATCCATCCGGTGAGTTGAACATTGCCGACTTGGTCTATCTGGTAGATTATATGTTCGAAGACGGTCCGGAACCGCCTTGTATGAGGGAGGCCGATCTGATCGAGGATTGGTCGATTGATATCGCCGACTTGGTGTTTCTGGTGGACTACATGTTCAACGGTGGCCCGGCGGCGCCGCCGTGTCCGTAGACACAGCTACTAACTGGTAACACATATATCGCTCCGGTGGCCTAGGGCTTGGAGGCTGTCTCAAAAGTCGCTTTTTCTATCGCGTAGCGGCGGGCCTTGTGTCCGCCGGAATCGAGGTGGGAGACAAGCCCCCACCCTACGCGGTGTTAGAATCTGTGCACATAAACAGTGGTGAGGACGATGCATTCACAACCGAGTTATGAGACAGCCTCCAAGC
>JAUWIB010000063.1 GCA_030605565.1 bacterium
ACCTTGCAACTGTCCAACTCGATACCCAACTCACCGAAATCAAGCGCCTCCACAAAAGCGTCATACGCCCGAACAGGCGCATCGGCTGACACATAATCCTCGATGCTCGCCGGTAAAAGATCATGCTCATGACGTTTGCCAAATCGATATGCCATTTCAATATCCTCACTACCTATCTTGATTGAACCACAACATATCGACTATGTAATCCATACTCAACTAAAAACCCTATTGCGACACAGCCTGGCAGTCGAAGGGTGACGCAGACAGACAATATTCTTCATGCTTCGACTTCGCTCAGCATGAGGTAACGGCACGGGGCCAAACTCACTCAAAGCAAAAGTTGTTGACACACGACCTCCTCTGTCGGTACTTGCTCTCGTCAATCAGGAGCGAACTATGAAAGCACCAGAACGGGAATATCGATACCGGCTTCTTACCACGGAGCTATAAAGGGGATTTCGTCAATGGTATCAGCAAAAGACAGTTTCCACAAGTTCGAATACGATCTCTGGCAGAACGACGCTGGGCAATACAAGAACTTACTAACTCCTGGTCTGACGACGACGGTCGCAAACTACTTCCTGGGCCGCCAGGACGCGATTCTGCTTCATGACCGCGGTCGTCTGATTGGGCTTGGTCGCGGTGGGGGCCCGCCGTTCTCGAACGAGCAATTCAAGTTGTCTGACGAGCGTCTTGTCTCCAGAAACTACAATCTTATCTTAGTGGGAGACCCACTACAAGAAGGGCTCTTTTCAGTTGATGATCGAAAGGCGATAATTTCAGCTTTCCTGTGGCATCAGGACTCCAAAGTTAAGCTGACCCATTATTTCGCGTTCATCGTCTCTGTCGCGATACTCAAGTACCACATACCGGAACTCGCCAGACATGAAGGAGAGGATTCCTGCGCCTTTAGTGATGCATCATCAAGCATTGACATTGCGAGAATGTTAGCGCGAGGCGGCCTTTGTCTAGAATGTCAGGATGCGATAGATAGGTTCATGTCCAGAGGGGCGCTAGACCCGACGCTGGTCGATTCTATCACGGCGCTTCAGTTATCCTTGGCCAACGAGTACCGAGTTCGACCCGATAGGGTTTCTGACACGCCGCCAGACACCAGCCAACAAACTCACGAAGTAAAAGTACAGGGTCAGGTGGGTGTCGAGTATACAGACGGTGAGTCTGTCGAGGAACCGGATGCCCCTCCACTGCCGGCTCAGCCTGAAGCACCGCCCACAGAAGGCGTCGAACCTGGCACGGCTGAAAGGATCACGGACTTGCCCAGCGAAGGCCAACTGGCGGCCCGGCTCTTTGGTGTCAGCGCCGATGTGGAAGCGCCGGAGGATGCGCTGGACTATCGTGAGTATGCCAAATCACTGGCCGCCATCATCTGCGACCGCGCGACCGAAATGCCCTTCACGCTTGGCATCTGCGCACCCTGGGGCCGCGGCAAGACAGCACTAATGAACTTCGTGAAGGATGAGATCAAGGTTTTCAACGAAGAGGTGAAGAAGAGCTGGACACCTCGTGATCTCGACCAGAGACGAGCCACCGTAATCGATTTCAACGCCTGGCAGTTTTCGCGAGCCGAGCAGGTGTGGTCGGGCTTCATTACAACCATCATGCGTAAGCTGGAAGAGGGACTTTACGGCTTCGAAGAGAAGCTCCGAATGGCTTGGGAGCTTAACAAGTCGCGCGACTTGCCAGTCATCTATAATCTGGCAGCGTTCATTGCTTCGGTAATCGTCCTGGCCGTACTGGCAGTGGTAGTGCCGAAAGAATGGCTGGTCGCTCTTGGATTAGTTGGTGTCGGTTCTGTAGCCTTCTATCGGAAAGTTTTCAGAGGGGCGTGGAAACTGGCCACCAGTCCGGCTGCCGAGCGCATCAGCCAGCTTTCCAAACTACCCGATTATGCCAGCCGCTTGGATCCCATTCACAGGATACTAAAGGATATCAAGACGATAACTAAGGTGTACCGAAAAGGTTACATGACCTCTACCGTCGACCGCTTTGTGGTGTTTATCGATGATATTGATCGGTGTGAACCGGACAAGATTATGGAAACGCTTGAGGCGATCAAACACTTGCTGGATTTGAAGCGCTTTGTGTTCGTCATCGCGATGGACACGCGGGTGGTCAGGTTTGCCATCGGGGAGCATTACAAGTTCATGTGCAAAACGGCCAAGGAGCGCGAGGAGATGGGACGGTTCTACCTCGAGAAGATGATTCAGGTGCCGTTCCACCTACCCGCCCTCAGCGCCGAAAAGCGAATACAGCTGAACCAGAGTATTGTTGGCAAACACTTGGTCGACGAGTCGCTGGAAACGACTCTCGACCGAGTGACGGAAGCTGATGAACCGATGGATGAGGCGGCCGCAATAGCCGATTCAGGTCACATTGACGCTGGCCCCATGCCTATACCGTCTAAACTGGATCCGGAAGAGGAACCGACGGAAACGCCCGGCGCTGAGGTGCCAGCGCCAGCCCTCTTCGAGGATAATCCGACCAAAGCTTTGCGGTTGAGGATCACCAACGAAGAGAACGAGATCATCAACGCCATCATGAAAACCAAGGGCTTTGACATATCTCCTCGGCTGATCAAACGATTCGTCAATGTCTATCTTATGGCGAGGCTGATCCTCATGACTGAGTTGGCCAAGAAACAAGGGACCGGTTCCGGCTTTGTGCCCTACGAGTCCTTCATCAAGTGGATAGCGGTTTCCGTCTTGCATCCGTTTGAGGCCGTCGCCTTGGAGCGGTGGCTTGCAGCCAATTCTTGGGCTGATCCCTTTGACGTTACTTCCCGAGATGTCGAGCACGTCTTTCGAAGCAACGGTCAGTTTCGCTACAAGGAACGACCCGACGGCCAGCCCACCGTGGGCAGAGCCAGAGAAGACCAAGCTCCCTTTGACCGCCTGAAGCTACAGGACTTGAACAGATTCGGTTTCATCTTGAGCCAGTGGGACATGGACTGGACTGAGGTCAAAGATACTCTCCACATCACCAATTGCTTCAACCTGGTGTTGGAGTAAGCGGGTTGATGCCCAAAAACGGATGAGATTGCCGCGGCACGCGGAGCGTGCCTCGCAATGACGCCGCCGGGCCGTATGTAATTGTCGAAAACGCCGGGGTTTCAATTTCGGTACCCCACCCAACGGGTGGGTTTGTGGTGGTCGAGTCTTCAGACTCGGCCACAATAGCCCTCACAAATACACCACCGTTTACTCGCAGAATACTGCCAGGTGGGGGTCTACGGATAAGGTCTGTCGTGGATCGGAGATTTCGCTGAAAAGGGGAAAGGGCTGACTTACAAAAACGTTTTTCCGCAAAACGAACCCATTTCCCCGCCGTGCCGGGTGCCCCGCGATGACGACGAACCCACAGCCGAGTAGGGCGGGTCCGTCTTCGAACCCGCCACCGTCGGCAGGTTTGAAGACAAACCTGCCCTACAAAACTTTGGCGATCTTGGCCCAGGTGTCGCGCAAGGTGACCGTGCGGTTGAAAACCAAGTGATCAGGACGGGAGTCCTTGGCATCTACGCAAAAGTACCCCCGACGCTCGAACTGGTAAGTCATGCCGGGCGTAGCATCAGCCAGAGACGGCTCTACTTTGGCGGAAGTCAGCAACTCCAGCGAGTCCGAATTGAGGTTGGCCGTGAAATCCTGACCCTCGTCGACCTCCATTGGATTCTCTTTCGTGAACAGGTGCTCATACAGCCGTACTTCAACATCGAGCGCATGAGCAGCCGACACCCAGTGCAATGTCGCCTTGACCTTGCGACCATCCGGCGACGATCCGCCACGCGAGGCCGGATCGTAGGTGCAACGTAACTCGATCACTTCGCCGTTTTCATCCTTGATGACATCAGTGCAGGTGATGAAGTACGCATAGCGCAGCCGCACCTCGCGTCCCGGCGCCAGGCGGTAGAACTTCTTCGGTGGGTCCTCGCGGAAATCCTCGCGCTCGATGTACAGAACTCTCGAGAACGGCACCTTACGCATCCCGGCCGATTCGTCTTCCGGGTTGTTGACGGCGTCGAGTTCGTCGGTCTGGTCCTCGGGATAGTTGTCGATCACGACCTTCAACGGGTTCAGCACCCCCATCACGCGCGGCGCATGTTTGTTCAGATCCTCGCGGACAGAAAACTCAAGATCGGCCACGGCCACGATACTATCGCGTTTGGCCACGCCGATCCGCTCCAGAAAGTTGCGAATCGCCGCCGGTGTGAAACCGCGACGACGAAGTCCGCAAATAGTCGGCATCCGGGGATCATCCCAGCCACTGACGTGACCGCCGTCGACCAATTGGATCAACTTGCGCTTGCTTAGTATAGTGTAACTGAGATTCAGGCGGGCGAACTCAATCTGCTGCGGGTGGAACACCCCCAACTGATCCAGGTACCAGTCGTACAGCGGTCGATGGTCCTCGAACTCCAGTGAGCAGAGCGAATGAGTGATGGACTCAATCGAGTCGGAAAGGCAGTGCGTGAAGTCGTACATGGGATAGAGGCGCCACTTGTCGCCGGTGCGATGATGCGAAGCATGTATGTTGCGATAGATCACCGGGTCGCGCATGTTCAGGTTGCCTGCGGCCATGTCGATTTTGGAGCGGAGCACACGCGTGCCATCCGGGAACTCACCCGCTTTCATGCGCTCGAACAGGTCGAGGTTTTCCTCGACCGAGCGATCGCGGTAGGGACTGTTCTTGCCCGGCTCGGTCAGGGTGCCTCGGTACTCTCGAATCTCATCGGCGCTGAGGTCGCAGACATACGCTTTCCCCAGTTTGACAAGCTGCACGGCGTACTCGTACAACTGGTCGAAATAGTCCGAGGCGTAAAACAGGCGGTCATCCCAGTTGAACCCCAACCAGCGGATGTCCTCCATGATGGAGTCCACGTACTCCACGTCTTCCTTGACCGGGTTGGTGTCGTCGAAGCGAAGGTTGCACAGGCCGCCGTACTCAGCCGCCATGCCGAAGTTCACACAGAACGCCTTGGCGTGCCCGATGTGCAGGTAGCCGTTCGGTTCCGGGGGAAAGCGGGTATGCACGCGACCGTCATTCTTGTTGGCGGCTATGTCCTCCCGGATGATGGTTCTGATGAAGTTTGATGGCGCGGTCGGTTCTGTCGAAGGCATAGATCGTTTTCCTCGCTTCGTTGGCACTATTATGTACGGCTCAGAGTGGCGACACCCGGTCTGGGTCCGTCACGTCATCGGGCCAATGATAACCGTTGCGGCTGCAAATGTAAATCGAATACTGACCGGAGCCGATCCGTTGAGGTTCACCGGCAGATCAAAGGTTGCCTTGCGGACTGCTATCAGCTACTATATGGCCAATCGATTGGAACTATGCCTGGAGTAAGCGGTTGAAGTCTAACAAAGCTACGACCGACACACTCTACAAGTGCGAGACAACCGTGGTGGAGAGTCGATGAAGCAACCGGTGGATGATTGGAGAAACTGACTAAATGACAAAAGCAGGGAAAATATTATTGCCGATCGGTATCCTGGTGGTCGGCTTTGGCGCTATGATGATCCTGATGCAGATGCGGAGTGATCCGCCGCCGCGAGATGACAGACCGCGCCCAAAGTCGGTGGCGGCGACAGTGGTGAACTTGCACTCTGTTCCCACCGAGATTACCGCCCTCGGGCGGGTGGTCAGCGCTGATCCGATCCAGTTGTACAGCGAGGTAGCGGGCGTGGTCATGCCGGGTGATGTTACTTTTCAGCCAGCGCAATCATTCACCAGAGGCGACCTGCTGCTGAAGATCGATGACCGTCAGGCCGGGTTTCGGTTAAACAGCGCCAAGAGTGAATTCCTGACCGCCCTGGCGATGGTGCTGCCGGAACTTAAAACCGAGTTCCCGCAGGACTACCCGATCTGGCAGGAGTATTTCAGCGCCTGTGATTTCGACCGGAAATCAGCGCCACTGCCGGAGGTCACCAACGAGAGACTCAAGCTACTGCTATCCCGCTTCAACGTCTACAAACTCTATTACAGTCTGCGCGATCTTGAAGTTGTCAGGGACAAACATTTCTTCTATGCCCCGTTTGACGGCACCGTACTCTCCGCCGGCTTCCGGACTGGTTCCACGGCGCGAGGCGGCAGCCTGCTGGGGAGTATTGTAAGCCTGGAGGATCAGGAAGTGCAGTTGCCCGTTCCGGCTACTGACCTGACCTGGATCGAGCGAAACCGGCCGGTCGTTCTAACCTCCCTGGAAACCGGCGATCAGTGGCAGGGCCGGATAGCTCGTATCGGGAGTCATGTCGAAGCTCGCACCCAGACGGTGGATGTTTATGTTTCGGTCAACCCGGCGGATGGGAAACCTCTGCTGAACGGCGTCTTCCTGGAGGCAAGAATCCCGGGGCGCAACGTCGAAAACGCGTTCTCCATGCCTCGCCGTGCTCTTTATGAAAACTCCTACGTTTACCGCGTGGTTGACGGCAGGTTGGATCATTGCGATGTAACGATAGCTCACCGGAGTGACGATTCCATCGTTGTCGCGAGTGGATTGAATGACGGCGATACCGTTGTGGTCGAACTGTTGCAGGGTGTCTCAGCCGGAATACTCGCTGTTCCGCGAATCAACACCGGGGAGCGGACTCGCTGATGCGCCGGGTCGTTGCATACTTCATCCGCCATCCGATTTGGACGACGGTGTTGTTGTTAGGCATTATCGGGTTCGGCGTTATCTCAAAGGGTCGTCTCCGCTACTCGTTCTTCCCGGAGATCGTACCGGACATCATCACTATTCAGATTGCCTACCCCGGAGCAGCCCCGGAAGAGGTGGCCGAAGGTGTCGTGCTGAAGATCGAGGAGAACCTTGACGGCCTGGCCGGTGTTGAGCGTGTCACTTCGGTTTCAAGAGAGAACAGCGGTACCGTCAGCGTAGAGATCACCCGCGAAGCCGATATCGACAAGGTGCTGGCGGATGTCAAGAATGCCGTCGACCGCATCAACTCCTTTCCCGTCGATGCCGAAGAACCGGTCATCTTTGAACAGAAGTTTCGTACCCGGTCACTGTCGGTGGTGCTGTATGGTGCGGCCGACCGGTACAACCTGAAGTACATCGCCGAGCAATTCCGCGATGACCTGCTGGCTATAGAGGGTATATCTCAGGTGGCTTTCGAGGGGCTGCCGAATCTTGAATTCTCGATCGAAGTAGCGGAGGCGGACCTGCGCCGGTATGGCATCAGTTTCGATGAGATCGCGGCGGCGGTTCGAAAGGCCAATATCAACATCTCCGGAGGGAAGCTTGACACCGATGATGAAGAGATCCTCATCCGGGCCTGGGGACGCAGCTACCGCGCCGAGGAACTGGACCGGATACCTGTTCGCGGCAATGCCGACGGCAGTGTCATTTACCTGCGTGACATAGCTACAACGCGGGAGCAGTGGGAGGATATTCCGGACAAACGGTACTACAACGACCAGACGGCGGTCATCCTCAATATCGATCAAACCGAGCAGGAGGATATCCTTGCTATCGCCGACAGCACCAAGGCATACATCGAGCGATTCAACGAATCCAACGAGACCCTGCATGCCGTCGTCATTGATGACCGGACCATTCCACTCACGCAGCGAATCGATCTTCTGGTCAAGAATGGCCTCATAGGATTGTTGTTGGTGCTAATGACTCTGGGCTTCTTCCTGAAACTGCGGTTGTCCTTCTGGGTGGCAGTCGGTATTCCGTTCTCGTTTGCCGGTATGTTTATTATTGCCGGCTTCTCCGGTATCACTATCAACGTTATTTCACTTTTTGGAATGATTATCGTTGTCGGCATCCTGGTTGACGACGCCATCGTGGTAGCGGAGAATATCTATGCCCACCATGAACGCGGTGAACCGGCACTGAAGGCGGCCGTTGACGGCACGATGGAAGTTCTGGCGCCGGTGACAACATCTATAGCCACAACTGTTATCGCCTTCGTTCCGTTTTTCTACCTGGATGGTATGCTCGGCAAGATTATCTGGCAGATGGCGCTGGTGGTCATTGCCTCACTGATCTTCTCGCTGATTGAGGCGTTTCTGGTGCTGCCATCTCATCTCGCGCACTCGAAGGGTCTGCAACGGGATCGAGCGGTTCCGGCAATTCGAAAACGGGTCGACAACCTCATCCATGCTCTGACTCATCGCGTTTACGCACCGTTGCTTCGTGCCGCCATGATCCACAAATGGATTACGATCACCACTCCGATTGCCCTGGTGATGCTTACGGTGGGGCTGGTCCGCGGCGGACTGATCGGCGTGACCTTCTTTCCGTTCATCGATAGCGACACCGTACCGATTAATGTCTCGCTGGTAGCCGGTAGTCAGGAGGTTGACACCGATTCGCTTCTGGCCGGTATAGAGCGCGTATGCTGGGAGGTAAACGAGGAGTTCAAGGGCGAACGCGAGGACTCGGCCGATATCGTCATCGGGATCAAGCGCGATATCGGATCGAATGATCTTGGCGAGTCCGGTAGTCATGCCGGACGTCTCGTCCTACAGTTGATGGATGCTGAGCAGCGGGACTTGCAGAGTTATGAGATAGCCAACCGCATTCGCGAAGTCGTTGGTCCCTTACCAGGTGTACAGAACATCACTTTCGGCAAAGCTGGGCATTTCGGCAAACCGATTGTCCTGAGTTTGCTCGGGAATGACGTCGAGCAATTGGACAAGGCCCGACATCTACTGGTAGCTGAGTTGAAGAGTTACGGCATTCTCAAGGACATCACCGACTCCGATCAGGAAGGTCGGCGTGAAATCGACATTGCTCTCAAGCCGAGAGCCCACACCCTCGGTTTGACGCTTCAGGATGTCGCCGGGCAGGTCAGGCAGGGATTTTTCGGGCAGGAGATACAGCGCATTCAACGCGGTCGTGACGAAATCCGTGTCTGGGCGCGCTATCGTCCGGAAGATCGGTTGTCACTGGGTCAACTGGACCGGATGCGGATTCGCACAACCGGTGGAAGCGAGTACCCGTTCAGCGAACTGGCCACCTATCGTATCAAGCGGGGGATAACGACCATTAGTCATCTTGACCGAAAACGGGAGATCAAAATCGAGGCCAGTCCCTTGGAGGTTGAGGCCGACCTCCCGCCGATTCTGGACCATATCGAAAACGACATACTGCCCCGCGTCCTGAGTCAGGTCCATGGAATTACGGCGGCATTCGAGGGACAGTCGCGTGACCAGGCCAAAATGGTGCGGTCCATCAAGCGAACCTTCCCCATCGCTCTGGTGGGAATGTTTATCCTGGTGGTGCTGGTGTTTCGATCGTATGCTCAGGCGTTGCTGGTTCTATCTCTCATACCGATCGGGGCTTTGGGCGCCATTTGGGGACATGGAATCCAGGGCCTGCAAATCAGCATGATGTCATTAATCGGCTTCATCGCCCTTTCAGGTATCATCATTAATGACAGCATAATACTGGTAGATCGGATTAACCGCAATTTGCGACTGGGGCAGACGCTGTTCGATGCTGTGCATAATGCCGGCCTGACCCGTTTGAGACCTATCCTGCTGACTACTATCACCACCTCCCTTGGACTGGCGCCGCTGATTTTGGAGACCAGCCGACAGGCGCAGTTTCTCATACCTATGGCGATATCTGTAGCCTATGGTCTTTTGTTCGGCAGCTTCATCTTGCTGCTCATTTTGCCCACCTCGTACGTCGCCTTCAGTTCGATCCGCGTCAGGTGGTCGAGGCTCCTGACCGGCCGAGCGGTAATGCCGGAAGCTCTCGAGCCGGCCGTCAAAGAACTCAATCAGCAGATAGTGGAGTAGATCTTGTAGGGCGGGTCCATCTTCGAACCCGCCACTGTTGGCAGGCTTGAAGACAAACCTGCCCCTACATTCCCTGCTCGGTGCGGCGAATTATCTCGTTCTGCAATTCGTCGGTTAAGTCTACGAAGTAGTCGCTGTAACCTGCTACTCTCACGATCAGATCACGGTACTTGTGCGGTTCCTCCTGGGCGCGACGCAACGTGTCGGCATCGACGACGTTGAACTGGATGTGGTGACCATTCATCTTGAAATACGTGCGCACGAGGTGCGCCAACTTCTCGATACCGTCCTCGTCACTGAATAGTTGCGGCGTGAACTTCTGGTTCAAAAGAGTACCACCGGTGCGCAAATGGTCGATTTTGGCCGCCGAGTTCAAAACCGCCGTCGGACCGCACAGGTCCATTCCCTGCACCGGGGAGATACCTTCCGACAGTGGTGTGCCGCAGGCGCGTCCGTCCGGCGTCGCCCCCACCACGCTGCCGAAGTAAATATGACAGGTAGTGGGCAAAAGATTGATGCGATGATGCCCGCCTCTGGTGTTGGGACGGCCGTCGATCAATCGAAAGTAACTCTCGAACACACGACGGGCCAGATCGTCGGCGTAGTCGTCGTCGTTGCCGTACTTGGGTGTGTCCCGCAGGAGGCTTTGCTGCACTGACTCATGGTCGGCGAAGTTGTCACGCAGCATGGTAACCAGTTGGGGCATGCTCATAGTACCCTTGTCATAGACATGATACTTGACGGCGCTCAGGCAATCGGTGATACTGCCGAGGCCGACGCCTTGTATGTACGAACTGTTGTACCGCGCACCGCCGGCGTTGTAGTCTCGACCGTTGGCGATGCAGTCATCGATCAGGATCGACAGGAATGGCGCCGGGAGGTGCTCGGCCCAAAGTCGCTCGATAATTGTGTTCCCTTTGATCTTTATGTCGATGAAGTGCGCCAACTGCTTTTCAAAGGCGGCATAGAAATCATCGAAGGTCGCAAGCCGCGCGGGATCGCCGGACTCAACACCGATCTGCTCACTTGTTCTCGGGTCGATACCGTTGTTGAGAGTAATCTCAAGCACCTTGACCAGGTTGAAATACCCGGTGAGGATGTATGCCTCTTTGCCGAAAGCGCCCGCTTCGACACAGCCGCTGGCGCCGCCGTTTCGCGCATCCTCGAGTGATTTCCCCTGGCGCACCAGTTCCGCTACGATAGCTTCGGTATTGAACAACGATGGTTGGCCGTATCCGGTCTTGATGATTTTCAATGCCCGTTTCAACAAGCGATCTGGGTTCTTCCTGCTGAGTTGGACCATCGAACTCGGTTGTAAGAGACGCATCTCCTCGATAACGTCGAGAATCAGGTAGGTGAGTTCGTTGGCGGCGTCCTCGCCGTCAACCGTGATGCCACCGAGGTTGATAAGGCAGAAGTCGGTGTAGGTGTTGCTCTCCTGAGCTGTCACGCCGACTTTTGGCGGCGCCGGCTGGTTGTTGAACTTGATCCAAAACGACTGGAGCAACTCCCGGGCGCGCTCCTCGGTCAGTCGACCGCTTTCAAGGTCCCGGCGATAGAACGGCAGCAGATGCTGATCGAGTCGACCCGGATTGAAAGAATCCCAGGTGTTCAACTCGGTGATAACGCCCAGATGCACGAACCAGTAATACTGCAGCGCTTCCCAGAAAGTCTCGGGCGCTTGTGCCGGAACGCGACTACAAATCTGTGCCATCTGCTCGAGTTCGAGGCGACGATTTTCATCGGAGGTTTCCTGAGCCATGAGCACGAGTTTGTCGGCGTGCCGTTGTGCGAAACCGAGCAGGGCGTCGACCGCAATCGCCATGGCCAACAGTTGATCCCGCCTGGCTGGAGCCTCGGGGTCGCCCTGGAAATCCAGTCCGCTGACGGCTGCGGCGATGTCTTGCTTGAAATCCATGAAACCCTTGCGATAGATCTTGTCATCAAGAACCGTGTGACCCGGCGCCCTTTGCTCCAAAAACTCCGTGAACACGCCAGCCCGATAGGCAACCTTCCACTCGTCGTCGACCGCCTCGAAAATGCGATCACGGAGCGACCGGCCTGACCAGAAGGGAATGATTGTATCCTGCTGTCTCAGGCGGACCTCATCGCCGACCGCGAATGATATCCTGGGACGGTCATTCAGTATCGTGAAATCGTCGAGACTGTGCGTACAGATTTCAGGGTAGGTCGGGGTTGCCTTGGGTGCTTCGCCGCGCTCGCCGACAATCAGTTCACCGTCGTTGATACACACATGCTTCTTCTGGAGCAGGTACTTGAAGGCCAGCGCCCGAGCCACCGGCGTTGGGACCCGTTCCGCCTGACCACTGGCGTAGAACTCGGTAAGCAGCGATGCTCGTTCTATCGAGAGGGTCGGCACAGCGTCAAGGCTTGCCTGGCGCAGTCGTTGGATACGTTCATTCATTTGCGTTAACCTCCGATTTTCACTCTGAGTCCGTGCGCTTCCAACCGCTGCGACATGGCTGACACTTCTGCCTGGGTTTTGGGCTGCAGTCCAGCTAACTTTGCCGCCAGTTCGGGATCGGTCACCTTATGGCGGAAGTAACGATGGTACGTCAACAGGCTGACCTCCTCTATGCCGGGTAACGGTTTCACAAACTGAACGATGGCATCGAGATTAGGATCGGTGTCGGTGATGCCGGGAATCAGCGGCACCCGGATAATCACACGGGCGCCACGAGTGGCCAACATCTTCAGGTTGTCGAGAATGAGGCGATTGGAGACTCCCACGTGTTGCTCGTGCGCATGATTGTCCATAATCTTCAAATCATACAAGAACAAATCAACCAAGTCAATGAGCCGCTCAAGATCCTCGGTCGGAGCATAACCGGTCGTGTCCACGGCCGTATGGATTGAACGACCCCGGCACAACTGAAGCATTTTCATCAGAAAATCAAACTGCATCAGCGGTTCGCCACCGGAAAACGTCACGCCGCCGTCTGACTGGTCGTAGTAGGGAATATCCCTGGCCACCTCGTCGATCACCTGTTCAGGAGAAACCGGACCGTCAGCCAGCGCGGTTCTGCGTCGCCGGCAAACACAATTAGTTCCGACCTCGACATCTTCCGAGGGGGCGGGCCGCCTGCTTTCAGGATTGTGACACCACCAACAGTCCAGGGGACAGCCGCGCATGAAAACAGTGGACCGGATACCGGGTCCGTCATGGATGGCGAACCGCTTCAGATCGAATATGGAACCTTTGATCATCACAGTAGCACTACCGGTCGTTGAATGAATCCACGCCAACCTTTCCAAACGGTGACAATATAACCGAAGATGCCGAAAAGCGACTGGAAAATGCAGATAGCTCGGCCTTTTCTTTCCGTGAGCGGGCGCACAGCAGACCATCCAGTTGAACTCGCACTCAGGATTAAACTTGAGTTGCTGTCTGAGTTCCTCTATGTTCGATTGAAATGAAAGCCAAACCGAAAATCGTGTCCATAGTCGGCGCCCGGCCACAGTTCATTAAACTGGCGCCTCTGTCCAAGGCGTTTTCAGGGCGATTTCATCATGCTATCGTCCACACTGGGCAGCACTATGATGACAACATGTCGCAGACGTTCTTTCGGCAACTACATCTCCCCCGCCCCAGCACAAATCTCAGTATCAGCGGCGGACGGCATGGCGCTATGACCGGGCGCATGCTCGCGGCGACTGAAAAAGTACTGCTGGCCGACCGACCCGATTTCGTGGTGGTCTACGGCGACACCAATAGCACGATGGCCGGTGCGCTGGCCGCGGCCAAGTTGTCGATTCCGGTGGGCCACGTGGAAGCGGGAATGCGGTCGTTTGTCGACGACATGCCGGAGGAGATCAATCGACGCCTGACCGACCACCTCGCCCGCCTTCACTTTTGTCCGACCGAGGTATCGATGAAGAACCTTCGGGCCGAGGGGATCAAGAACGGGCTGATACATTCCGGCGACTTGATGTATGAGCTGTTGCACGATTCGAAGAGTATCATTCGGGCCAACCGGAAACCGCTACGACAGTTCGGACTGACTCCGGGAGAGTTCCTTCTCATCACCGCCCACCGTGCGGGCAACGTCGACAGCCCCGAGAATCTCAAGCGACTGGTTGAACTGCTTGAGGCTCTGCCGATCCCGACCCTTTTCCCCGTTCACCCGCGCACTCGCAAGCGGTTTGTTCAGGCAAAATTGCTGAAGCGTCTGCGGAATCAGGACAACCTGATCCTCTGCGAACCGTTGAGCTATCTTGATACTTTGACTTGTGCCATGCAGGCGCGCGCGGTCCTGACCGATTCCGGCGGACTTCAAAAAGAGGCTCTGTTTTTAGGCACACCGGTGTTGACCCTGCGCGATGAAACCGAATGGGTCGAGACATTGCGCCGCGGCAACAAGCTGGTCGGCCTCGACACCGGGCGCGTGCTACGGGCGCTTCGCAGAAAACGAGCCGTTCGTCCTATGCCGTATCTGATCAGACGCAAGCGGCCGTCGCGTCTAATTGCGGACGCCGTCAGGCGGTTCCTGGACGGGAGGTAGGGGTGCCACAACGGTTGCGCACGGCGATCTTTTCGGTGGCTTGGGTCGTCTTCGTTTCCAAAATTCTCGGCTTTCTTCGGGGGATGGTCATCGCCGACAAGTTCGGCACCAGCGCCCAGTACGATCTCTACCTCATCGCGGTAATGCTTCCCGCCCTGGCTTCGGGAGTGCTCGGGTACGCTTGTTACTACCAATTCGTACCGTACCTTACTCGAAAAGCGCAACTGGCCGACTCTGAGCGAACCGACGGTTTTTGGCGCTCGACCTGGTCAGCGGTCAATCTTACCATGCTGATGGGGCTGGGTACTACTCTGGGGATAGTGTTGCTCGCTCCGTATGTTATGAAGATCTGGGGCGCCGACTATTCACCGACCGATTTCGACTTGATCGTGTTTTACAGCCGGGTCACGGCGGCGGCGGTGCTATTGTCGGTGTCCGAAGCATTCATGCGCGCCCTGCTGAACGTCAAGAAATCATTCGCCTACCCTGCCGCTGGCATGAGCCTGTTCAATATCTTCTCTATTACCTGTGTGCTGATGTTGCACCAGCGCTTTTCCGTGGGCGCAATAGCGGCCGGACTCGTCGGCGGACTCCTGATTCAGAATTTGTACCTAACTGTGCGCCTGTTGCCGCTTAAGTCATTGAAACATTTCAAACCCACGGTGATCGACAAGGAATCTCCCTTGTTTCTGTCGGTTGCCGGGACGCTGATTCTGATTGAACTGATAAACCGATCCTATTTTCTGATCGACCGCTACTTTGCGCCCGGCTTTGGTGAAGGTGTCATCTCGGCGCTCAATTACGGACAGATCCTTGTGCAACTCCCGGAATCGATCGTGGGGTTTGCGATCGGCGCTGTGCTGTTCCCGATTCTCTCCAAAACGGGCGGTGCCGACCAAACGGAGTCGTTCATTGCAGCTTATCGCAAGGGTATCACGGCGGCCTTGTTATTCGCCGTACCGCTGGGCGTGTTCTTCTACCTTAACGCCGAGAACCTGGTCTACTTTGTCTTTCGTCGCGGCGCTTTCGATGACCAGTCGGTGGCCATGACGGCTGCTATCCTGAAGACGCTGGCCCCTTCGATCATCGCCCTGCTCATTGTCTCAACTTCGATTCGCGCCTGCTACGCCCGCGGCTGGGCCAGACCGGTGCTGGTTTTCGCAGGTCTTATGTTGTTCACCAAGTTTGCCGCGACGGCCTTGATACCTCTCTGGATGGGCTATTCCGGTATTTCACTGGCCACTTCAGTTTCGCATGTCGGGTTTGGTCTCGGTCTTATGGGATATGTTGTGATGAAATGGCCACCTCAGGTCCGAAACAGTTTTGCCGTCACCCTGGTCAGACTGTTCTCGGCTGGATGCATAGTTTACGTAGTCGCTTATGCTTTCCGACGACTGACTCTGCCAGCCACGGGAGAAATGACTCACGCGACGGCCGCCTTGATGCTCGCCGGATCGGCGGTGATCGTGTTCGGATGCTACGCCGCGACCGTGTGGCTACTCGGATTCCGTCGCTACTTCTCAGAGGTGGTCCAATCTTTTCGCTTCAAAGGCAAGGGGAGGTAACCGGCAGATGCGTCTGATGCTTATCGCCATGGGCGGCTCTAATCACACCGTCAAGTGGGCAACGGCTCTCAGGGACCGCGGCCACGATATCATGTTAGCGACGTTTTACCCGCCGAATGAAATCGAGGGTGTCGATATCCGTTACCTGGCGTGCCGCAATCGTCTGAGTATGCTCTTCAAAGTCCGGCAGGTCCGAGAACTGGCGAAGCAGTTCCAACCGGATATCGTACACGCGCATTACGCCAGCAGTTGCGGATTCGTAGCAGCCCGAGTCGGCGTCAGGCCGTTGGTTCTCTCGGTATGGGGTGATGACATCATTGAGTTCCCCCGCCGCTCGCCGGTTCATCGCTGGATCGTACGCAAGGCAATCCTGGGCGCCGATTACGTCACCGCCACCAGCAGGATGCTTGGCAATGAAACCGAACGGCTGGTGGCCGGGCGCAGGAAGGCGCGGGTGATTCCGTTTGGAGTGGATCTCCAGCGTTTCCGTTATGTCGAGCGACCCTCGCGACCAACCTTCCATATCGGCACCGTTCGCTGGCTAACGAAAAAGTACGGCCTGGAATATCTGATCCGAGCCTTTGCCCAATTGGCCGCCAAACCATTCAGCCTGAAGCTGACCATAATCGGTTGGGGACCGTTGCGACCGAAGCTGGAGGCGCTCGCGGTTTCGTTGGGCGTCGCCGACCGCATCACGTTTACAGGACGCTTGCCTAACGAGGAAGTGGCGCGGTATTTCGAGCAGTTCGATCTGTTCGTCATGCCCTCGGTCAGTCGGGGGGAAACATTCGGCGTGGCCGCGGTCGAGGCGATGGCTACCGGGTTGCCGGTGGTGGCCTCCGATATCGGCGGGCTGCCTGAAGTTGTGGCCGACGGCGTGACCGGGCGATTGGTGCCGCCCGCTGACGTAGATCGATTGGCGTCGGCATTGGAGCAGTATATCCTTTCTGAAAACATGCGGCGGGAGGATGGCCGACGCGGGCGCGAAAGAGTCGAGCAACTCTTCGACTGGAACCACAACGTGCAGATGATGGTCGACCTGTACGACGAAATACTCTCTGATGAGCGATGGAAGCGGCCGCGGTGAATCCGCCGGTGCAATGCGCCCCGAAAAACACTTGACTTGAACCGTGCCCACCGCAAAATTGTCACTATGAATCACTCATGGCATTATGACTTCCGCGACATTCTATGGGCGCCGGCCCGCGCCCTCTCGGCTAAGAAGATCTTCGTCATGACGTTCTTTCTCTGTCTGGCCCTGATCTTTTATGATCTCTTCACTTACCTGGCGCTGGCCGTGGCGGGTGAGGCTCCGGGCTATGTCTTTTCGGTACACGGCATGTTTCCGCTTCAACTGTTCGCATTCGACAGCGTCGTCGGGTGGATCGTCTTTGGGGTCGGCGTTGTTCTGGCCTTGCTGGCGGTCATGATGGGCTTCTTTGGGGTCGCCGCTTTCCAGATCGAAGAAGTGCGCGGCAACCGCTTCCTGTCCATCTGGCAGGCAATCGCGTTCGCCTGGAAACGACTACCGCAAATGTTTCTGGCCGAACTGGCTATCGTGCTGTTCGTTGCTTTCATTGTATTGCTGTTTTTTCTGTTGGGATTAGTCAGCCGAGTTCCGATGATCGGCAAGTGGCTGTACGCTCTGTTTTTCGCCATCCCCGTCTTTGTTGTCGCCATCCTCACCGTCTTCATAATTCTGGTGTTCCAGATATCGTGGGTGCTGCTCCCGGCGGTGGCGGCGGCGGACCGTATCGGCGAGACATTCACGGCAATTCTGGAAACCTTCTCAACCATCATTCGACGGCCGGTGCAGTGGTTAGTGTACACTGCCTACACGCTGGTTGCCGCCAAGGTATGCAGCTTCATCTACGCTTACTTCTGCTATCGGTCGGTGCAGTTTATCGGCTGGGCGAGCGGTCTTGGCGGGGGCGAGCGAACGACCGACCTAATCAAGTCCGGGCTGTCGCACCTTCCGGTCAATTCCGACACTGTGCGCGAGACATTCAATATCTTTCCGGGGGTCGACTGGGGCATCTCGCTTGTTCCATGGACGCGCGGCGGCGGTGATGAGGCGGTCGGTTACCTGATGGCGGTGATGCTGTTTCTGATCTTTGCGTCAGTCATCGGCTACTTCTTGGCCATAATCGCCACCGGCCAGGCGCGGGCATATATCGTCATCCGCTACAAGAAGGACAAGTACGCGATCTCCTCCGAGTCTCCCCTCTTCTTCGAAGACGAACCGGTGAACGAGCCGGTGGAGGGAGTCACGGAGAGTGACTAAGGGCACAACGGAAAGGGAGCTAGACTGCAACTACAAATCTACCGCGGAAATGCACTACCTCCGTTGTGGGTTCATACTTGAGAAAGCCAAGCATATCACTGAGATGTTCTGGGCCGCGCTCGAACTGAGAATGTGCTTAGAGAGACTGTCGCTGGAGTACCTTGTCTTGCTAACTCATGACAAGCGAAAGCTCTCCAAGAAAGAAGTCAAACGTTACCAGCCAGGCGATATCATTCCCCGTCTTCTGCGTGAAGCTCCGTTCTTCGAAAAGACAGTAGACTTCGTCAATGGGGTATTCAAAGCGAACGGGCACGAAGGCAATATGAAGTTCCCAGACCTCCAATGGTTTGATACGACCTATGGCAAGCTGAGCAATTACCTGCATTGCCAACGGGACCCGCTAACTGAAGAAGAACTCATCAAGTTCGCAGACTTTGTACACAAATCGTGGAACGAAGCTCGAGTTTACGTAGTGACCCGCGCCAACATAGGAAAGCTGAGACCCCACGCTGAAGACATTTTCGATAAGTATGTCAACGACGAGATCGACCAAGAGCAAATGGAACGGATGATCAAAATATCCAACATTCCGTTGCACCTACAGAACCCCGAATGATGCAAACCATCCGCTCTATAAAGAAGATGCAGCAGGTCGCGAGGAAGATAGCGGCGGAGGGAAAGACCACCGCCCTCGTTCCGACCATGGGCTTCCTGCACGAGGGGCATCTATCACTGATAAGACGCGCGAGGAAAGCAGCGGACATAGTCATCACCACCATCTTCGTCAACCCCGCCCAGTTCGGCCCGCGCGAGGATCTATCCAAGTATCCTCGTGATGAAAAAGGGGATATCCGCAAGATCAGAAAAGCCGGTGGCGATATCGTGTTCATTCCAAAAGCGACGGATATCTATCCCGATGATTTCCAGACCTACATAACGGTTGAGAGACTGACCCGAAGTCTCGAAGGGGAGTCTCGTCCCAGGCACTTTCGCGGCGTCACTACGATCGTCGCCAAGCTGTTCAATATCACCCAACCCGATGTGGCCGTGTTCGGCCAGAAAGATCTCCAGCAGGCCTACGTTCTCAAACAGATGGCCAACGATCTGAGTTGGCCGATCAAATTTGTTATCGCTCCCACCGTGCGCGAGAAAAGTGGCCTGGCGATGTCCTCGCGCAACAAGTTCTTCTCGCCCGAACAGCGGCTCGAAGCGTGCTGTCTTTACTACGCATTGCGCACAGCCGAAGCGATGGTCAAGAGCGGCGTTAAGGATACCGTGAAGCTTACCAAAGAGATGCGCGCCGTGATTCGCGCCACCTGCCCCACTGCCAAGGTTGACTATATCGCACTCTCAAAGCCCACCTCTTTTCTGCCGGTCTATGAAGTGGACCGCGGCACCTTCTGTTTGCTGGCGGTCAAGGTCCACGGGGTGCGACTAATCGACAACATGAAGCTGCGGTAGTCCGCTGCACGAAAACCCACCTGTCGCTCCGCTGTAGGTGGGGTACCGTTCCACAGAACCTCATGCTGAGCGAAGTCGAAGCAGACATTGCAAATTGTTGCTTACGTCGCCCTTCGACTCCGCTCAGGGTGACGCTTGTAGTCTTTGTAGGTCAGGAGCCCTGCGCTCCTGACACAATGTCGAAACCACCCTTCGACTCCGCTCAGGGCGAGGTGGTGCCGTTCAGGGTGACACGGTCAAGCCGCCCATAAATGCGTTTCATGCGCTGCGCGCGCCCTTCGACTCCGCTCAGGGTGACAGCGTTACACATCCGCTGCTTCGTATCTTTTCACCCACTTGGCGTACAGAAGCATTAACAGAGCCGAAGCTATCCCTATCGCCGCAAACTGGTACCATAGTTCGTACGGTTTGTACGCCGCCCACAACATGTCGGTTGCCTCCTGGTGCGACATGCCCGTGACCTCAACCAGTTTGTTCATTGCCTCGGTGCGGTCGACGCCGGTAACGCCGTTGTTGTCGGCCAGGTATCTCAGGGCCAGATTGGCCTTGTCTCCCATTCGGTCATAAACGTGTCCGGCAAACCATGAACCCAGCCCCCAGCCTATCCCCTGCGGAATGTTGGCGTACCCCATATAAAGGCCCTTCTTGCCATCCGGTGCGATGACGCCGAGATACTCGTTCATTTTGGGTGAGGATAGCATCTCGCCGACGGAGAAAATAAGGATACCGAACAAACAGATATACCCGCTGGTGGTATAGCCCGCGGCCACCAGTCCGACCGATGCGATAGAGATACCTATGAACATCGAGTGCACTCGTCGCATCCGTGACACCAGGAAGTTGAGATACACCACCAACAGAATGATGAGTCCGGGGTTGATGTTAATCATCCATTCCTGGGTGAGCTGCGCGCCGCGCGTGGAGTTTTGCTGAAGCATGAAATCCGGCAGGTGGAGATCAGCGACAAGTTTGGAACTGTCGACCCAATCGACGATGAAGTTGGGCAACATGTCGAACAGTTGCATGAACATCAACCAGAAGCCGGACATGATGAAGATGAAGACTATCAGTCGCAGATTGAAGATGTTCTTGATCGTAATCCAGAAGACACGGAAAGGATTCCCCTTCTGCTCGCCTCCGGCCGGCGGGTCTTTGTAAGTGAAGAGCATAAGAAGGTTAAGCGATACGATTGCGGCGCAGCCGTAGAACACCATCGGCCAGGAAATACCATAGAGAAAGTGCGCCAGCGGTGGCCCGAGAAACCCGCCGATGTTCACCAGCATGTAAAAAGTGCCCCAACCCACCGATGAGTTCTTCTTCGTCAGTGTTTGACACATGGTCCCCTGAACACCCGGCTTGAAGATGGCCGTGCCGAGCGCCAGCGTGCAGCATCCGATCAGGAACGGATAGAACGCCGTCTGCGTGGCCATCAGCAGGTAACCGATCACTTTGATGACGATCGACAGTGCGATCGTCTTCTTGTAACCATAGCGGTCAGCGAAACCACCGGAGACCATCGGCGTGAGCGATTGAAACAGCGCCCACCAGAGGAAGATGATCCCTTTGTCAGTTTGGGAGAAATGGAGTCCACCGATTTCGTCGGCCTGGGCGATGTAGATCGGGATAACCACCCGCACGCCGTAGTAGGCGAGACGTTCGAGCATCTCCATGATATTGACCATCCAGAACGGACGGCTCATGGAAAGAACCTGGGAGACCAGGCTTTCTTTAGCGGGAGCTGTATCGGGGAGTGATGATGTTGCCATGCAATGTCCTCAGATGTGGAGTTGGTATCCGGACACAAGAAAGCGACGGTCGCGCGATTAGTCAACGATGAAACCGACGTCATTTGGCAAGCAACAATGTATTGACATCGTGGGTAAATACAGCTATATTTGTCTACGGTGGGAGGTGGTGAGTGTATCGTCAGAGAGTTCCCTGATGACCAACCCGATTCTTCGGGAGAAGATCAATGCAACGTTTCGATGCCGTTGTTATCTCGTCGGCGACAAATGTAAACACATCCGGTACCGTCGCATCGATGATATCCGGTTTTGACATTCATTCGTCCAGTAGGACCAGCGCTCAAGTTGAGCGTGAACTGATAGCGGAGATACTACCATGCAAATCAGAATAGTCTTCATGACTGCGGCTCTTATTCTCATCGCCAGGTGGGACGGCTCGAGCCAACAGCCGTTGGGATCGGGTATGAATGACCAAGTTCTCGGTCTGGCGGTTGTCGGCGAAAACAACGTAAATGAGCAGACACCCAGTGCTGTCAGTGTTGTTCCGATAGCTGAGAAATCAGCCGGCGACGAGTCGGAACCGCAGGCAGGCTTTGCCCTGACCCATCCTGAAGGTGCGGATAACCACGCTGCCGATAACCCCACCGCCGAAGAGATAGCGATGAAAACCGCTGAGAGGCTGTCAAAAGCTATCGTTCACCGGTACCCCTGCGACCTCAGAACCGACCCTGTCCAGCGCGAATCCGCCACACGTCAGACAAGTTCGCGGAGTGAGTTGTTCTTCGAAGGGTTTGAGAGCGGCGTGGTGCCGCCATCCGGTTGGACCGCCATCGTCAACAACGACTACACATGGGAGCCCAACAGTTTCTCCCCTTACGAGGGTGCGTATCAAGCCAGTTGTTTTTACGATGAATACTATACCGGCTTCCAGGACGAGTGGCTGATCAGCCCGATCATTGATCTGACTTCCGATGGGGCGCCCTGGAAACTGGACTTCTGGTGGAAAGGCAGTTACTACTACTCCGTGTCTCCCTACAATAGCTGCGATCTTATTGTCATGATCTCCACTGATGGCGGCACTCTCTGGGATACCCTCTGGACCGAGCACGAGGCAGGCGAATTTACAAGCTGGCATTGGTACAATGCAGTTATCGAGCTTGACGGTTACCTGTGCGAATCCAACGCCAAGTTCGCCTTCCAGTATGTCGGTTACGATGGCGCTGAGTTTTCTATTGATGCTGTCTTGATCCACGACGGTGGGCCGGCGGTTGGTCGCTGCTGTTATGGTGACCCGGAAGCACCATCCTGCGACGACACTACTGAAACTGAATGCGCTGCTCTGGGCGGTACCTGGGAGCGGTACCGGAACTGCGCCGAACATCCCTGCCCGATTTACTACCCGCCGCCGCCAAATGATGATTGGACCAATGCCGAGTTGATTCCCGGACCTTTCCCCGCCACCGTCACTGGGACCACGCAGGGCGCTACCCTGGACTGCCCCGGTCCTTACTGGTGGAACATGGTCTGGTATGTTTTTGAAGTTCCATACGAACTCAATGACGTGGATGTCGACTATTGCGGGTCGGTTCCGGGCCTGGACAACGCTGCTTCAATCCTCTACAGTGATCCTGTCGTCTGTGAGGATCCCATCTCCCGCGAGGACTATGAGTGGCACGACTGTGGCGACGGCGAAACAAACCCGCATCTCTGGTGGACGTCGCTTCCGGGGCCGGCCACATACTACCTGCCTGTCTATACAGGCAATGACGAGAGGCAACGCCCTTTTCAGTTCACGATCAGCTTCTCCGAGACCGAACCGCCCGAGACCGGCAACTACTGTGGTGATCCGATTACCTTTGATATCGGATTGGCCGATCTTCCGTACGCACTCACCAACCAGTCCAACTGCGGTCGTGACGACTGGTACGATAATACCTGCCTTGACGATTACGATCGTGGTGAAGACATCATCTACCAGTTGAACCTGCTGGAAGACCTCGACCTGAGCATCACGCTTGACCCCAAGGGCACGGCGTACTCAGGATTTCTTATTGATTACACCTGCCCGGCCGACAGCAGCACCTGCATTGCTACAAGCTCACAATCGGAAGGCGATCCACACGGCGTCGACGGCGTCAGTCTCACCGCCGGGACCTACTACATCATGGTCGACACCTGGGCGTCTCCTGACTGTATCCCTGATTTCGATCTGACGTTCGAGTATTACCAGCAGACATCCGGCGACGACTGCACCGATCCGCTGGTTGTCACGCTGCCGGATGACATGATCGGCGGGCCGGACAACAATGCGTACATAGACGAAAACCAGACAAACTGCGGGCGCGGTAACAACTACGAACAAACCTGTCTTGGCAATTGGGACAAGGGCGAGGATATCATCTACATGCTGGACGTCAGCGAGACGGTCACCGTGGATATCCTTCTCGATCCGGGTTCGACCAACTGGTCCGGAATACTGATCGACGACAACTGCCCGCCCGACGAGATCGACTGCATTCAGTACTCAACCGCCAACTCAGGCGCCCACGGTCTCTATGAACTCACTCTCAATCCGGGCTACTACTACGTCATGGTCGATACATACGCCTCACCCGACTGCATTCCCTCCTTCACCCTGACTATCCAGTCGGTCGCGTCCGGTCCGGAAAACGACAACTGCGAGGACGTTACTCCGGTTCTACTGGCCGATGGCGTGCCCGTTGTGTTCACCGGCGACAACACCAACGCCACGCATCAGTGCGATCTCTTCGAAGGCGCTCATGTCTGGCATGCCTTCACGCTCGACACCGGCATGAACGTGACGCTCGATTACTGCACGACGAACCCTGCCTTCACCAACGCCTGGCTTTGCCTGGCCATCGGCTGCCCGTGTGGCGGCATCACATCCTTCGGTGAATACGACTGGGATACCTGCGGTGACGGTAACCTTACTGTTTCCTGGAATGCCCTCGAACCCGGCGCCTACTACTACCCCGTTCTGACCGAGGAGGGTTCCGAGGGACCCTACACGATTCATGTTGTCGGTGAAGTGGTGGCTGGCTGCTGTGTCGGTATCAGGGGGAATGTCAACGCCTCCGGGGACAACGATATCGACATCTCCGATCTTGTCTATACGGTCGATTACATGTTCAACGCCGGGCCGGAACCGCCGTGCTTCGAGGAAGCCGATATCGACGGATCGGGCGTTATTGACATCTCCGATCTGGTCTACCTGGTCGACTACATGTTCACGGGAGGGCCGCCACCGCCGGATTGCCCGTAGTGGTAAAGACCCGTAAAACTGGACTCCCGCGTTCGCGGCCTGTTGTTGATAAACTCCCGGTCGCGTCATTGCCAAGCCGGCGTAGGCGGCTGTGGCTGGGTGGCCTGGACGTTCGGGAGTGTTGAAAAACCCCAGAGGCCGTCATTGCGGGCATAATAGCCAAAAAGTGTTGATTTCGGGGTCATTTATGACACAGATGGAAGTACCAGAGGAAGTAATTATTTCTCATCTTTGGATGAAGGCCTCGGTGTTGACGATAGCGCATTTTTAGACGACTGAA
>JAUWIB010000106.1 GCA_030605565.1 bacterium
TCAACGTTATCGAGAAGCATCGTTTTGCGTTCATAAGTAACATGTGTAAGGAAGTAGGTGTTACCGGGTGAGAAGTATCTTCGTATGTTTCTCATGTCGTGAATGTAATTGAAACAGATGAGACCGGCAAATCTTGAGCAAGAAGTCGGAACCCGCAAGGGGGTTCCGACCTACTGCGCGGGAATGACAGAGAAAACAGACGCGCGAAGCGCATGAAACCCATTTATGGGCGGCTTGACCGCATCAGTCCATAAACAAATACGGGCGCCAGTGGGTGGCGATGTTGTTGTTGCGTTGGATGAAAGTGATGAACGTCGGGCGCTTCGGTTTCTTCAGCAGCTTCATCCCCGCTTCTTCAAGGGTGCGGTCACCCTTCTTGTTGTTGCATTTGGTGCAGGCGCAGACGAGGTTTTCCCAAGTATCTGAGCCGTTTCCAGTCTTGGGGATAACATGGTCGACCGTCATCGGACCCTTGGCAGCACCGCAGTACTGACAGCGATGTTTGTCGCGTACGATGACGTTCTTGCGGGTGAGCATGATGCGCTTGTAGGGCACTTTCCGATAGCGCCACAGCCGCACCACCGAGGGGCAGTCGAAAGCGTTGTCGACAGTGCGAATCTTGAGACTGTCAGCGGTTTCGATCATCTCCGCCTTACCCTGAAACATGAGCACGATAGCACGCCGCGCCGAACATACCGTGAGCGGTTCGTAGTTTTGGTTGAGCATCAGAACGCTGCGATTGATTACGGATCCATTCGTTCTCATTTATCCACTCACCGACGATCTGCCGGTCACACCTTAATAGACGGCGATGCATTCGAGGCCGTCCAATCGTCGCACTGTTTTCTAATGAAATCGTCTCCCACGGTGAGGACAACAGTCCGACGGTGGTTATTTCCGCTAAAAGTACGCAAAACCGGATAGAAGTCCAAACGGTTTTTGGCCGTTTGAGTGGACTAAACAGATTGACAAAATCGAAACCGAAGCCTATATTATATCCGTACTTTACCAGCACACGTAAAACCATTGGCCAAAAGGTACAGCCGAATAAAAAAACGCTAACGCTTTAGACAACGGTACTGCAAAACGCCTTTGTATGGAGGAAGAATGTCAAAGCGTACCAACTTCACTCGGATCCTATCCCCGTTGGGTCCATCGCGTTCATGTTTCTTAGTGGTCCTGTGCATCCTAGTGGCGGCCCTCGCTGTCGGCACTGCCCAGGCCTCGACGGTTGTCAGGATCAACGACGTTGGCCTCATACCGCCCGGCGATACCGTGACGGTGCAGGTGACGCTCGACAGCGTCACCTCGGGTCTGGACATAACCGGATTCGACTTTCTGATCGCCTGGGAACCGACTGACTTCAGGTTGATTGAAGTGCAGGAAGGTCAGTTGCTAAACGACTGTGGATGGGAGTATTTCCAGTTTGCTGTCGACAGCATGGCCGACTGGAACTGGTGGCCGCCAGATATATCCACTGTGCGGATCGTCAGTGTGGCAGATTTGAACAACGGCGACATCCATCCGACGTGCAACGCCACTATGCCGGGCGAACTGGTAAGGCTCGTTTTTGAGGTCAGCAGTCATCCGATCAATTACGGTCGTCAAGCTCTGCTCAGGTTCTTGTGGAACGACTGCGGCGACAACGGAATGGCCCTGTCCGATGGGACTCTGCTATTGTCGGATCAAGTCTACGAATTTGGCTGGGATTGGAGCGGGGATGGGACTTTCCCTACCTGGTTCGGCGCACCCGACGAGTGCGTGGATCAGGGGGCGGTGCGCGAAGTGGACTTTTATAACGGAGTGGTGCATTTTGCATACTCCGATACCTCCAGCAACGCTGATGCCGCGGTCTATATTACCGGAGAACGGGACGCCTGGCTGGGATGGCCGGCAGCGGCAGAGATCAGAGTCAAGAACCTCCGGTCGCCCTGGGAAGCATCAGGGTTTGACCTGCTCATTCAATACGACAACACCGGACTGACTTTTACGTCGGCGGAACTGGGGCATAGTCTCTCCGTCTGGAATTGGGAATACTTCAATTATGTGGACGATCCCGCCCAGGGATTGATCCGCCTGGTCGCCATCGCTGATATCAACAACGGTGATATCCATCCGTCGAACCTACTGAACCAGAATTGCGCCTTGGCCATGCTGCAATTCATAATCGTCAATAACGCGGGGAACATCGGTCGGGAACTGCCCCTTAGGTTCCTGTGGGCCGACTGCGGCGATAACTCATTCGCCAGCGCCCCCGATGGTGACTCGCTTTACGTCTCGAACGATGTTTACGATAAGTATGGATTCCTTCTTACCGCCAACGAACCGTTTCCAACTTACAGTGGTGTTCCCGACGAGTGTCTGACCGCCCCAACTGTGCGACGGTCAGTCGATTACTTCAGCAGCTTCATTCAGGTGGCTACCGAGGATCCCACCCCTGTATATGGTCGTGGTGATATCAATCTCAACTGGGTGCCGAATGAGGTTGCTGATTGGGTTCTGTTCTCGAGCTACTTCTTCTATGGACTTGGCGTGTTTAATGTCAATGTCGAAGCACAGGTGGCAACTACCGATATCAACGCCGACGGTATAACACTCACCTTCAGTGATCTGGCTTATCTCTATCGCGTGATCGTTGGCGACGCCGAGCCGATCTGGGACAAAGCGGGTACTACAACAGATACCGCCTACGTTATTCAGGATACGACGGTCAATTCGCTATCGGTTTCATACGACGGCAACCTGACCATGTTGTTCCTGACTTTCAATGGCACGGCGGAACCCCAGTTCTACGATTCGTCCGGCCTCTCAGTCATCTGGACATCGGACGGTGGTAATACGCGGATGATAATCTATCCGGGATTCGTAACCAGCGAAGGTGAGCAGTTACTGCCCACCGGCTTCCTCATGAACTACACCGGCGACGGACAGTTGGTGGGCGCCGCGGCTGCCTATGATGGACTGACTGGTGTACCGGCCCTGGTGCAGATCGGGCAGGGTGAACAGTGTTGTGTCATTCGCGGAAACATCAACCACGACCCGGAAGGCCGGCTGGACATCTCAGACCTGGTTTACTTCGTGTCGTTTATGTTCGGCCTCGGACCGCCCCCTCCCTGTCCCGGCGAGGCTGACATCAACGCCAACGGACTGATTGAGATTGGGGATTTAGTGTCGCTCGTCGACTACATGTTCAACGCCGGCCCCGCACCCGTGCCGTGTCCGTAGTAGCGAATACTCAGGGCAGGATCCCTGTGATCCTGCCTTTCGCAGGAGTCGAAACCGCAGCGGTTTCGAGTGGTAAGCCACTTTTTCGCGCTTTGCGCGCCGTTGACCTCACCCTGAGCGGAGTCGAAGGGCGCACGGTGTGAAAATGGGTTCGTTTTGTGTATTTTCATCTTCGCTTAACAGAATCGATGGTGATTACGAAGCCTGCATGAGTCGGAAGGCATTCAGACAGCGGCAGACGCGGTTGAGTTTTCGGTCGAGGCGCGTTTCTTGATCCATAACATTCAGGGTTCATGGTGTTGGTCCCTTTATTAACCAATGTACAGACGCATCTTGAGTGGAATTGGTACTGTTTTTGTGAGGGCTGAAGTGGCAAGCCACCCATAAATGAGCTTCTCGCCAGATCCAAGCGCGCGTAGCGCGAGGAACAGGCTTGCCTGTCACCCTGAGCGGTGTCGAAGGGTCCATCTTTTCTTGTAGGTCGAAACCCCTGGTCCGAAGGACCGTCCTGAGCGGAGTCGAAGGGCAGGTTTCGACAGTCCGTATGCTACCCGGTGAAACATGGGTTGACATCGAATCCGTTTGGGTGGAGGTTGTCCTTGCTACACGGATTCAGAGAGCAAGGTTATTATGAGGACGATTGGGGAGTAATAGAGAAACCTGGATTCGACGGGGAATATGGAAGAGTAGGGAATCGGCTTCGCCGATGTCGAAACCACAGGGGTTTCGACCTACGGTTACTCTTGCGCCGACCTTCCCCCTCCACTTTTTCCTTCCCCTCCCCCACTACGCACCGTATATATTCCAAAAGTAAAACCAAACCCGGAGGACAGATGCTGAGGACACAAGTGTCTTTTATTGCCGCACTGAGCTTAGTCGTAATTTCGACAGCGCCGTCATTCGCCCAGCGACCCGAGCCAAAAAAGACGGAAGTCCGTGGACACACTATGTACACCCTCATGGAACCGGGTGGTATCCCAGCTATTTTTGAACCGGAGTTTGTCCCAATCGCGGTCGCCGATTCGTTCTACTACGACAACGAACCGTTAATCGCGGTGTCCTCCGGCGACATCGCCAAAGCATACAGCACCTGGCATCTCGATCACCACGAGATAGTCAATGACTACCTCGAAGGCGCCGCTATCGCCGTCACCTGGTGACCGCTCTGTTTTACCGGCATAGTTTATGCCGCTGAGATCGACGGCAAGCGTTATACCTTTCAAGCATCAGGCTCGTTGTGGCAGGACGCGCTGGTGATGCAGGATGTCGAAACCCAATCGCTTTGGCCACAACCGTGGGGCGAGTGCATCAAGGGTGCATCAAAAGGCAAGAAGCTGACTCAGTTCCCGGCCATACACACCACCTACGCTGAGTTCAAGAAGCTCTACCCCAATGGACAACTGTTGAAGAAGCCGGAAAAAGGCCCGGAAGGCTCACCTTATGAAGGGTACTTCTCCAACCCCGAACAGTTAGGGATGTTCGGCCGCGTCGACGACTACGAACGATTGAAGGGTAAAGGCAAAGTGTTCGGCGTTCGCATGGGTGATCAGCAAGTGGCGGTATCAGAGGCCTACTTGAAAAAGAACGGTTTCGCGCTGATCCCGTCGCTGCCTGATCCGGTGATTGTTACGTTCGGTGCGGATGGCGGCACGGTCGCAGCTTTTGCATTTTCTGGAAAACAGAAGGCCGCCGTCAAGGGTCTCAAGGTCGACGGTGACCGGATGATTGCGCCCGGCGGTCGTGCTGTCTGGAGCGCCAGAACCGGAAAACTTGTCGAGGGAGATGGAACCGATTTGACGGTGGTACCGACGATGAGCGCCTACTGGTTTGCATGGCTCAGCTTCTTCCCGAACACGGAACTAATAAAGTAGCAACAGAAATTCTCGACCTGAATAAGCCCGGCTTGCCGGTGGTTTGCATGGCTGAGTTTCTTTCCGAACACGAAGCTGATAAAGTAGCAGCACAGGATTACGTTCTTCATAAACCCTGCCGGTTCTGTGGGCGGCAGACCTCCCGGTCTGCCCCACTGTATTATGTCAAGGGGCATTCTGCACATGGCGCGCGCCAGACCTTTCGTGCGCGGTGGACGTCCTCGTCTACCGCGTTCAGCCCGCGTTACATAGTCGGCGCACGGGGACGTACGCCGACCACAAATAGGACATTTCTATCTTGCTAAAAACCGGACATTTCTATTTTGCCTTGACATCCAACGTCTTAATCGTTGACTTTCCGGTGGATTATGAGTATATTGTTTTTCGGTAGGGTGTGTCTTTGCCGCCTTACCGAGTCAGATAATACTGCTGAGGGCGTGTGCCCTCCGGAGGTTCGGCGGACCTCCCGACGAATCTCCAGGTGACGAAGATAGGTATCCAAAGCGCAGGAGGAGTACATGCTCAGCCGATTGTGCCTCACTATCATTGTATTGGGTTTGGTTCTTACTTTCAGCGGTTCAGCGTTTTCAGATATCGGCTTGAAAGAGGGACTCAACCCCATCTCGACGGTAAACCCCAACGCTCCCCTGAGCGGCAACATCGAGGACGCCCGGCCTACGCCAGCTTCGTTCAAGAAGCCGGAAGATGTACAATTATTCGAGGTTCAGATGCCGGGTGTCGCCCCTACTCCCCCTTCCAACTATTTCTGCGATTTTCAGCACTACTACGACGACACCGCGACGTCGGTGTGGGTGTGGAGTATTCCGGATGCCTACGGTGACGATCTGTTCAACATGCGCTTCACGGTTGAAGACGAACTCGAATGTACTTTGAAGGTCGGCTGGATCCTCATGTATGGTGGCTGGGCTACCGGCACTCCCGACATGCGCATCTACTTGTGGGACGACGACGGCTTCGGCTTTCCTTACAACAAGCTGGACTCGGTCGATGTTCCCTACGCCGATCTTCCAACCGATTTCGGCTGGGTGGCGGCCGACTGGGCGGCCGCTGAATGGGTCTTCACCGAGGGTGAAGAGTACCACATTGGCTGGACCAATCTGGGCGGCGACGGCGATACGCTGTGGTGCGTGTCGGACAAAGCGACCGGTCCGTATGTCGGTCAGTATCGTTCCAGTGAGAACTGGGCCGGCTTCTGGGGATTCATGGCCGACGACTGGCCGTCAGCGGGCGATATCGCGTTCTTCATGGAGTCGGAGCGGTGCTGCTACGAGATACCATACTCCGACTGCTACTCCCAGCGCTGGGATGAAGGTACCGCCTACCACTGGCGCGCTCCCCATCCGGACTACAACATTATCGACTATGCGCAACGTTTCACCGCCAACAGGGTTGAAAGCCTGGCGTCAGTGGACATTTGCGTGTACGATATGGGCAGTACGCCACCCGATGTATCAGGCAATGATGACCTGATCATCAAAGTGTGGGATGACGACGGCTTCGGTTACCCGGGCACTGTGCTGGCCATAGAGATCGTTCCGGCCGGCAGTTATCCCTTCTTCCCGAGCTACACCACGGTTGACTTCTACTCACACGGCTTGATTTTCAATGGTGAAGATTTCTTCATTTCCTTCAATTCATCGGGTGTCTTCCCTAATGACTGTGAAGCCACCTTATCGGATGATGAGACGACCCCGCATGGTCGATCCTACTGTGTGTATGGAGGGAATTGGTCGACTTTAGGTGACGTGTTTGGGATGGACGTCGACATGAAGTTCGTCGTCAATCTGTGCATCGATCCCATGTACAACTGCTACACCCAGGAGTTCTACACGACGCCGGAGCATTACTGGCAACTTCCCGATTCGTATGGTGATATAGCCCACGCCCAGAAGATACGGAGATATTATCCCGAAGTGGATTGTCGGGTTGAAGAGGTGTCGTGGGGTCTCTATCTGCCGGCAGCCGATTCGTTGAACAGTCCTTACAGTCACAACTCCAAAGTGTCAATATACAGCGACGTAGGCGGCTTACCGGGCAGCGAACTGGGATCGATTATACTGACTCCGGCCGATTACGTGATGTTCCCCGGATGGACAACCGTGGACTTCGGCCCGCAGAACATCATCGTTCCGCAGTATTACTGGATAGCTATCGAGTCGTTCGCACCGACACCGGAGGAGGGAATTCGCACCATGACCGACTTCGGCGGCGGAGGCATGAATTACGGGGGCGCGGAACTCTGGAACGGCATGTGGAGTTGGCTGTGCAACGACTGGAGCGGCGTGCCCTGTGACATCGCCTTTGTGGCCAAGGCGCGCCAATGCTGTGAACAACCGCCGCCCCCTTCATGGTGCAGCGACACACCGCAAGACGAAGAGTGGCCCACACACCAGGGTAATCAGCAACGCACCGGTCGGTCGTTGGTGGGTTTCTCTGACGCCCAGTGCGACCTGACCGTGCTGTGGTCCTACGTGCACCCGACCAACTCTGTCTGGTTCACCGGACCGGCCATTGCGGACCACAAGATCGCCTGCGCCTGGGATAACGAAGTCCGAGTATTCAACATTACAAACAGTCTGCTCCAATACACTATCAGTGGCTTCCCGCTGGGCAACCAGATTCGCTGTACCCCGCATATCACCACCATCGACATCGGCGGGAGCCCGTCCCAGGTCATGTTCCTCACGGGCGGTGACCAGCAATCCGTCAGTTGCTGGAATTTCGACACCGGCGCTCTGATCTGGAGTCGTGATATCACCACGGTAGGGATCGCCGGCCTATTCGGACAGACCCGTTTCGGCTCGTTCATCACCCTGGATATCGGCGGCACTGAGGTTTTGTTCTGGGGCGCCGACGATGGCGCTATCGTAGCCGCCGAAGCGGCCACCGGTAATCTTTACGCCGGCTGGACGAACAACCCGGTGAACATCGGCAACGCCGTCGGCAAGTCCGGCGCGACCGATGGAACCTCGCTGTTCTATAACTCCTTTCCGGGATCGGTGGAAGGTGATGTCTGGTCGATCGACGCTGCCACCGGCGCTATCAACTGGCAACTCTCAGCCACCGACGGTCTCCAGGCCAACAACGTATTCCCGCAAGGTCCGCAACTCGGTGAGGGTTTTCCAGGCGGCTGCACCGAGCAATGGGGTATGTTGTATGTCAACTCCGACATTGCCACGCCCTACCACCCTGGCGACGGCGTCCTTTACGCCATCAACACGTATAACGGTTCATTGAACTACGCGGTGCCATCGGTAGGAGCCCGCGGTCAGTCGGCCGGCGGTACACCGATAGTGGACGAAGAATCCGGGCTCTATGTTATTGGTGAGTCGGGCTGGGTCAACACCTGGTACGGCGGCCGGGTGCTCGCTTTCCGAAAAAATAGCGGCGCGGCCGAGTGGAGTTTTGACAGCCCTGAGTACAACAATTATTGGGGTGATGCCGTTCTTTCGTGCGAGGAGCACGGCCTTCCGGACCGTCTGTTTGTCGCCGGACACCACGGGTTCATCGACTGTCTCGACGCCGACAACGGCGAGTCGATCTTCCGCCGACGGGTGTCTTTTGGAAGTTATCCGAACAGTGTGGCCTTGAGCTTCGCCGTCGGGCACAACCGAATCGCCATGAGTGACTTCTATGGCGGTCTCTACGTCCTGGGCAAGGGCGCCGACCGACCACGTCTGGAGATCCAATCCTATCGGCCCACGGCGCCCGTTGAGTTCGGCGTCGCTATCTCACTGCATGTACCGCTTCCGGATCTTCTGACCAACACCGGTTGTGCTCCCCTTACGATTAACGATATCACTATCGATGAGAACCCCGCCCATCCCTTTATCCCGGATTTCTCCGCTCAGACAGTGCGTCCGAATGTGATGGATCGCGCCGCCTCTGTCGCCGATAAACTGACCCAGGGCTTCACCGGCAAGGCGCTGGTGATGAAGATGGAACCGTCAATTGACAAGTACTATGTTGCTCGCGACCGCGGTCACCGGACGATGAATTTAGGCGCCAACGTGATTCCGGATTTCATTCAGACCGCGACCTATCCCGACGGGATTGTGTGGCCGGTCGACGGTTCACAGATCACCGCCGGCGACACGGTCGACGTAGTGGTGGACATTAACCAGTCGCTGATCAGTCGCGGACCGCAGTACTTCTACATGACTATTGACAGCGACGATCCCGACTTCTTCCTGCACCAGGACTGCGCACTGCCTTACGGTCCGCCCGAAGTCTATGTCACGATCGTTGGCGGTTGCCTGATCGATACCACCTACCTGTACTTTGGCATGGGCGGCGCGAACACCCACAACGTGACCAACACCGGACGTATTGCTACCGGCGAGGACTGGATGGACCCCTGGGGTATGGACATTGACGGCGATAACGAATCTATCTACCAGGGTTCGTTCATCTATGCCACCGGCGTCTATGAGCAGGCGATCAACACTCCGGCCTGGCACGGCGGTGGCGAAGATGAAGCTTACATCTCCATGCAACCGGACCCGAACTGGTGTGACAATGAGTGCCATGCGCATCTTGACGAGAATGTGATGCTGAGTTGTCTTGGCGGTTACTCCGAGAACGGTTACAGCTACGTGCCGATCCACGGCAACCGGGTCTGCAAGAGCCATATCGACTCCGTACAGAATTTCGGCGATCCGTGGGATTGGGAGAATTTCGGTTCTCCGTTTGATAGTGCCCTGACCATGGGTCTGTACGTAAACACGCGCACGGTCGGGGCGGTCAACTTCGCGCCATTGAAGAACCTGACCATCGAAATCTTTGAAATTACCGAACGCAATGGTGATTCAGTCACGGGCTGGAAGTTCGGCGCCACCATGGACTACGACGTGGGCGGTGACATTGCTGACAGGGATGCCGAAGGTTCGGCTGCATGGGTGAGTTCCGGCGGTACCGGCGATGTGGTCTGGGGTATGATGAAGTTCCCGTTTGGCTGCGGCGACGAATTCTCCAATCCAAACGTCGACTTCGAACCCATTATTAATGCTGTCACCATGTATGGCTACGGCGCCTGGTGGGGCGACATCTACCTCGGCGACACCGCCTGGAAGTACTTAAACGTGCCTGCCGGCGTGTACTCGCAGGATCCTTCGGTTGGTGGTGACGAGGAAGCCCACTTCACTATTTGCGCGCACGACTTTACCGGCGGAGACAGCTATGAGTTCGCGGTGGCCCAGTTCGGAATGCACGGTATCAGCGGCGGTTCCTCTGCCGAGATTGTAGCCCTCGGTAAACTGGCCAACAAGTGGGTTGGCTTTGGTCGCGGCGACGTCAACAACGACGGTTTAGTCGACCTGGCCGACATTATGTACCTGGCCGACTACGTGAACGACACGGGTCCCGGCCCGATTCCATTCATGCACCTGGGTGATGTCGACTGCGACAGGGATGTCGACATGGATGACGTCTTGTACCTGATTGAATGGTATTTCGACGACGGTCCCTGCCCCTGCGGTGACTGGTGCTTTTAGTTTCAAAGTACATCCGCTGACGATACAAGAAGCGAGGAGTTCTTTCCTCGCTTTCTTCTTATCTGGTGGGCGGCAGACCTCACGGTCTGCCCCACTGTATCATGTCAAGAGGTAGACCGGTACCCCACCCAGAGCTTCAGCGTCGGGTGGGTTCTTCATGTTCGCGCTTGGGGATCCCACCTGTCGCTTCGCTTTAGGTGGGGTACCGAATGGTCAGCGAAAGTTCTCGGTAGACGAGGACGTCCACCGCGCACAACAATGGCGCGTACCATACCTCACCCTGAGCGAGGTCGAAGGGCGACATAAGGACCGTTCGAAGTGCGAAGAACAGGCTTGCCTGTCACCCTGAGCGAGTGGAAGGGCGAGTCCTGTAGGTCAGGATCCTTGCGATCCTGACGACTACTGTCAGGTTCCAAAGAACCTGACCTACTGCCCTGACCGGAGTCGAAGGGTGCGGTCACAGCCACAGAAAATCGCCCAGCGGTGGAGGGGAATACAGGGAATGTCACCACTGGGCGTACAGACCGGCCGCAGGGGGGCGACCGCGAATCATCAATGTCTGTCGTTTATCTCACGGCAATCACCTTGTCCGTCAAATCACTTCAGCAGCACCATCTTACGACTGGCGCTGGATTCCGGCGTGGTCAACTTGTAGAAGTACACTCCGCTGGACATTTCGCGAGCATCCCAGGAGATCGTGTGCTCGCCTGCTCCGCGCGGACCGTCGACCAGCGTGGCCACCTTCTGTCCCGTAATATTGAAGACCTCAAGCGTAACTTGTGACGGCTGCGGCAAACTGAAACTAATGGCCGTGACCGGGTTGAATGGGTTGGGATAGTTCTGCCCCAGACTGAAGCCGCCGGGCAGAAGCCCATCGCCGGAACCGCTCACCACGGCCGCCATCGATACGTGACGACCGTCTGTTACCACCGCGTTTACAATCTCCACCTCGCCCGACAGCCGGACCACCGGCGTTTCCCCCGCCGCAATCACGTCGGCGCCGTCGAGATCCAGAATACCGACTCTCATAAGCCCATTGCTCTCACCATGGACCAAATCGAGTTCGTCACTAGTCAGTTTCTGCACACCCGGATCACCGACAGTCCGCAACTCCAGTTGCAATCCGCGAAGATCGACCGGCGAAGAAAGTATCAGCACAGTGTTGCCGTCCTGATATACGGCGCTGACTGTTATGTCCGGATTGAGTTTGGCCACCGCGTTACCATCGTCGGTGATGCAACCGCAGGAAAGCTCCGGCGGGAATTCAGGCGGTGGATCCCAAGCCACGAACATATAGTCGATCAGAGCTACCAGGTCTGAGATATCCGGTCCCATGCAGTCGCCGTTAACGTCGAGGGCATTTATGACGCACGGCGGAGGTCCATACGTGAACATGTAATCAACCACCGCCACGAGGTCGGAGATGTCGATCTGCGGCTCGCCGTCGAAACTCCCGGGTGTGTATCCACGCACCTCCACCGAATCTCTGAACATATTGAAACCGGGGTTCACGGTTGTGTAAGTCGTATCGGTATACGCCAGATGCTTGGAAAAACTGAGCATAAGCGTGGTGTCCCAGCGAAAGTAAAGATTCTCACGACACTCCGGCGCAACGTAGAAGTAGATATTGAACACACTTGTAACACCAACTGGAATCTGCGCATTGTAGGAATTGGCCAGCGCCATAAAAACGTAACCGAGGCTGTCATTGACCTCGCTGAAGGTCCAGTCCCATCCCTCAGTGATGAGGCCGGACGTGGAGAGCGAACATATCTCGACCCCATCCGGAATACTGATCGGGATGGTGGCGCCCTTGATCGGCTGTGACAGTTTCGTCTGCACCGGCTGGACGACACATTCCCAGTCACAAGGCAACACGGAGATGCCGGGTATGATCAATGAATCAGCCGGTGTCGAACCGGACGGCAGTACGGTCAATGTCACCGGAACATATACCGGCGGGAAGGACACACCGTCGGTGTCCGGCCAGATAGTGATGGTGTCGAAGTAGTTACCAGGATCAAGAGAATCAGTATTGACCACAAACGGCGAGGTACAGGGTGTGATGAGCGGCACGGTCAGACAGAATCCGAAGTCCAACCACGACGTTTGATTCCACATCATAAAAGGCACCGTGCCGCCATGGATTTCATACACGTAAAGTTCGTCGATACTGTTCTCCCCCTGCTGCAGGACAAAGTTGAATGACTCCGGTTCAGTAGCCACAATGGCATCAAGAGTGTCCGATAGAATATGCAGGATCACCGGTACCAAAACATCGTCGAAACCGTACATGTCGTCCAGCGGATAGTAGATCAACACGCTGTCACCGTAGCTGCCGGGGGCAAGACCGGCTGTATTGACATGGAAGTAGACATGCGATGGCGTGACACCGGACGTTGTGCTCGTATCAATCTCGAGCCAGTCGCTGTTGTTCACGGTCGTTACGGCGAACGGTAGGTTGGCGCTGTCCAAATCATACACGAGGAACTGATCAGTGATGGAATGCGCACCCTGATGGAACATGTACTCAAAATGGTCCGGTGCAGCGCGCACGACAAACGGTTGCCCCTCAGTGACCGTCAGCCAGACCGGCACATGAGCGACATCGACCGGCGGCTGGCTGTTATCGGCGTAACCATAGATCGTGATGACGTCGTTGTACGTCCCCGGCGGTAAACTGTCGGTTGAAATGCCGAACTCCAATGTCATTGGAGTCGGTGGCAGTACCAGGATCATAGGAAGGATCAGCCACGGCTGAGTGTTGGAGAAGTTTAACAACAGCGTCTGGCCGTGCAACTCATCAATGTGCAGATAGTCGTAGAAGAAATGGTCCATAGGAACTGTGTAATTGAACGACTGAGGCTCCACCACCAACTGATAACCGCCGGTATCCACCATCAGCCAGACCGGCACAGCTACCGGCGGGAAGGGAATTGAATCCCACGGCGGCCACAACAGGATGGTGTCGGCATAGATGCCCTGCGGGAGCGTATCGGCGAAAATACTGAAGAAAACGGAGTCCGGAGTGACGTATATGTTATAAGGATTCGTCTCCTCAATGTGCAGCCAGGGGCTGCCGCCGACAACGTCGGCCGCGAACGGTACCGAATCACCATGAGTTTCATACACAAAGAAACCATGAGGTCCCGCCACACCACCCGGGGGCACTGTTATCTCGAAATGGTCCGGCGATGCGATCAGAACGGGACCGCCATGAATCGTGACTGTGACCGGCACACGGACGGTGTCGAAGACGAAATCAGGATCGATCGGACATACTACAATGGTATCATCGTAAGTACCGGGCGCCAGTCCGTAGGTGCTGAAAAGCACCATTAATGTCGTCGGCGTCATGTACGGCGGCGTCCAGGACGGATCAACCACCAACCAGGGCTGAGTGTTGTAGAACATGAACGGCACGGTGTCACCATGTATCTCGAACACGTGCAGAGAGTCAACGGCCCCTTCCCCCTGTGACAGGATCACGTTGAACTCAGACGGCGCCGTCTGCACGACGTATTCCTCGCTGCCGTCGGTAACCTCCAGGGTCACCGGCACAGCCACTGTCTGGAACGGCGGCGCGGCGCTATCAGGATAACCGGCGATGAAGATCGTGTCGTGATAGATACCCGGCGCCAGACCGGTGGTGATTATGGCTGCGTTCAACCAATTCGGCGCTGGCAACGGCGCATTTGTGGTCGGCAAGTTGAGCCAGTTGCTTGAATTACTCCAGTCGAACCAAACCGAGTCGTTTTGGGTCTGATACACGTAGAACGAGTACTCTAGGGTGTCACCTGAGGGAGCTTCGACGAACAGTTCCGGTGGATCAACCATAAGTTGCAGTTCAGGCGGTGAGCAGTCGAGAAGCAGGCTCACCACCACCGTCTGCGGAGGAGCGAACGGATCGAAAGCCGTTACTGTAACTACTGCCTCTAACCGAAGCGTATCACCCGGCAATAGCGAGTCCGGGACGATAGCAATTAGTTGCTCTTTGTCGATCCACACCGAGGCGGAATAGCTATCCCACCCCCACCATGGAGTGACAGCCACCCACGGCTGGTCAGCCGAAATCTCCCAGTAATAACCGGTATCCCCGCAAACCGCAAAAATGTAGATAGGTTGATATTCGATACTCTCCTGATACAGCCAACCGTCGCAAAGATTGCCGTAGAACTCAAGGGAGTCGGGCTCGACCTCCAGGCAGGAGCGGTTCTGCCCCCAGGCGCCCTGAACGATCAGGACAGAGAATAAAAGACACAAAACCGTCCGCAATGCAGGCTGTAGGGACTCACGTGAGCAGCGCATGGCATCCTCCGTAAAGATAAGGGTTCACAGTCACAATCCCTTAGCTGTGGTACTATACTGTCGTTCCTCTGAGCGTTCCTCATGGCCGGTAAGGATACTACCGACCATCCGTGGCTTATTGACTCTCAATCAATAAAGTATACCATCAGACCAATGATGTGTCAAGTGTAAACTGGGCCACCTGAACCGCGCGAGAGTGCCGGGAATCGTAGGTCGAAACCCCTGCGGTTTCGACATTGCGTCAGGATCACAAGGATCCTGACCTACAAGAACTATTTTCAGTTGTACGACTCACACAGCTCTGCCTGTATGAGTAGCTCACCCAAATTCAAGCTGTCAACATAAACCTCAGCCACAATGCGGAAGTACTTGCCTCGGTCTAGGTTCCTGAGGGTAACGGTCTGTGCGGACAACAGTTCAGCGCCGGCGAAGTCGCGGGCTTCTCTGGCCTTTAAGGAATCTGGCCCTCTCATTTCCGGGCAGTCGATGCCGGCGATCCGAACCGGCATATTATCACCGATGATGGCTGGCCAGTGATCGACACTATGCGCGAGACGGTCACACAGTCGAAACTAGCTCCGACCAAGTACTCGACCATTACTAGGCAAGAGATTGTCAGCACTGTCACAATCGCGTTCTTCATTATAATCTCCGCCCTCTAATGTCACTTATAGTTAACATTCGATTTGAAGATATCCTTGACTCCTGAATCCAGCAAGCACTTTTTGTCACTCATAGCGGATGGCCTATGAGGGAACTCTCAGCTATGATGCTACAATGATCGACCCCAAACTGGCTTTCGGGCGGCGAATACGCGAACTAAGACATGAACGTGGGTGGACTCAAGAAGAGCTTTCCTTCCAATCAGGATTGAGTCGAAGCTACCTTGCTGATATCGAAAGAGGGAAACGCAATGTAGCGATTGTGAACATCTGCAGGCTTGCAGACGCTTTGGGCGTTGAAACACATGAACTTATGCAACTAGACCGATCCTGATCTTGTAACCGGATAGCCCCATTCCCCTGTTGAAAAAAGGAATCGTCGGAACCTCGTCCGTCGACTCCGCTCCGGACGACCCCTTCGGGGCAGGGGTTCCAACCTACGAAGTTAATGGTAGATCAAGCGTCAGAAAGGGCTGCCAACGGCGGTAGCAGCTTCTTCACACTATCATGCAGCGCGGCGCGATAGTGCAGCCCACCGATATCGGTGGCACGCATGATCCGTGAGAAGCTTTCAAACTCATCCAGCGTGGCCAGCCGCACCTCACGTATCTCCTGATGATCGGTGAACCGGAAGTCGCCCGAAACATATCGCGCCAGAAACACCAGCGACCTCCATTCGATGACACCATTGCCTGAGGAAGAACCATCCTCGCGGCGCACAAATGATACCGCCGTGCGTAGGAGGAACCTCTCGATTTCAACAGTGCAGCCCGTTTCTTCTGTGATTTCGCGATTGACTCCGTCCAGAAACGGCTCCCCCGGGCGCAAACCGCCTGACGGCGCTCGATATAACTCTGGTGGGTACATGTGCTTGGCGATCACCACAATCTTGTCACCTTTGCGGATATACACGGTGACATCATGATTGCGGCCATGTTTCTGTGAAGCACGAATGCGGCCGAACTGATCGGCGGGTAACTCATACCGGAAACCGGCGCGCTCAGGCTGCCCGTAGCGGGCCGCCATATCAGATATCATCTCTTCGCTGATAAACATCTTACAGAAGGGGGAGAATCTCCGTTTGCAACGGCTTGGTTGTAACCTCACAGCCGTCCGGTGTGATCAGACAGTCGATCTCGGTGCGGAAGCCGCAGTCACTCTTGTAGATCCCCGGCTCGATACTGAACAGATGCCCCGGCTGTAGAATGCGGCGATCCTCGGTCTCCAGATTATCGATATTGGGACCGCTGCCATGCGCCGCCGTCGTGATGGAATGACCCGTGCGGTGCGTGAAGAATTCACCAAAGCCGGCATCGATGACGACCTGACGGCAGGCGTCGTCCACTTCGCTCCCGTACACCGGGCGGATGGGCAGGTTTTCCTCGAGAAACGATATGGCTTTGTCCCGCGCCCGAACAATCACATCGAACATTGAGACGTATCTCTCGGGAATCTCGTCCTTGCTTCCGGCGTACGCCATCCAGGTGATGTCGCCATAGATACCTATCTCGGAGTCATGCCTGGCCCATAAGTCGATAAGGACCAAATGACCTTTGGCTATCCGGGTCGACCGTTCGGCTGTCGGTTGGTAGTGCGGGTTGCCGGCATTACCGTCTACCGCACAAATAGGGGGAAAATCACAGATCATGCCATGCTTCCCGAAGCGCTCGAAAATGCGCTGACTAATATCGTACTCAGTGACCGGCGTACTGTCTTTCAACGATTGGGCAATGAAGGCGAAGGCATCGTCCTTAGCCTCGTACAGTTTCAGAACGGCGTCGCGGTGGGTGGCGATTTGCTCGCCGGTCAGACGAGCCTGAAAAGCGGCCACGAGGTCAGCCGATGAGACCACATCAACGCCCATGCTGCGCACCAGTTCCACTGTGCCGGCATCAACCAGCCCAATGTACGGTAACCGACCCATGTAGGAGTACTCCATAGCCACGCACTTGCAACCTTTGATGATCAGGGTCAATTCCTTCTCCATGGCGCGGTAGCCCGCGAACGGTATCAACGTGCCGGGCAGATGCTGAAACTTGGCCTTCTCGATCTCCGGCGCCAAACCGACCGGCGTGCCCTCGACGGGGATGAAATAGAATGAACGGCGCGTCAACACACCTATCAGCCCCAACATTTCGACGGCTACACTGTTGCGAGCATGAAAATCAGCCATCAACCAGCCGTCAAGCTGATGCTCTTTGAGATATCCTTGAATCTGTCCAATATCCATCATTTCTGGCCTCGTTTTGTTTGAACCGGAATTATAACGCGGGGGCGGTCTCTTGTCACACACAATTTGCGCAGAATGATACTTTGCTCACCCTACCAGTGGATCAACTCACAGAGAAAGTTGCAACCCGTCATGCGCGATGCGGAGGTTGCCCAGCCCGACTTTCGCCGCCATCTGCGTCACACGCGCCGTCTCTTCGGCATCGCCGAGATGCGAGATGATGAACTTCCCGACCGACAGAGTAGGCGCCAACTCGAAAAACGGCTCAAGCTCGACATGGGTTAACTCCAGGACGGCGTAGTCAACGCTGTCAAGGTGCGGCTTGATATCTGCGAAATCTCCGACGTCTGCCGAATAGAAAAGGCACTTCGCGCTCCTACCCGACGATGCCGGAACCTCGATGCGAAACGAGTGGCATTGCATCTTATTGGCAAGCTGCAGGTTTCCGAGGTACTCAGCATAACCTTGCAAGTGCCGATTGCCGATAGCCCGTAGACTGAAACCGTCGCTGAACGTGAAGCCGTCAGTGAAGCCGTGAAGATTGAGGTCAAATGGCAGCTTCTCGGGAATAACATAGACAGCCGGGAGGAATGCACGAAACGGTTTGACGAATTCCTCCGGCAGGTAGATATCCAGAGGTCGTGTGCGTCCGGTAAGATAGACCATCTGGATAAACAGCGGCAACTCGCAACAGTGATCGGGATGGGTGTGACTGATAAACACGCGGTCAACATCGAGCGGATCGAAGCCACACCGCAAGAATGACGAAGTCACCCCGCCACCACAATCGATGAGTGACAGGCGGTCATCGACCTTCAGCAGATACCCGGCGCAGGCTCGGTCGGCTTGCGGCATCCCTGAAGAGGAACCGAGGATGGTGAAGGTGTTTTCGGGCATGAACAGTTTATGGGTCCTATGTTGTGCTGTTCGGGTGCCCCAGGGCTTGGAGGCTGTCTCAAAACTATGTAGTTGATTTAGGGTGATTATGTTTTTAGTCTGTTGGTAGTAGCAGACTGAGGAGTATCATGACCAGAGAGATTCGCGCCGATTACAGCCAGACGTTTTTGTTGCCGCCCAGTCTTGAGGATTGGGTTGGGGCCGACCATCCGGCCCGTTTCATCCGTGATTTCGTAGAGAGTCTTGATTTTGAGGCTCTTGGTTTTCGTACCCCTTCGTGTGACACCGGTCGTCCGCCTTATTCTAAGGAACTGTTGCTGAGTGC
>JAUWIB010000128.1 GCA_030605565.1 bacterium
GAAATAACGCCGATATTTGTAAGATCATGGACATATTGACCGATCAGACGACGATTTGAACGGAAAAAAACGTTACTAACGAAAACGCCCTACGATACCACAACTCTGTACGACGGCAATGTAGATTATGACACAGCCTGTGCGCTCAGGGTGACGTTTCCGTGGGCGGCAGACGCCCTCGTCTGCCCCTTTGAGAAGTACACACCCCTAAATCCCCACTCAAGAGGGAACTTGAATAGTAGTTTGCGATGACGGCGCCAGGCGAGCACACTATTTTCCCGGCCCGGACATTTTTTAGTTTGCTATCCAAATCACCCTCCCTTTATTGGCGGTTTCACTGTGCTGGCTGACCACCTTCCGCAAGGAGCCTACCATGACCAAGACCAAAGAAGACGTGCTCAGACAGATTGACGAGGCCGGGGTGCGCTACATTCGGCTCTGTTTCACCGATATTCTCGGCAAGATCAAGGGGATGTCCATCACCCGTAGTGAGATCGAACAGGTTCTGGAGGAGGGTCAGGGCTTCGACGGGTCCTCGGTGGAGGGGTTTGCGCGCATAGAAGAATCCGATCTGATGGCGGTGCCGGACCCGCTCACTTTCCGGATCATTCCGTGGGAGATCTCCGGCGAGCGGGTGGCCATGATGTTCTGCGACATCCAGAACACCGATGGTACGCCATACGACGGCGACCCTCGCTGGGCGCTTAAGCGCAACCTGGCCAAACTTCAGGACAAGAACTGGACGTTCTATGTCGGTCCCGAAATCGAGTACTTCTATTTCGAAAACGATGAAGAGACCAAGGGGCTGGACAAGTCCGGTTACTTCGACTTTGATGCCATCGATTTCGGCACCCAGGTGCGCAAGGCGACAGTAGCGGCGTTGGAGGCTATGGACATCCCGGTGGAGTGTGCGCATCACGAGGTGGCGCCCAGTCAGCACGAGATCGACCTGAAATACCAGGAGGCGCTGGTGATGGCCGACTTCGCGCAGGTCTATCGCTTCATTGTCAAGGAAGTGGCGATGCAGAACGAGATATATGCCACCTTCATGCCGAAACCCATTTACGGCGTCAACGGTAGTGGCATGCATTGTCACCAGTCGATATTCTCCGGCGACAAGAATCTATTCTTCGATTCGGATGCTCAGTACAATCTGTCGAAAATGGCGCGGCACTACGTGGCCGGGATTCTGAAACACGTCAAAGAGTTCTCGCTGATTACCAATCAGTGGGTGAATTCGTACAAGCGGCTGGTGCCGGATTACGAAGCGCCGGTGTATATCAGTTGGGGACGGCGCAATCGTTCCAGCATGGTGCGGGTACCGATGTATCGCACCGGCAAGGAGGTCGCCACCCGGATCGAGTTGCGCTCGCCCGACCCGGCGGCCAACCCGTATCTGGTGTATGCCTGCATGCTGGCGGCCGGTATGAAAGGGATTGAGAACGAATACGAATTGGGTGAGCCGATCGAGGAGAACATCTTCCACATGTCGAAAGAGAAGAAGCTCAGTCTGAAAATCGATGAGCTGCCGAATTCACTGGAGAACGCCGTTCGCGAGTTTGAAGGGTCTCAACTGGCGCGCGAGACGCTGGGCGATCACATTTTCGACGCTCTCATTTTGAACAAGCAGATCGAGTGGGATTCGTACCGCATCCATGTCAGCAAGTTCGAGATGGACAAGTATCTTTCGATGCTGTAATTCACCACCGATATGGCAGCATTGTGCAAGGGCGGTGTCTCAGTATGCTCCCAGAGGCGACTCTGTGCGCTCCCTGCGCTCCTCGTCCCACTTCTCCAGCACTCGCCGCCCCGGCTCGCCGAGTTCGGCCAACATGTCGCGGGCTGTGCGGGCAGCCACCCCATACTGATCATGCTCTTGGCCGATTCTCTCTGCAAGCACCGTGTCGTCCCAAGGACTGTGACGGTACCATGCAACCACCAGAGCAGCTTTAGCCCCCCTACTACCGGCACGGTCCTTGTTCTTTACAGCTTGGTGCAAGAACTCGCTGCAATCTCCCCAAACACCGGCCTCAAATGATTCGCGAGGCAAGAGCGGTTGCGAGCATAGCGCATCGGCGGCATAAGTGGCAAGAGTAGTCGAGGACGCATCACGCCACAGTCGGAAGAGTGAAAGCACACCGAGCTTCGGCAGTGGAGCTACGCGAAGTCTCCATATCCCTACCCAAGTCAGAGCCCAAGTTGCCATCAACGCGGCGGGTTCGTCCTCAGGACCGAGTAAAGGAAACAAATTGTCCGATATAGGATCAAACTGTTCGAAATAGGTTTGGACCGACTCGCTGGGGTCCTTAGCACCCGCCCAGAACGACAGCCACATGCACGCAGCGGCTGCACGAATCCTCTCAACTCGATCGTCACTAACCAGCGAGCGCCCAAAGCCCTGAATATCAGCAACGGACCGCAACTCATAATTCAATTCACTATGGGCTGCCCTTACGAGGTCGGAGAACGTCTCAGCGTATTGATCCCAATTGCCAGCACCTGACAAGTATTTGTTTTCAATCAACTCTTGCAGGAGCCCACCGAATTTGCTACGGAGGAGATCCTCCAATTCAACTGAATAGCCGCTAACAACGATTTCGCGAACCCGGACCGATTCCAGGAGGGCAGCTCGGAGGGTCTCGGTCGTTATCTGGACTTCGTCAAGCAAGCACTGTCGCAACAATCCAACGACTGGTTCCAGCCGCTCTTCCACGGCTATGTGCTCGCAGGCTGCGGTGAGGCGCTTGATAGTTTCTTCAGCTTTGCGTCCTGCCAAGACGGCAGCCAGTGGGATCAGTTCCCGCCAGTTTTCATCCTCAAAGTGCGGTTCGAGCAGATCAGCCAGTTCCTTGCCCACGTCGCGGCCGGGATACTGTTCTTGGACGTATCCGCACGCCGCGAGGTATTCCTGAAAAGTGAGGTGTCGAAACTCGTAGAGCGGCTGAAGTTCACCGTCAATCCGTTTGTGCCCCGTCTGTATCAGCAGACTGCTGCGAAGCTCGATCCGTTTGATGAATTCGGCCGGAGAAAGCTGTGCAAATTGTAACTCCGCTTCCAGTTCCTTACGTGCAGCTTGAAGCAGTTTGAGCAGTGATTTGTGCCCTATCTGCTGAATGCCGTGCGCCATCATGGAGCAGGCGACGTAGGAGAGTTGCGTCAAAGTTTCGTCTTCGTCCAATGGTTCGTACCCCTCGACATTCCAGGTACGGATGAGTACGCGGGCTGCTTCACGGTAGAGTTCGGCGCGACTGCGCGGGAGCTCACGGATGGTTCGCTTCAACACCAGCAGCGTGGTCAACAACAGCGGATTCTCCGCCAAGGCGCGAATCCGTTCGTTATCCCAGATCGTTTTGGCCAAGTCGCGCGCCTGAGTACGCACTTCATCCTTGTCGCCGATAACCTGAACGCTCCATTCCTCGCACAGCCTGAGCACGTCGTCTTCGTCGAACGGCGCCAGCTTGGCGCCCGTGCACGTACTGGCCACCACCCCGGCGACCTGACGGAAACCAGCCTCCCGCGAGGTTACCACCAACGATACTTGCGGGAACATACCTACGAACGTGCGCAAGTGTTGGGCGAATACCTGACGGTCCCCCTCATGGGAAATCTCGTCCAAACCGTCCACCAATAGCAGCGCTCGACCATCGCGAAGGGACTCGTGGATCGACTCACCGAAGGCGGCAGCCTCATCACCGTTCATCCCGGCATGCTTTGGAAGGTCACCGAGCAGTTCGAGAATAGGTCGACTGGCGCGGTCGCGTAGTGCACGACAGCGCACAAAGAGTGGCAGCCAATCGCGCTTCGGCAGGCTGTCGTCGACCTCGGCAAGCCGGCCGGGACAACCGTAGGCCACGGCGAGACGCTTGAGCAGGGTGCTTTTTCCACCGCCGGGCGCGGCCAACAGGGCCAGGTGGGTGTGCTTCTCCAGGATTTCGCCGATAGAGTGGATTTCCTGAGTGTCCTGGGGTTCTACATCTCGGCTATGTTCCCGTTCTTTTAAGAAGCTCGCTTTCAGCGGCACGAATAGATGTTCCAGCTTCAGGCGAGTGGCGCTGAGGTCGGTGTCGGCGGGCAGCCCATCGAGTTGGATGTATCCGCACTCGTTGGCCAACCACTCGCGGTATCGTGCCAACGCCGTAGCCTTAAGGGTGGCGCGGTCGGGCGGGGGCGCTGGCGGAGCCAGGTAGGACATGGTGTGCAGAGTGCCGTTACATTCCTTGTCGGCGTCGATTACTTTCTGCGCCACAGATGCCGCCAGCGGCGTGCCGTCGGCGTGGATCAGCGCAAAGTGCGTCCGCTTCTTTCCGTGCGTGTAGTAGATTGCCCAGATGTAACCACGTTTATGACCGAGGAGTTCCGCGCTGTCAATCACCTGATCCTGGAGACCGTTGTGCTCTGCGCAGCGCCCGGCCTGTTCGGCAGCGACTGTGTGCTCAACCAGCACGCGACTCTTCTGCAGTTCGGAAACCACCTGCATGCCGTCAATTAGGCAAACTCGTAAATCACCTGCTTCCTTCTCCTGCTCGATTGCTGTCTCCGTGAAACCGTTGAGAGACACGAAATACCCGGTGACGGGAGTCGGTTTGCTCCTTTCCCGCTCTAACCCCAGCACTCCGCGAAATTTGTTCAACTCAGCGCCGCCCATTTTCTTCGCATGGGCTTTGCATTCCGCCAGCATGCGCCTGGATTCAGACCGGTGTTCTCCCTGAACGTCGATCTCCCGCCCTGTCTTGTGTACATCGAAACGCAGATGAGCATAACCCAGGCCAAAAAACAAGTCGTTGGTGAGCCGGGTGAACAGATCACCGCGGGCGTTATTGGTCGAAGCAAGTAGCCTTATAGCGGGAGGATTTTTCATAGTAGCACCACCTCATTCATAGAAACCTCACAAGTGTGGACTCGACCTGTAATCTAAGGAAATCCGAGAGTAAGGTCAATGATAGAATGATGGTTCCAAGAGTACTGTGCTACCTGGATATTTCATGTACCCCAAGTCTCTTGCATCACCAGCCCCACAAACAAAGCCCGCCTGATGGCGGGCTTTTCTTCGTAAATAGTAGGTTCCGACGTTGTGCAGACTCAGTCGTCGTCCACCTCGATCTCGATGATCCGGCGTTGCATCCCACCGTGTTTGCCCGGCTTGCCCATGAAGTTGAATTCCCTGGATTGGAAGCGGCAGTTCTTAAGCTTCTTCACCTGCTCGTCGGTTAAGAGCGCCTTCATCTGCTGACGATGTCGGTATTGCTGTTTCTTGACATCTGCCTTCAGCCGGGCTACCTCGTCGATAGCTGCGAGCACTTTGCCCTCATTGGCATTGTCGAGCATCAACGCTTTTAGGCCGATCTGGGCTTTCCTGACGGCGGCGCGTTTGTCGACCATCTCAAGTTGGTTTTCGAGAGCCATCTTTTGCAGACGGTCCTTCTGGTCATCGGTCAGGCCGAGTTCTTCGGCCATCGCCATGATACCGTGCGGACCCTGGCCGTGTCCTCTCATGCCCTGGCCCATGCCCGGTCCACCTTGCCCCAGCCCGCGGCCTTCAAAGAAGAGCATATCACAACTGCCGTCCCGATCATGCCACCGCATCTGACCCAGCACGGTTGTCGCCGGGATCAGCAGGGCGATTAACATGATGATGGTTAGTTTTTTCATAACGTTTCCTTTCGTTTAGTTTCAGTCAGTTCTTCGTGATCTGTCTTTTCGTCATTTGGTCAATTATCATGGAGCTATCTGCCTCCTTTATGTTCGCGGAAAGCGCGGACCCGGTCGAGCAGTTCCCGTTCGAATCGTTCGTGAAACACCACCAGCCGGCCAAACTGCCGGGGTGCAAGAGTTGTCGATGCCTGCTCGATGAAATCCGACTGCACCTGTCGTTTCAATTCATCGGCTTTGAAGATTCTTTCAGTCAGGTCGCCGATGGCGGAATCTGAGATTGCCTCGCTACGTAACCCCTTGGCCAACTCCTCGATCAATCGCACTCTCTCTTCGTCGATCTTGCGCAACTCGCGTCGCATCGAATTATACGCAGTCAGAAAAGATAACTCCTGATCCTCGTCCAACTCGAGCAACTCCAGCATTTTCAGAATCCGGAACTGTTCGACATACTTGCGCTGTCGCATCATGTGGCCGCGTTCACCCGGTCGGCCTCGCGGACGGTCGGGCGGACCTATCGTTTCGTCTGCCTGTGCGAATACGCATCGTGGGTCTGGTGTCAACTGTGTCTGCGGTTGTTCTTTGGAACGATCATCGGTCCGTCCCTGCTGGGCGAGGGCGGAACTCCCGGCCAGGGCGACCGCAATCAGTATGGACATTAGTGTACGCATCAGAGTAAATCCCCTACCTCGAAATTCTGTTCAAGATATCGCAGTTCTTCTTCGGTTATATCATCCAACAATGTTTCGCTGGCGTCATAGAGTCGGTCGGAGGCGAAGTCGTACAACAGCAACCGCACTGTTGGGTCATCGGGTTCGCTGTAATCATCATCCATCGCCTGTGAGATCTCAAACGCGGCTCCATTGCCGGCCATAGTGGTTGTCCGGTTGTCGAATCGGCCCAGCAGGTAGCCGGCGCTACCGATGCCAATGACCAGCAGCAGGGCTGCAGCCGCCGGCAGCAGACGCATCCAGGTGAGCAGAGACCGTTGTTCGCCCAACTCACCGGGAGTTGTTTTTCCCTTTGACTCCTGAGCATCGATGGCCTGATCGACCTTAAGCGCCAACATTTCGACAGTGGTGGCATCAACCACGAAGGCATCGTCGCTCGGCAGACTACCGGCCAGTTCCGTAAGCTCCACCCAGTAGGTTCGGCAGTCTGCACACTGAGCCAGATGTTCCGACACGGTGGCATCGAATTCTGCCTGACCGAAGCTGAGCTCCAGTTCCTGACGACAATCAGCACAGTTCATGAGACCCATCCTTTCTCGGTGGCCATGCGGCGGAGCTTCTGGACCGCCTGGCGGTAATGGGTCTTGACCGTCCCCTCGGCCTTGCTGAGTTTACGAGCGATTTCACCGAAGGACATCCCTTGGTAGAAACGCAGTTCAAAAACCGCCCGTTGCATCGCCGGCAGCGTTCCCATGAAGCGCAGGACACCCTCCCGCAGCAGATTGATCTGACGGGTACGCTCCGGATCGGAAGTGGACGGCGCCGATTCATGAGTGTCAAGATTGGACTCGTCCCATGATCGGTTCAGTCGGGTGGAGGCTTGGTTTAGATAGTTCAGACATTTGTTCACGGCAATTTGGTGGAGCCAACTGGTGAATTTGGCCTCACCTCTGAAAGCGGACAGTTTTTCCCAGGCGGCAACAAAGCTATCCTGGGCCAGGTCCATGGCGATATCGGAGTCGCCGGTCATTCTGTACGTCAATGCTACTGTCCTGCTCATCATAAGCCGCACAATCTTTGAGAAGGCTTCCCTGTCACCCAGACGGGCCTTCCGCGCGAGTTCCTCGATATCCTCATACTCTTTCGTCGCCATACATTACCAAGTCTGTATTTTTGACCGATCAGACTGTTCTAAGATTAATGAAAACATTCGGAGGCAGCAAAAAAAAAGACCGGGTAACCGGTCTGAGAGTAGACGAACTCAGCCTTTTCGGCTTTTTTCGAGCACCTTGGAGAACCCGGTGAAGTCTTCCAGCACTCTGCCGGTCCCGCGGACGACACAGGTGAGGGGGTCATCGGCGATGTTGACCGGAAGGTTGGTTTCCTGGCGAAGTCTTTTGTCCAGCCCGCGCAGTAGGGCTCCGCCGCCGGTCAGGATGATGCCTCGCTCAAGAATATCCGACGCCAGTTCGGGTGGTGTCCGCTCCAGCGCCTGCCGCACGGCTTCGACGATGATATCGATGGTCTCGGAGAGTGCTTCGCGCACCTGCACTGACGAGAGGGTCAGGATTTTCGGCACTCCTGCTACCAGGTCGCGGCCCCTGATATCCATGGACAACTCCTTATCGAGGCTGTGGGCGGAGCCGATATTGATTTTTACCTCCTCAGCCGTGAGTTCACCGATAAGGAGATTGTAATTCTTTTTGAGGTACATGATAATTGCTTCGTTGAGTTCATCACCGGCAACCCGGATAGAAATGTCGTGAACAATGCCGTTGAGTGCAATTACTGCGATCTCAGAGGTTCCACCGCCGATGTCGATTACCATGGAGCCCGAGGGCTGTTCGACTGGCAGGCCGACACCGATAGCGGCCGCCATCGGTTCCGCCAGCAGAAACACCTCGCGGGCGCCGGCGTTTTCGGCGCTGTCACGAACGGCGCGTTTCTCCACCTCAGTGATGCCGGAGGGCACTGAGATCACGACCCGTGGTTTCATCAGGTAGCGATGCTTGACCACGCGGCGGATGAAGTCGGCGATCAGTTTCTCCGATATTTCGAAGTCAGCGATGACGCCGTCCTTGAGCGGTCGGATGGCGGCGATTCCGCTGGGCGTGCGGCCCATCATCTCCTTGGCCGCCGAGCCGATGGCCAAAACCTTGCCAGTTGACTTTTCAATCGCCACTACCGACGGTTCATTGAGCACGATTCCCTGATTGCGAACATAGACTAAAGTGTTCGCAGTGCCGAGATCGATACCGATATCGTTGGAGAGTACGTCGAAGAGACCCAAGTTACATGCCTTTTGCCGTCAGTGGTTGCGTTCTTTTTCTGCTCACAATTCGGCGTCGGTTGATGCCGAGCGCCGATATCATAATTATCGAGTCAATCAGAGGATTAGTTTACGTACTAAATGCGAGCGGTCAAACAAAAAAAGCTGCGTCTTCGCAAATCAATGGACTCGGCGGAGGTAGACATCCGGCGGGCACAGGAAGGAACACACCTGTACGACCGGGTACATAGGTTACCCTGAATCCCCTCTTGAGGGACTTTCCAACAACCTTTGATGTTTACTTGTTTGGGACCCGACGGCTACGACCAAGAGTCTACCCTATCAGCCCGCCGCCGAGCAGGATGTCGTTGTCGTAGAATACCGCCGATTGGCCGGGGGTGATAGCGCGCTGTTTGTCCTCGAAAGTAACGCGGACCGAGTTGTCCGTCAAGATGGCAAGTCGTGCCTTCGCCGGAGGATGTTGGTAGCGGATTTTCACGGTTACACACAGCGTACCGTCCTCATTGTAGGGCAGGATCCCTGTGATCCTGCCATCGTCGCCGTCAGGTGTCGCCCTTCGACTGCGCTCAGGGTGACACGAGTCGTCAGGGTGACGGGTCTTGGGGAGACCTGCCCTGCGATTCTCCGAGTCGTTGTCCCGTTCGTCATTGCCGACAGCGAAGACACTCGTATCGTAGCGACGCGGCAATCCCGACGGCGGAGGCGTCGCTATCCAATTGACGTTCTCGACAACCATCTCATCACTGTAGAGCGACGCATCGTCGCCGACCACCACGCGGTTGTTCGCGGCATCGATACGCAGCACGTACAGCGGCGTCGGATGCGAAATACCCATGCCGCGTCGCTGGCCTATCGTGAAGTATGCCGCACCGTCATGGCGTCCCAACACCTGACCGGATTCGTCCACGATATCCCCAGGGGTGGGAGGTGTTTCGTGTCTATCGTCCCATTCGCGCAGGAAGCGATGGTAGTTATCATCGGCAACAAAACAAATCTCGCGCGACTCCTTATTCTCAGACGTTTTCAGACCGTGCCGCCGCGCGATCTCACGCACATCCGATTTGTGCAGCCCGCCCAACGGCATCAATGTCACGGCCAATGCTTCCTGAGTCAGTCCCCAGAGGAAGTAAGACTGGTCGCGGGTGTCGTCGACACCTTTTCTTATCAGGTAGGAAGCGTCACCCTCTTTGTCGATACGCGCGTAATGTCCGGTGGCGATGTAGTCGCACCCGATCTCGCGCGCTTTCCGGAGAAATGCCCGCCACTTGACATCGGTGTTACACCGCACGCACGGATTGGGTGTGCGCCCCGCTTTGTACTCGTTGACGAAATTGTCGATCACTTGAGATCGAAACTGTTGCGAGAGGTTCAACACATAGAACGGCGCGTCGATTGTATCACATATAGCGCGGCAGTCGTTGACGGCGTCGAGCGAACAACATCGCCCGTCGCGATAAACGTCGGCCCCCACCTCAGCATAGTCCCAGAGCTTCATGTGGGCGCCGACAACATCATATCCCTGTTCCTTCAGGATCAGAGCGGCGACCGAGGAGTCGACCCCGCCGGACATAGCTACGAGAACGGTCTTTGACATCTTATCTGCCAAAACAGAGGTTTGCTGCGCGAGAACATTGCAGGCTACGCCTGGGATTGCCGGTAAGTCGGCGACATGGCGCGCAGTCGTTCGATGATCGGCGGAAGGACTTCGATAACGTAGTCCATGTGCTCCCTGGTGGTGACTCTTCCCATCGAGAAGCGCACTGCCGCCTGGCCGCGTTCCAACGGCACACCCATCGCTGTCAGCACGTGCGACGGCTCGGTGGCGCCGGAAGTACAAGCCGACCCGGATGACGCCGCGACACCTTTCAGGTCAAGACTAAGAATAATCGACTCCCCCTCGGCGCCGGGGAAGGAGAGATTGATAGTCTGCGGGATGCGACGCGTGCGTGGGCTGTTGAGATAGATATCGGGCACAGCGGTAGTGATCTTCTCGATGAAGTAATCGGCCAGTTCGCTAAGACGAGTGAAGTCGGATTCACGTTGCTTCTCAGCAATCTCCAGCGCCTTGGCCAAACCGACGATGCCGGCGACGTTTTCGGTTCCCGGACGGCGTTTCTTTTCGTGGGCCCCGCCATAAAACAGGGGAGCGATCTTCACACCCTGGCGGATGAACAGCGCGCCGGACCCTTTTGGTCCGTAGATTTTGTGACCGGTGAGCGACAGCATGTCAACGCCCAACTGTTTGACATCCACCTCAACCTTGCCTATCGACTGCACGGCATCGGTATGAAACAGCACGCCGCGTTCACGGGTTACGGCGGTAAGAGCGGCAATATCCTGAACCGATCCGGTCTCGTTGTTGCCGTGCATGATCGAGACGAGGCAGGTGTGGTCGGTGATCAGCTTAGCGAGTTCGGTCGCTGAGGCGAACCCTTCGCTGTCGACAGGGAGCAGGTCCAGACCGAAACCTTCATGATGGTGCAAATGCTCCGCCGGTTCTATCACGGCGTGGTGTTCGGTGGCGCCGCCGACGAGATGCGTTTTCTTTTTGCGATACTGATAAGCCGTGCCGAGAACGGCGATGTTGTCCGACTCGGTACCGCCCGACGTGAAGTACAACTCGGACGGTTCACAGTTGATGACACCGGCTATCGTCTCGCGCGCCTGCTCCAGCGCCACTTTGGCGTCGCGTCCGAACATATGAACGGAACTGGCGTTGCCGTAACCTTCATTCAGAAACGGAAGCATTGCTTCCACCACAGCAGGATCTACCGGCGTCGTGGCATTATGATCGAGGTAAATTGGTTCCATACTCACTCAGTTATTAGTCATGCCTGGTCAACACTCAACAAATACGCACCGAAAGTCGTATTAATTGATCCACAAAGGTGATATCTACACCTTTGTCAGAAAGCATACAATATACTAAAATGCCAGCGATAGTCAAAAGCTATCGTCTCGGTCTTGATCCGTCGAGCATAGTCAACACGGATAGGTCCGGCGGGCGAGACTATTTGAACCCCGGCGCCGTAGCTGTAGGCGAGGTTATCCAGGGACATCTCCTCGGGCTTGCGGTAGCCGTTGCCCATGTCGAAGAACACCGATTGCCACAGCGGCCAGACACCCAGCACATCCTTGAGGAGGGGAATAAACTGGAATACCTGCAGCGTCTGCCAGCGAAACTCCTGGTTGAATAGAGCGATGAAGTTGGCCTTCTCCAAAGTACCATCGGGCAAGGTGGGACCGAGGGAGTTTACTTTGAAGCCGCGGATACTGTTGGCGCCGCCGAGGTAGAAGCGATCGATAATGGGCACCTCTTTGGATGGGCTGAATGGTTGTGCCCATCCGGCTTTGAACCGGGTGGCGGAGATCCATCCCGGCCAGACGATCTGAAAACTCGACCAACTGGCCTCGACCTTGGTGAAATGGTTGTCACCGCCGAGAAAGCCGCCGTAGAACTCAATGCGCAAATCGGTCAAAGACCCACGGCGAGGGATGAAGATGTGGTCACGGCTGTCCCGACGAAAAGCCAGGTAGACGTTTCGTCGCACCTCGATTCCCTGCTCATCTTTGAGAAACTGGACCTCGTCCTCGGGGACGCCGAAAATCTCGACCGATTCGTATTCCATGCCGAAAGCACCCCGAACCTCGCGTGAGAACTTCTTCACCGTCGAGGCCGAAAGGGTCCAGCTTTGAATTCGATAGTTCTGTTCCGGGTCTTTAACACCCGGTTCCCACTCCGCCGCCAGGGTCAACGGCATTCGTGTACCGAACAACCATGGTTCCGTAAACCGTACCCGGTAGGTATGTTCCAGCAGGCCGCGCCCGCCACCAACTCCGAACTTTAGGCGAGCCGAAAGATCATAGCGACGGGAACCAAACAGGTTACGTCCGCCGAAAGCGGCCGACACATCCCATTCGATATCGCGCACTTGTGACTGACCGGCGCCCGTCTTGAACGTCGTGTACAGCGGTTTCTTTTCGCGAACTCTGAGAATCATTTCCGGCTTGAGGCTGTCGGTCGATGATTCGGAATGTACCACCGAAGCGGTACTGAAATACCCCGACTCCAGAAGACGTCGCCGCGTGTCTATGATATCCTGACGTCGGTAAAGCTTGCCCTCGTGGATTTTGGATTCCCGTGACACTGTGTAATCGGGATAACGGTTGGTCCCGATCGGGGAAACCTGACCATAGTGAACCAACTGCCCACCCTCTATGTGAAAGGTGATAGGGCACAACGAGTCGGCGACAGCGCTGTCGAGATGGTAGCTGACTTGTGCGTAGGGATATCCCTTGTTAGCAAAGACCGTTTTCATATCGAACGTAGTCTGGCGAAGATCAAAGAGGTTGATCGGCTTCCCCAGACGGAGCCGCTCACCTAACTTGTACACGTTGACACGTAGCTCCTGGTCGTAGTCACCGGTGATTACCTTCCGGCCGTAGAATAGCCGGCGACCGTCGGAGATGGATACGTTTATGACCGCGGACGAATCGACCGGGTTGACGTCAAACGACTCAACGACCTGAACACCAAGGAAGCCGTTTGTGAAGTACAGATATTTGATCTCGAGGGTGTCGCGTCCCAGCGATTCTCGTTGAACTCGCGTGCGACGGTCACCTTTGAGGGTGCCCCAGAGGGAGCGGGTGCGGCAGTACATTCGTTTCTTGATTTCACCGGCGCTGAAGAAACTGGAACCCTCGACATTGATCACGCTGATGGCCGGCTTGTTTCGCAGCCACCGTAGCTTCAGGCGCTCCTCCCGACTGTCGGCCTGCGCCAAAGAGATCATCAGAAGGGCTATCGCAATGGGCTGTACTAATCGAGCCATCAAAACTCCCAGTGCGCCTTGAAGCTGAGCCGATAAAGTTCTTCCTCGTCGAAACGTCCTTCCAGCAGGAAGTTCTTATTGAAACGATACTCGACACCTAACTCCTGCAAGCTCTCGAATGACAATGCTGAGCGGCCGTAAACGTAGAGGTTCTGGGCAGTGTAGAATCCGACGGTGACGCGCGCTTTCAGCGGATCGAACTCACCTTCATAGTAAGGATCGATCTCAAAAGTTTCAACGCCCAGCTTGTTGAGCCGGCGGCTGCCGATCTGGGATATCCGCGAGCCGACAATTCCGGAGATGCTTTGCTCCAGCCGACCGGTGGCTGTCAGCGAATCGGATGTATAGTAATTCGCAACCAGCAGCGGCACGATCTCTTCACGGGTAAGCTGGGAGCCGCCACACACGTTTATGTCAGGCACATCGAGCGTACCGGTGACGTGGATACAGACTTCTATTTGTTCCCGGGTCACTTCCTGCTCGTCCAGCGGAGACTGACCCACGGCGGCCACCCGGGTGTGTCCGATAATATCCAACTGTGGGTTCGGCACTTCATTGCCCTCAAAAAACACTCGTCCACCCGGCTCCAGCTTAAACGTCTTGTCAAACAGGAAGCCGCGTCCGCGCAGAATCTCCATTTCTCCGATGAAGCGTATGACCCCATCCTTTCTGATTAGATTCAGTTGACCGGCCAGTTCGGCATCGATATCATCGTTCTTGATCCAGTAGTTGGATGGGATATCGATGTTCAGGTCCAGGTTCCAACTGTTCTCCATTGTGAGCGCAGCCATGATCGGAGAGCCTTCATGTGGTTCAGCGAAATTGACGAGGTACTTCATGGACACAAGCTCAATATCGCCTGTTACCAAAGGCGGACTGTCTCCACCGATATGGAGCTTGGCCCTGGCTTTGGCTTTGATGTCCTCGAGTTCGTAGGATACCGAAAGCGGGTCAGGGATGGTAACGTCGATATCGTAATAGAGATTATCGAGTGACTTGACGATGATTTCACCGTTGAAGAATACGGGATGCTCGGGGTCTGGTGAGTATACCTGTGCCTGCGCAATCGAGATGCGGTTGTTGTGCATGGTAACACCGACTGAATCAGTATAGAATGGATCCTCGAGGTCAAAGTATTTCAATCGCGCGCGGCTGATATGCGAGTCCCCTTCCAGGTTGGGAGCGTTCGGAGTACCCGACAGAGTGAAGTCGGCTGCAAAGTCACCGTCGAGTTGTTCCACCGAGGGCAGCACCAAACTGACGAGGTCAAAGCGTCGGTCGTTGGCGGTGATGTGAATGTCCATCGGTCGGTCGGGGAAACGTTCGATAGCGTCCGATGTGAAGGCGAGGTCCACATGAAGGTATCCGTCGGCCCGATACTCTCCGGGATCAGACAAAACGATCAGGCTGTCGATATTGAGGCGCTGGTCGCGGTAGTGCGCCCCGACCACGAGATTACCAAGCACGAGGTTGCGATAGACCAGTGAGTCTATCGAGGTTCGCACCTCCAGGATCGGCTGATTCAAATCACCCTGTACTCCGATATCGCAGGAAAGGCGACCACCGAACGGCAGTTCCTCGTCGAATAGATCAATCCAGGGGTCAGCCGGCACCTTGTCGGCCAGGATCGTCAGGTCGAGTGATTCGTCGAAGTTGGCCCGCCCTCGCACTGCGATCATAGCGCCGTTGTCGACGATGGCCGCTTGGCGAAACTCAAACCCGGCCGAGTCGATCTCAATCAGAAGCGGCATGCGATTGTAGAAATCGACATCAAACACTTCCAGAGCTAACGAATCGAAATCCAGTTGCATCGGGTACGCACCATAATCGAGAAGACCATGCGTCACTATCGAAGAGTACTCGTTTTGGAGGTGAGCAGTGTCTATAGACACTTTGTCGGAATCCACGGTGAGATAGCTGTAGCAAGTATCGTACGGGATACCGTAAGCGTTGCCGTCAAAACAAGAAACCTGTACGAAACCCTCCCGACCGGTTAGGAACCGGGCCAGGTCAAACTCCGCCGAAAAATCACGACTGAAAAATCCATACAACCACAGCGAATCGGATTCAAAGTGTCCCCTCAAGTCAGGGTCGGAGGTGCGACCGCATACCAGAGCTTCCGCCCGTCCCCGACCAGCCGGTCGATCCACAAACAGTTTGCCTCGGTAGCGGTCGAGGTTGTACAGGTCGGCGGTTACCGTCAGGTCGGTTTCGGCTTTATACTCGACGCAGCCGGTGATTAGAAAGCTGTTTTCGTAATAGTCAATCCGGAACGGATCGACAAAAACCAGAGAGTCGGTCGTGATAACCAACTCGCCCGTCGCATCGTGAAAATGATAACCATGAAACTCCGAGTCATACAACTCAGTGCCGATATTCAAAGCCAGCGTGCTCTTGCGAAACGATTCTCCGCGCAGGTCGATCCGACCATTGAGATCAGAGTGGAAACTGTTAGCGATCAGTTCCTTCAGGTCAAAACCTCGCAGGTCGGCGCTGAGTTGGTACCTCTCCGGTTTGGTGGAGAAATCGATCTCGCCGCTGCCATCAACGCCGCATGAACCCAGAATAGTGCCGTACAAGCTATCCAGAAATAGATGCTTGTTGAAAAACCGAAAATCCACATGCAGATTTTCAAACGATGCAATCATGAAGCGGCCACCGATATCGACACTCCCGCTCAGCTTCTCGTTTTGCAGCAGAACGCGGCCGCTAAGATCAACTACACCCTTAAGCCGGGGACCGATGAAAGTCGCGACTTCCGCCAGGTCAAGGTTGTCAAGGTCGAACGAAACCGCCGCCGACCATGGTTCAGTCGTGGTTACGCTGCCGCTTAGGCGCAGATGCGTATCATCGGCATGAAGAAGGAGATCCTTCAGAAGAAGACGGCCTTTATCGTAGGTCATTTTGCCGCCGGCAGCATCAAGGCGCAGCCGGTTGTCGGCTGACGCAAACTCAAGACGCTCAACACTGATGCCATAGGTTCCGTCAGTCGATTGCAGTGCCAGAACAAGGTTGATATCTTCGATCCCGAGAGTGTCGGCGCCTTCGATAACGCGAACCGTGACATCACTCAAACCCAGCATTTCCACTGTGAAGCTTAGGGGTGTTGTGGTCCTCGACGAGTCGGACCGGCGCGGGAACCTGGGGACCAGCCAGCCATCGACACTATCGCGCACCACCGTGATCACGGCTGAGTCGACAAAAAGATATTCAAGAAGGAAGTTGCGACGCCACAGATTTGAGAAGGCGTAGGCGGTGGTGATGCGAGGAATGTCCGCGAGCAAGTAGCGGTGGGTAGAATCGACATAGTGAATCGTGACATTCTCGAGAACGGTTCCGCTGAGAATGTCCCCGGCTATGTTTCCAACATGCACCTCCAGATTGTACTGCTCATCGACCAGCGAGGAGAGACGATGATTGATAATAGACTCTAAACCGTCCAGCGTGAAAAGGTACACGAAGCCACCGGCCACCGCAATGATGCCGACGGCCAGGAGGATAACGAGGATTCGGGCAAGTCTCTTCATCGTTCACCATTAATTCCATCCAGCAATGACACTGCTGCTCGGAATCCGCTCGGAGCACAGTCTTTCTGGTCCTCAATGATTCTACGAACCAGGGCCGGATCGGCTCCCACGTTTAGAGCCCCTCTCATGTGCGAGTGCAGTTGCTTCGGCCGGTTCTCGATTATCAGGCAGGCGACAATGGCCAGTTCGCGATCGATCGATGATACCCCCGGCCGTGACAGGACTTTGCCGTAACCCTCGACAATCATCCATCGAAACACTTCGGGTGCGACCGATTCCACGTGCATTTTGAGTGGTTCGAAGCTGCCGCCATACACACGGTGGCAGAGCGCCAAACCGTTTTCGAACCAAGCCTGTGATTCGTCAGGTGTGACCGGCTCGGCCACCGACGGCAAACTGATCTCCTCAAACTGACCGGCCAGATGTTCGGCGGCAATCAGCATCCGGGGGAAGCCGAGAAACAGATAGGATTGCAGAACTATCTCATAGAGCTTGCGGTGGCCGAGGGAGTGGTCCTTGCCTAACTTAATCATTATGGAAAGGGCCGGTTCGTCAGCCAGAGCGATAGCGGCCGAGTACCCCGCCAACAGCCTGGAGATGGCATCCTTCTCGCCTCGAAACGAAACCGCCCAGGCCAGGAACTTATCCGGATAAACGGCATAACTCATCCCTGACAAATTAGTCAAGGATACGTTGGTTGGCAATATAGAATTAAGGACCGAGGTCTCTGAGCCGGGCCTCAAGCCTGATCAGTGAACGTTTCAGGTGCTCCACCTCGCGGTAAATCGAGTCCCTGGTATGAGCGCTGGGGCTCGGTGTCGGCTGACCGGCTGAGAAGTTCCCTACCGGCGACAATTGGCGCTGACCGACGTTCACTCTGATCAGGTACGGACGGTTATGACGAATGACACCGAGTTCAATCACACCGCCCGGAGCACTGCGTCGTACCTGGTTCATCAACTCGAAGGCGGAACCGATCGATCTGTTGCCGATGCTGAATAACAAGTCGCCTTTGCGCAGCCCCGATCTGGAGGCGGGAGAGTCGTTCATGACTTCGGTGACGATGGTGCCTTTTTCCACTACCATCAGCCGACGTCCTCCCGATGATGCCGGTTGAATCGGCGGTGTCAGTTCGATTCCGGGTGATATTTCGATATCGGCGGTGGTGATGCCGATATACCCCGCCACCCGGTCGCCTCGGGTGAGCAAATGATTGACGGTTGTCGACAGTTTATGGGCAGGAACGGCTAGGCCGGTTTCGCCTGAACGATCTCGGCCGATCCCGCCGATCACCATTCCCAGAAGTCGGCCGGCCAGATCAAAAACGCCGCCGCCGATGGTGCCGGGAGTGATGGCCGCTGAAAACTGCAGGGAGCCGTCCGGTCGCGTCCCGGCGCAAAAACCTAAGGTGGGGCACGCCCTCAGTCCGTAAGCGTTGCCGATAGCGACAACCATCTGGCCGACACAGCCGTGCTTTTCGGTCAGTCGGGCCGGTCGGCCCAGGGGGTAACCGACGCTCAACAAGGCCAGCCCGGTGTGATAATCGACCCCGATCAGTCGGGCCGGTAACCGGTGATCCTCGAACCTGACCACGATCTGGTCATACCCAGCCACGGTCACAGCAGCCACAATGATGTGACCGACGCTGTCTATGATGGTGCCGGATGTGATGAGCCGATGCACGGCTTCGTCAGCCGCGCCCTCAAGCAGATATCCCGGCACCGATCTTGTCGCTTCTACTGTCACCACTGAGCGAGAGATTTCATAAATCAACTCACTCAGGCCGTTTTCAAGATTGTAAAGAGAGCTATCGGAGGCGCAAGCTGACCCGGCAAAAAAGACCGCCAAACAGCTTAGTAAGAACCGTCCGGCGGTCGGAAAAGAAATCGTTAGCGGTTTAGTACGCGTCTGAACCCTCCTTCTCTACCGTCGACCGCGGCACAACGAATATCCTCACTACCGGCCGCGTCCGAAAATAATTGGCCACAAACGGCATCGGCCGACTGCTCCCGGAAGTGAGCATAGCCAGGCCGCCGGAATAGCCCGTCCGCGAAAAGCTGCTGGCGGGAATAACGCTGTTGCTGATGCGGTTGATCCTCTCTGCCTGCGCCAAATGATCGGTCAACGACCAGTCATCCTTGAGCCGAACCGTCATATTCGGATTACCGGTCGGCTGAACAGTGAGGTAGGAATCATCCAGCCCGTTCTCGGTGGCCGCGTATTGAGGCGAAGTGCCGTCAAACGAAGGCGACAGAGTAACGATAACCGCCAGGAGCGCTACACATGCGGTGGCCATCACCGGCACCAGTTTGCGCCACATAAACAACGGGGCCGACTTAGGCAGATGTGCTTTGGTCCGCGTCTCGGCAAACCGCTCCTGAGCCACTCGCTGAAGAAGTCGCTGGTTGAACCCGTCGGTAACCTTCAGCGTCGGTATCTCCTGTGAGGCCGTGTTCATATCGCGACAAACGGTTTCCTGACGTCGACAGGCCCGGCAAGCCAAAAGATGCTCGCTCACCTGCCGCCGACGATTGCTCTGCAATTCGTCACGACAATAAGCTGACAGGAAGGAGCGTACCTTTCGACAACGCATTGTATTCCTCCATTCTGGGTTGCAGCTTTTCTCTCAGGATCATGCGGGCCCGGTTGACCCGTGACTTTACGGTGCCGAGGGGGACACCAAGAACCTTGGCGACCTCATCGTAGGACATCTCCTGGACATCACGAAGGATGAACGCAGTCCGATATTTTTCCGGCAGCGCCTTTACCGCGGTCTCGAGCACCTGCGGCAGACGCGTAGGAAGTTTGGGCTCTACAGCAAACTCGGCCTCGTTGCCCTGCATATCGAAGATGTCGTAGAATTTGAACTTCTTGCGCTTGCGAAGTTCATTGCGGGCCAGGTTCAGCGCAATCGTGTAAATCCAGGTCGAAAAACAGTGCTGATAATTGAACGATTGCCGATGCTGGTAGACTCTGATGAAGGTCTCCTGAACGATATCCTCAGCCTCATCGGGCGAGGACAACATGCGTCCGATAACATTCATCAGCCGATCTTTGTACCGATCGACCATATTATTGAAGGCCACCATATTGCCGTTCTGGATTGCCTCAATTAGTTCGAAATCGATTTCTTTTTCGGTCTTCTTTGCCATCTACTGCCTTTACTGGTCGGTTCTATCTAATAGTACCCAACAATCGTCATATAGTTCCATGCTTTTTGCGTTCGTTGCGCCGCGCAATAGCTTGACTACTAATAAGTTACGAATAATGGGCAATAAGTCAACAGGATTGTGAGCGGGTCGGGTAATCGGGTGACCACCCCCAAACCTCACCCTGAGCGTCCTAAACCTCACCCTGAGCGGAGTCGAAGGGCCGTCGGGTGCATAGTCAAACTTGTTTGTCTGTCATGCCGGACTTGATCCGGCATCCAGGAGCCCCGTAGGTCGGAACCCCCTTGTGGGTTCCGACTCTCAAATTACTCGCCAGAGTCCTGTGTCGGGAGCCCTGAGTTCTTAACATGTTGTCGGAACCTCGCCCTTCACCTCCGCTCAGGACGACCCCTTCGGGGCAGGGGTTCCAACCTACGAATACTTCGACTCCGCTCTGGGTGAGGTTAGTTGTGCGCGAAGCACATGAGACCCATTCATGGGTGGCTTGCCACCTTTAGCCCTCACAAAAACACTACCATACCAATCAAGATGCCTGGTGGACATCAGTCTTGTAGGGAAGGTTTCTCTTCAAACCTGCCAACAAAGGCGGGTTCCAAGACGGACCCGCCCTACGGGATGCTTCGGAATCACCATCGAACCTGTTAAGCGAAGATGAAAATTCACAAAACGAACCCATTTTCGCGCCGAGCGCCAATTCAACCGCCGGCACTGTGCGGTGGGTAAAGGCATCACGGTGCACGATGATGTACGCTGCTGCTATCGACTCGCGAACAGCTCCGGCCAGCCGGAAAAGTAAAGCAAAATCCCACCCGCAAACACCACGGCCAGCGGTGGGGCGAGTTTGCGGTAGACACGACCAAGGTCGCTCTTGAAATACTCGTTGGTCAGAATCAGACAAAGATGCGCGGGGGAAAGCATCATGCCGACAAAACCGGACAGGTAGGCTAACATGATATGACCAGGGATTATCTCCGGTTGATACATAAACCCGGCCAGCAGAGTGTATCCGAGGGCGACGTAGGCAGCAACCATCCCGGTGAGGAGTCCGGCGATGACGCAGACGAGGATGATGATCAGTTCCGGCGGCAGACTGTAGCTGGTGGCAAGCCGGGGGATGGCTTCGATGGCGCCGGCCAATTCCAGTGCCGTCTGAAACGACAGGGTTCCGAATATCAGCAGCACCAACTTGTACGAGAAGCCGCGCCTGGCCGCCTTGAGCACTGCCGGTAGCTTCGGTCGGACCACTACGATCAGCAGGCCGACTGAGATCAGCACCGCCCAGGCCAGTTGGATTCCGGTGAATCCGTAAATGGCGATGGCCAGCATGATCGGCCACAGCGCGCCCAGGATGCCCATCAAGGCCAGGCCGTTTCGAGAAGTTGCGACAGTTCCGGGTTGGATGGTTCTGATGAAAAACAGTAGCCCGATGATGACCATTATAACGGTCAGTGGTAATTGCATGACAGCGATATCGCCAATAGGCATCCCCGTGATAGCTTCGGAGAGAATAAGTCCCGGGTAGAGCGGCCAGGCGAACTCGGCGATATGCCGAAACCAGTAGTTGGTCACCGTCCGGAACTCCGGCTTGTAGCGCGGTTCGGACAGCACCTTGTCGATCAGCGGCGCCGACAATAACGCCCCGCCCGGCATCGGCATCAACCCGATCAGCGGTGGCAGAATGGCCGCCGCCGTTCGCTTACCGCCATACAGGCCGCGGCAAGCACCGGAAAGACGATCCAGGTAGCCCACTTCTTTCAACAATGATCCCAGGAACGTAATTAGCAGAACGACTGAAGTGAGGAAAATGAACTTTTTCGATTGCGCTAACTGCCAATAGCCCTCAAGCAACTCCGTAGCCGAAACTGAATACAGAATGGCCGTGACCACTCCGGCGCCAAGAAGGGTCACGCCCACCGAAAGCTTGAGACGCAGAGCAATTACAATCAGGAGAAACAGGCCGAGCAGTTTGATGGCTTCCATTGGGACAAGAAACGGCTATGCAGCCGCTTTGTCAAACGTTGCCGTAGGCGCGGCAGATGTGGACATCTGCCGGGTACGTTGTGAAAGAGACCACGGCTGGTTGCTACATGGGATGTTTGACTCTTGTGCCCGCTGAATCTTTAGATTCGGCGGGTAGGAACCAGCCAGTGGCCGAATCTGAAGATTCGACCACCACAACAACAGGCGAATGGGTGGCACGGTCATGACATTGTACTGCACGAAGCGCGAGAAGGCGATTTATCGCGGCGAAGCGAGAAAGACACGGCTTGACCGTGCTGCCATTTTGACGCAAATATGCCAAGATTGGCTTGACGCGATGACTTGACCTGCTGTATCTTGGTCATATGAAGTTTGATTCAAAGACAATCCTCACCTTCATCCGCGAAAAATCCTACCATCCCATGAAGGTCAAGGAACTGGCTAAGGCGCTGGGAATCGCCCAGCCGGACTACCGACGGTTTCGGGAACTGATCAAGCAGTTGCTCGATGGGGGTAAACTGGTGCGATTGAAGCGCAACCGGATCGGTGTGGCCTCGGAACTGAATATCGCTACCGGTACTTTGCAGATGACCCGTAGCGGCACCGGCTTTCTGATTCGCGAGGGCGAACCTGAGGACATTATGATTCCGCCCACGGAACTGCTCACGTCTATGGATAGTGATCAGGTGATGGTGCGGTTGACCGGGATGCGTGGCGACCGACAGACCGGCAGCGTGATCCGAATTCTCAAACGGGTCGAGCGGAATATCGTCGGTCTGTTTCATCGCGGGCGACATTTCTGCACAGTACTGCCGGACAATCCTCGTCTTCACCGCGAGCTATATATTCCAGAGGGCCAAAGCCTGCAAACCGAAGATGGCGAGAAGGTAGTGGCGCGGCTGACCGAGTGGGAAAACCCAAGCCTCAATCCGGAAGGCAAAGTGATCGAACGGCTCGGCTTCCCGGGTGAAGCTGGGGTGGACCTGCTGACGGTTATCCGCAACTACGATCTCCCCGACGAATTCTCAGCGGACGCCCTGAACGAAGCAGAGCAGGCCGCCGGACGAAAGCTCGACAAGGAATTCGCGCGCCGGGTGGACCTGACTAAAGAGTGCATTTACACAATAGATCCGGAGGACGCCAAAGACTACGACGACGCCATCAGTGTGGAACGCACGGCGTCGGGTTTCAAGTTAGGCGTGCACATCGCCGACGTATCGTTTTTCGTCGCGCCCGGTTCGAGGCTGGATAGTGAGGGGTTCGAGCGCGGCAACTCGGTCTACCTGCCCGGCAAGGTTGTTCCCATGTTGCCGGAGGTTTTGTCCAACGACGTCTGTTCGCTCAAACCGAATCGGAAGCGTTTGGCCCACACGATCTTTCTTGAAATCGACCGCAAGGGGGACCTGAAAAGTTGGGAGTTGGTGGACAGTGTGATCAAGTCGCGCGCTCGTTTGGCCTACGAGGAAGTACAGGCGTTGTTCGACGGCGAGACAAAGCTGTCGCCAAAAGTGAATCGCGTGGCCGAGTCGCTGAGGCTGGCGCGGGAGGTAGCTCGTCTGTTAAGCAAGCGTCGCTTTGCTCAGGGTTCTCTGGATTTTGACCTTCCCGAGGCCAAGCTGGTTCTGAATGAAAAAGGTGAGGTGCTTGAGTTGGGCAGTCGGGTTCGGCTTGAGGCGCACCGCCTGGTCGAGGAGTGTATGTTGATCGCCAATAAGGCTGTGGCGCTGGAGGTGTTTCGTCGCGCCCAGCCGTTTTTGTATCGCGTCCATGATCGACCGAGCCTTGAGAAGATGGAGGAGTTCTCGGCGATGATGACGCGTCTCGGTCATCGCTTCCCAGTGTCGCCCCAGATGAAGCCGGTCCAACTCGCGCGCTTCCTTCAGAAGATCAAGGACCGACCAGAGGCTGATTTTATCAATGAACTTATGCTGCGCTCGATGCAGAAGGCGGTCTACCAACGCGCCAATATTGGGCACTTCGGTCTGGCTTTCAAACATTACACTCATTTCACTTCGCCGATTCGTCGCTACCCCGACCTGCTGGTACATCGCCTGCTGCGCCAATTGGGCGATAAAGGGTACCCCCCGGCCTTTGCCAAACGGGTCTCATCGGTCATCGATCATACCTCCAAACATTGCTCCGAGACGGAGCGAATTGCCGAAGCGGCTGAACGAGACGCCATCCGAATGAAGCAGGTGGCCTACATGGCGCGACACGTGGGTGATGAATTCACCGGCGTCATTTCGGGGGTGACCGCGTTTGGTTTCTTCGTCCGGCTGGACAATCTCGGTGCGGAAGGGTTGGTGCGTTTGTCATCGGTCGACGATGACTACTACTTGTACGAAGAACAGCAATACCGTTTGGTCGGCCGCCGCACGCAACGCGTGTTTCGTATGGGCGACGCGATTCGCGTAGGTGTGATAAAAGTAGATAAGGTGCGCAATGAGATCGATCTGTCGGCGTTGCCTGATGAGAATCGAAGCGACACCGGCTCACGTGGTTCGGGCGGACGAAAGAAGAAAAGGCCCTTCAGGGAATCGTGTGGGTAGTGACAGCGATTCCACTTCACGTCAAGAGCCTCTTACGCTGGTTGGATAGAGGTCCAGTCCGCCCAGATGGAAATAGATCGCCCTGCGGAAACGACTCCGATTCCGATAACC
>JAUWIB010000143.1 GCA_030605565.1 bacterium
AATGCATCGTCCTCACCACTGTTTATGTGCACAGATTCTAACACCGCGTAGGGTGGGGGCTTGTCTCCCACCTCGATTCCGGCGGACACAAGGCCCGCCGCTACGCGATAGAAAAAGCGACTTTTGAGACAGCCTCCTTGCCCTGGGTTTCTAGTGAACCCCAACTCATTCCGGTGCGCTATACAGGCGTGGTTGGCTTTCACCGAGAGGATGGATTCGCAAATCGGAGCCCGGACCGTAGCCGTCAAGCGTGATCTCCTGATACATGCCCGGATCAAGCCCGGCTGGACCGACACTTACGGGGCTGTCGAGATAGCGACCCCACCAGTCAAACCGGTGGACGCCATGCCAGTCAGAGACGAGGATATGCGTTTGGCGCGGCGCGGATGCAGAAGCTGGCTCCTGCTCAATCGTGATCCGGTTGGGAAATACCAGGCGGGCTGGCGCTGCGGAGTTGGCATCCACATTCTTGCCAAAGGCGCCAAATGTAAAACGCAAGCGCCCGGTATGATCGAGTGCAACAATGCGATGGTTCCCCCAGTCGGCGACATAGATGTTGCCGTCCCTATCGACCGTGATCCCCTCGGCGCTGTTCAACCGGTCGCGTGAAATGATTGTTAACGTATCGGTACGTCCATCGCGACTGACGGATATCAGATCGGGGTTGACATGTAAGGTCGAATCCAATACCAGCACACGATGGTTCTCCCAGTCGGCGATGTAGATGCTGCCGTCTGAATCGACCGTGATCCCCTCGGCACTGTTCAAACCGTCGCGTGAAATGATTGTTAACGTGTCCGTACGTCCATCGCGACTGACGGATATCAGATCGGGGTTGACACGTAAGGTCGAATCCAATACCAGCACACGATGGTTCCCCGAGTCGGCGATGTAGATGTTGCCGGCTGAATCGACCGTGATCCCGCGTGATTTGATCATTAGCGTGTCGGTGTATCCATTGCTGTCGACGGAAATCAGACCGTTGTTTAATTGACTGCTCACGGCCAGGAATCGATTGTTGGCTTGATCGTAGGCATAATCCCTCACGTCGCGATCGCTGTTGAAGTCGCTGACGAGCCTGGAGGGAGGTGTCTCCGATTTTTGGTGGGCGGTCAGTTTGAAACCGTATGAGCCGTCTGACAGATAAGTGTATCCGAACGGGTCGTCTGACGAGCCGGCCGCCATTGCCTCGTAGTTGACCATTCGCGCCAAGACCAGCGTGCGGTCCGCGTATCCGGGTTCGTCGGCTGTAAACTTAACAAGCGTGCGATAGAAGCCAGGCTCAATGATCTCCAGAGAGACGATGTCGTTGGTTTTGATATCGGCGTCGAGAATGATGTATCGACCACCGGCTGAATCCTTGCAGTTTATCCGTGATCCATCGGCAACGAACTCGGCCCAGCAACTGTCGGGTCGCAGGATATTACCGTCGGCATCGACAATTTGCATTCTTCCGCGCCACACTCTCTCAAGGTGAACCGAATCGGGGATGAGAGCCTGCGCCAGAGCCAACAGAGGGCCCTCTTCGCACGAACGAGAGGTGGGATGCAACCACAGTTTCGGCAGGCCGAACACGGCGAAATCTTCGCGGCTCTCCTGTGCGAACTTATCTCTAATGAGCTTCTTGTCAGCCATATTCTCGTAAAGGACGGTATCAGGTCTGGAGCCGCTCATGTCTACCGAAAGGATGTCCGGACAGACGACGCCCTGAGTTCCGGGGATATTCAGGTCAGCATCCGGATTACTGGTGAAATAGTCCTGGTATTCATCCAACATGATTTTGGTGCTGCTGAGGAAGTTGCGATACTCCGGCGGTTGTCCCGCCGACTCGATTATGTCCGCTGTTTTCTGCATGGAGGCATAGATCCTGGTTTTGACGGTGTCAGTGCCTTCATCACCATACCAGTCTCTGAGGTTCATGCCGTAGTAATAGAGTGCCCGAACACTGTGGTAGTCAGTGATTAGTTTCTTCAGGAGATAGTCAGCCTCATCGTACTTCTCGGCCTTGTACAATGCGTACGCCTGAACGTATTTCGCCTCGCCCTCGTAGTCGCCTCTCACTGAATCGAGAACGGTCGCCGCCTCATCAAAAGTCGCAAACCTCTGCTCCCCTCCATAAGCCTCAGCCTGAAAGGATATTACCAGCCCTCTCAGAAACAGCGTCTCATTCAGGCTCAAGGCCTCTGTCCGGGCGGCACAAGGCCCTACCACAAAGGCGTCGACATCCGTATTCCCGGATCTCCTTCTCTGATCCTGCAAATCAAAATATCTGCGCAGGGTGGCGGTACATCTGGCGCGGGGAGTACCGACTATTGACGCTGCAATGCGAATGAGGAACTTCACGTCCTCCCGGCCCAGCGTCGCCAACTGCTGATTGGACATCGATCGTCCTTCGGAAACACCCAGCAACTGGTACTTGTGCCGTGCTCTGGTAACCAATTGCCGCAACCGTGCGTCGTTGTTGAAACCCGCGGACTGGACACTATCCTCGAAGCTCTCAAAGCTCTCCCGGGCGTCACGGAGTGCCCCGACCACCTGATTGTGAAGCATATTATCGACAACCGCTGAGTCCAGGAAGGCACAGCCGCGAAAGTACTCAGCTTCCGGGATGAGTGGCGAGCCGGCAGTACCCAGAGAAGCTGCTGTCTCAAAGTATTCCACGGCCTCCGTCGGCAAAGCCTCGGCCAGCGAGATAGCTCCTCTCCGAAGGGCTCTATCCCGGTAGGTTAGAGCGCTTATGAGGGATCCCAATACGGCATCGTCGAAATCCTCCGGAGCTTGCAGGTAAATCTCCAGTTGCACCAAAGCATCGCAATACTGATTGTACTCGAGGGCAGCACCGGCATTACTGTCACCGGAACGTGAACCGACCGTCGAATAGTCGACACTGTCATAATAGTCTCTGGCTTGACTCGCATTACCGACAGTACGATGCAGACGAGCCAGTTCATAGATCGCGTCGGCGGTCTTGGTTGCGGCGAACCGACGCCCAGAAGAACCGGCATCCAGTAGCTGGTAACCTTCGGAGAATCTGTCGCGGACCGCCGTCAGACGATCTCCCAAAGACAGAACCTGTGCTTCGTCCAAAGCGCCCCTGCACAGCAGGTCATATTTCTCAGAGACTATTAGTCGCAATGATATCTCACCGACCATCAGTTTGGCGTAGACGCCAATCTGACCCTCAGCGTCCTCCGGAACGCGGCCAAACCAAAGCAACGTCAAATCTATCTGTTCGCCGGCGCCGGTAATCTCGGCCCGGCGATGGTGGCACCATCCCAGCATATACGCGATTTTCGGCATGAGCTTCTGATACTGCATGCCGAGCGCGGGGTCATTCTGCAAAATATCCCTCACACGGAGATAGGTCTCAGCGGCGGCAATCAGCATGGATTCATCGCATCGCGCTGCACCGGAATCGTAAACAGCACCGGCCATCTCCACAGTGTCAATCGCGAGATACTTTTCCGTCTGCGCCGCACAGTTATCCGCAATCGACAACCACGCCACTGTTGTTGCCAGTAGATACAGTCCTGTTCGCTTAAACCCGTTCATAGTGACACCTTCTCACTTACGGACTTCTGTGGCAAATGCGCCTGCTAAATCCATCACCACTCAAGAGCTCTCCTGAAGGCTCCGAAATTACAGCCTTGCCAAACCCGGTGTATTCTATACCTGCTAATGTCGCAGTGCTCGTAGCCCGGAACGATCGTCAAACGCGAATCGTCAAAGGTCAACCTCGACATGGCAGCGTTGAATTCCATGTAGATATCACCCTCGAGGCATCCACCCTCGTAATTCCACCCCTTGACCGCCCTGACGATCTGTTCCAGAGCAGCCGGTTGACCGCCATCTTTCTTGCCGTAAATGTCGATGACTCTACCGGTCTCGTCTATCTTTACCTTCATCCTGACGTAGGCGGTCGGGAATCTCTGCACAAATCGGCACCAGCGTAGGGGCGTGCTGGCCGACATGTCGATCTGAAACACACATCGGGTTTCAACCTTAAGCTTTATTCCGTTCAGACCGGCCGTAGCGAAATCAACAATCGAGGTATCCCGATCAACGCAGTCCGACAGCAGCCTGGCGGCACGCTCCTCGTCGCCGCAGCCCGGGAACACCAGAGCCAGGCATATTCCGACAAGCATAGCCATTACCAATAGATGTAATGACCGGCGCCTGACTACCATTGGAGATCCGCCTCATTATCGTTCCGCTGATTCACCGTGATAGCTTCCAGAGGTCCTGCATCGAGCAGGCTGAGCTTCAAGGTGAATCCTTGCATGACATCCTTGAACACAGCGGACAGACTGTCTTGCAACGCCTCGACGTCGCCATAGTTCAGATCGCCCGGGCATCTGATAACGGTCAGGACGTCCTTACGAAGGCACCGGCCATAGGTATCAAAGAAATGACCGAGTTTCTCCCGGAAAACCGGCAGCGAAACCGGGACAACGTGTGACTGCGGAAAGCCCCGCCGCCAGTCCTGGTGAAAAGTGGTATTATCCAGCCACAGTACACTGTCGACACCGACCATTTGCAGGAGAATCTGGGCTTCGCCCATGCTTTCAGTCGGCACCGTCGCGTAGTAGGCCTTTTCGCCACCCTCGTCTTTAATTCCGATATTCACCAAAAAGAACAAGAGCAGGATGAAGAACATATCCATCATGGGGAACAGCATCACTTTGCGTTTCTCGTATCTGAATCTCTTGAAAGCCATATCTCAGTCCGGTGCTGTTATCTGGTCACCAATCTTACCCAACCAATGTTAGTCTGAAACTCCACGCACTGCCGGGTAATGTAGTTGACTATTCTTGTTTTGGTGTCGCGTGTGACCTGTACGTGTATGACAGCTTTTTCACCTTCTCCTTCGCTTTCGGCCCCACGAACCGACCTGGCGAAATCTTCGATCTGTTCGCGGATCAACCGACAGGGTGGCAGTTCATCAAACTGATCTGCGTCCATTAGATCCGTCGAGAGTGCGTCATCATCAGGGAAACTGGCGGTATCTCCAACCTGGTTGCCCTCGGTATCGAAGAATTCCACCATAAGATGGTCAGGCAATCTGGTTCCCTGAGGATCATACTGGACCGGCGCTCGCGTTATTACAATAGAGAACGTTTTCGGCAACGTAGGACCCGTGTAGTCTGTCACTCCCCAGGCTACGGAAATCACAAGGCCGAATATGATCAGCATGAAGACGACGTCAATCAGACTGACGATCTCCAACTCTTTCCTGGTTCTCAGTGTTCGAAACGCCATTGTAAATTAACTACTTCTCTTCTCCGACTGGGCGGCAGGCTGGTCCCAGGTATCCTTGACGCCATGCTTGAGCCGATCTACGAAGTCGGATGCGAACACCACCCATATAGCGTGAATACGTTCCAGCTTGTAATTGTACCAGTAGTAAGCCAGCATGAACAGGGTACCTACTATCAGACCGCAGATGGTAGTATACAAGGCCTCATGAATCCCTTTGGCCAATGCCTTCAGCAATTCCTCACCGGCGAGAGAACGCACCATGATTTCTCTGAAGGACATGCTGATACCGGTAACGGTACCGAACAGGCCGACCAAAGGAGCCGTGACACCGAGCGCCCACAAGACATCAATGAAGCTCCGCTTGCGCAGATCCTCTTCCTCGGCCATTATTCGCACTTCCATAGCTTTCTCAAGCTCCTCTGGTTCATCCAGAGACGCGACGCTGGACAGAAGTATTCGCACGGTCGGAATATTCCTGAACCTATCCGGGGTCTTGCGATGCTTGACGGCAAACTCAAACAGCGACACTGAATCCAGGTAGCCCAAGATGCCCTTGAAGAACCGCCGCGTCAGACGGGACTTGACGAGCCTCTTGATAATGGCAACCCGATCCGGGTCCAGACCACTGAACTCCTCCTGATTCATTACCGCCTTGCATTCATTATAATTGCCAATATCCTTGTCTACCAGGAAGACATTGGTCGATCGCAGCGTCCTCACTGTTCTGAATATCCAAACAAAGATACCCAGAAAGAAGAAGGCAGCTATCGTCGAGAAAGCCCACTGGCCCATAGTTGATGCTTCACGCCAGGCTGTCAGGCTTCCTTCTTCCAGGATATTAACTTTGGTCAGCAACCACAAGAACCAGTAGCCCAGCGACACAGGAGTTGATGCATCGCTGCCGGACCTTGGCCGCCATTCTACGGTGCCCGTCCAGTTAGCCAGAACAGCGCCCCGATAGGCACTCACCTTGAAGAAGTGCTGTTCGGTAGTATCCAAACCCTGAAAGAGATAGGAGTCTCTCCCGATCACCGTCTCCTTCTGCACTGGTTCGGGCTGGAAGGACGGGTTTTCAGCGCGCCAGACAACAAACGAGTCATAGGTTGCGGGCGGTAATGCTCCGGAATCACACCCCACACGCCATACCACCCGAATCCCTTTCGGACCGCCCGCACCGACCCCGCTGGTATCCCACGTGGGTTCTTCAAGACACACGTTGAGTGTATCCTGAACCTGAGCCTGAGACAGAGCACAACTACCCAGAATCATCACTGCCACGGCTATCCAGATAAGGCTCCACCTTGTATTGATGAATCTTTGCGCAAACACCATCTGTAACTCCTCTTCTTATCTTGTCTTTTCCAGAAGCCGCTGTATCAGCTTGTCCGCTTCGTTATTGGCATCAGAACACTTATCTGAGCCCGAATAAAAGCGGCAGACCTTTACGAACTCAGCCGCCGCCGTCATTGCGTCATTTTTCTTTAAGTAGCACTGCCCCTTCAAGTATTGGGCATCGTCCGTGATTTGCATGTCACTGAAGGTCCAATAACGGGGGTAATCGGCGTCCACCTCCCCTTCCTGCAATGTATGGTCATCAGTGATAAACGTCAGCACTGCGATGGCCGAGTCGGGTCGACCGCCGTTCATCAAGGCGTCTCCCAACAAAAGGCGAGCGAGTTTGCGCATACTCTGTGAATCATCGTCGGATGCCTCTATCGCCAATTGGAACTGTTCGGCTGCCTTGGCAAAGTCTCTTTGTTTCTGGTGGCAAGTACCGACCAGGAAATGCAGTCTCAGGCATTGGATAACTGACAGTGACCGGTACAAGATTCGTTCGGCCCGCGACCAGGCACCGTCTGCGGCAGCACCATTATCGGTAGCGGCGTTGATCATCTCACACTGGCCGAGCAACACATTAAAATAGTTGTTGTCCATAATATTCTGTGATGTGTCGGCCACTTCCTTAAACTCATCAATAGCCTCTAGGGCAAAACCACGTGCCTCTACATGTTTACCGGCCTGGAAGGCGACAATAGCATTTTCTGCGAGGTTCACGGCCAATGACGGTCCACCGACAAGCTCGAGATACCTGTCTGCATTAAGCGTGTCGAGTTCCCATGCCAGTAAGATAGCGGCCGGTACGGCCTCCCGCCATTGATCCGGGTAACCTGATAACACATGCAGAATGGAGTTCAGGGGCGGCAAACCGGCGGTTGAAGAAATCACGGTGTCGGTAGACATGACAGTATCAACAGATTGCGTTGCGTCTATTGGCAAACAGGGGTCCTTTGACCACCTCGGGTCAGGTGACACACTCGTGCTGATTAGCTCGTCCCCGGCAAAATAACTGGCATCACGTTTGCCACCGAACCTGATGGTCAGCGAAATCCGCTGGTCATCAACCAACTCCTCGTGGAAGCCGTGAGCGAAGTCGAATTGGAAGTCGAGACCCGACGTCTCGAAGGCCAACCCGAGACCGGCCGAGAACCTCAGTTCGTCATAGACATGGCTCCAACCGAAACGCGGCGACAACTGCATTTTCGCTGTCCGGTACTGAAACTCCGTACCGAAATACTGAGCGTCGCCCGGGCCAACTTTGTGAATCACCACCCGGCGGTCAAGGCGAATGAGCCGATCCATGTCGTCGTAGAGCCATTCGAAATCACTGACCAGGGTAATCCGCGAGTTCTGTAAAAGCCAATTGCTTGAAAGATGATAACTGGCGCCGAATCTCAACGCGGTCGGGTACTTATCGCTCTCACCACCGTACCCCAGTTTGGGTGATACTACGTTGCGAATACTGAGACCGAGGCGCAGAGGCATCAGGTGTTTCAGTTGGAAGAAGGTGCCGACAAGGGGTACCCTGGTGAGCTCTTTTAACAGCGGGGGATTGATCATCTGCCACTGAACCCCGATATCGAGACCGAAGCTGCCATCCGAGTTATTATATTCGCCGGTGGCATTGGAAACACCGTGGCGGACGATCTTGAATGTCGCGCCATAGCCGAGAATCCCGGCACTGCCCGCGTATTCACGGGCAAAAGCAAGCATGAAGGCATATTGGTAAAGCTCAAAATTCTCGTCAACGAGATTATCTTCATCATCACGCTGCTCATACCCATCCGAACCCAGGTGAACGAAAGAAGCGCCCCAGGCTGAACCGGAACCGAAAAAGAAGTTTTTTATCCCGGTGGCGTTGGGGTCCGGGCGACTGACGGCAAAGGAGACGAAGTTGTAATCGCTTTCATAAAACGGTTTGAAGTGCATGCCATAAACGGATAAGCCTCGCCTCAGACGCATCAGCCCGGCCGGGTTATAATAGAGGGCCGATGCATCATCAGCCAGAGCCACGTAGGCTCGTCCCATACCCAGGGAGCGTACACTCGCGCCATAGCGTAAGAACTCATCGGCCTGACCGGCCTCGCCCTCTGATACACCAGCCGTCGCAGTGGACGCCATCATCATGGTAAGGCACAGAATAATACCCCGGAACACAGGCGGTTGAGTTAGCCACCTTAGGCCCCTGTCACTCATTTAATCACCGCTATCTTATGCCTGGAGACTATCTTGTCTCCGACTTTCAGCACGCAGATATAGCCGCCGCTGGCGACAAGTTCGCCCCGACCATTGCGTCCCCACCATCTCAAATCGCCGGCATCAGCATCAGTCTTCTCGTACACCAGATGTCCAAAGAGATCATATATCAACATCGTGATGCTCCCGCTGAGGTCCGACTCGAAGATGATTCTGGTTTCTTCCTCTTTGGGGTTGAACGGATTAGGATAATTATGGGCACGTGTGCCGGTCTGGGCGCCGGCCGCATCGTCGTCTGTACCCAGTGCTTTCGGCGCACTGTTCGTGATCAGTATGAAGTGCGACAAGGCTTCCCCTGTCGAAAACACGGTGTCGCTGTATGCCGTATCGCCGCTCTGGTCATAATGAGCCCGGATAAAACAGCCATAGATGCGACCCTCGACCAGATCCTCGAAGTCTGCCGCGAGTGCGTCCCATCCCGCCGGATTCAACGCAACACAGCCGTTGATATCGGTATCAGCCGAATCGAAATAGCAGACTTCGTAAATATCAGCACCGGGAATCGCGCCTGGATTGATTGTGACACTATTGAAGGTGCCGGTTGTGAAGGTTGGTTCGGCGGTTATCACACCTCCGACGCCCGCCTGAGACCAGACAGAACACGGCAGAGACACTGCCGCCAGTACCGCTATCAGCACCGCCGTCACGACTGAGGCACTCGAGCGGCGCCTGCAACGAAAGACTTCGTACACTTCTATTGCTCCCTCGTCACTCAACACCTCGTTTTGGCAGCATGTCCGACCCTACGGACACAACCACGACCTCCAAAAGTATGCTATACCGGCCCTCGGGAAGTTGCTACAACCGATGTGTACTCCGACCCACCGGCTAAAGCAGCCAAGCTTCCTATCAACCGACGGTATTACAACCCATCCGAAAACTCTGATAGCCAATATAAGCCGCCGCATTTATAAAAGGCAACATCAAAATATGAAAGTCAGTGACTTGACGGCTTCATAATTTGGTCGGTAATCGAACTCGGGCAAGGCGTACAATACACAATCACAATTGTTGAGATGGATGGGGCATCCGGGCCTTCCAGTCTAATCCGTACGATCTTGTTTTGCTACATGTGATTTGTCAGGCGACTATGCGGAGTGTCTTAATTGTAACCCATTGGCACTTTCATCTATTGCGATTTGTTTTTTCGCGCCACGTCTTCGTTCTTTGGTGTCCAAAACCGCTTTTCTGATCCGCATCGTTCTTGGAGTTATTTCAACCAATTCATCATCTCTGATCCACTCCATTGCCTGCTCTAACGTCATCTTACGGGGGACATCAAGTTTGACACCTATATCTTTTGTTGAGGATCGATGGTTGGTCAGGTGTTTCCGTTTTGTTGGATTGCAGGTTATGTCCATATTTCTTGAATTTTCGCCAACGATCTGACCGGCATAGGTTCTTTCTGTTGGTTGGACAAAAATGACCGATCGCTCCTGAAGCCCTTCCAGGGCGTAGGCGGTGGCGGGACCTGTTTCGATACTAACGACAGAACCTCTGCTTCTTGACACAATATTGCCACACCACGGACCATAGCCAATAAACCGAGAGGCCATGATTCCGAGACCACGTGTGTCGGTCAAAAACTCCGACCTGTATCCGAACAAGCCACGGGTAGGGATCTCAAACTCGACACGAATAGTCTTCGTACCGGCGTTTTCAACCGTTGTCAACTCACCCTTACGCTTGGCCAGTTTTTCGATGATAATTCCCTGATGTTCCTCGGGAATATCTATAATCAACTGTTCAATAGGTTCCAATACATTACCGTTTTCATCGAGACGCGTGATAACTTCCGGCCGGGAAATACAGAACTCAAGTCCTTCACGTCGCATCTCTTCAATTAGGATAGCCAAATGAAGTTCGCCGCGTCCCGAGACTTTCACGCCATCGGGGCGACCGACATCTTCCATTCGAAGAGCGACATTCACCCGAAGTTCTCTTTCGAGTCGTTCTTTCAACTGGCGGAGCATAATCGCTGTGCCATCCTGTCCTGAGAATGGTCCGTTGTTGACCAGGAAGAACATTGAAAGAGTAGGTTCTTCGATCTCAAGAGGTTTCAATGCTTCGTTGGTATCTTCACTCCTGCAAAAAGTATCGCCAATGCCAATCTCCGGAGGTCCGGCCAACCAGACGATATCGCCGGCAGAGATTTCATCGGTCTCAACCCGTGTAAGTCCTCGGGTAATCCACATGTGGATACCCTTTACTCTTGAAGAAGAAGCTACTTCCCAGCCTTTATCTTGAGATGATGGATCTTTTAGCTTTGTAACTATGCGGGTGAAATCCTCACCTTTTCTTAGAGTACCTCGAAGAACCCGACCACAACCGATTTGACCGATATATTCGTTCCAATCAAGAGAGCTGACTTGCATCAAAAAATCACCATCCTGATTGACTTGAGGAGAAGGAACTTCGTCAATGATCGTCTGAAACAGGGCAGCCATCCCTCTGTGCTCTTCTTTGCCTAATTCATTAACAAACCATCCGTCAAGACCGGAACCATAGAGTACCGGGAAATTAGCCTGTTCATCGGTGGCGCCTAATTCTATAAAGAGGTCAAATGTTCTGTTCAGGGCATAATCCGGACGGGCGCTCGGACGGTCTACCTTATTGACAACAACAATCGGCCGAAGGCCCAGCCTTAAAGCACGCATAAGTACATAACGGGTCTGTGGCATCGGCCCTTCGTTGGCATCAACTAACAAAAGAACCGAGTCAACCATAGAGAGCACCCGTTCAACTTCGCCTGAGAAATCAGCGTGACCGGGCGTGTCTATGATATTTATCAGGTAATCATTCCATGATACGGTGCAGTGTTTTGAACGAATAGTTATACCACGTTCCCGTTCGAGTACATTGTTGTCCATGAGCCGTTCGGCAACTTCCTGGTTCTTGCGGAAAGTCTGTGTTGCTTTGAAAACAGAATCTATCAGTGTCGTTTTGCCGTGATCGATATGGGCAACAATAGCAAGATTACGGACATGAGCTATATCAGTCATTAATCAACCCCGTCCGTCCGAATGGCGTGACGACGCACCCTGTCTATTCGAGTCTTTTCTCTTGGAGTTCTTCTGTTTTGACCCAATCCGCTTCACAGCGAATTTCCTGGAATTGCTTTTCTTGAAGTTCTGACGTTTTGACGAGCGACCTTTGGGAGCTTTTGGTCTCGAAGGTTTCTTGTCTTTAGAAGGCTCGTGCCTCAAATTCAACTGATCGGCTTTTCTTATAAGGAGGTTCTCGGAAGGCAGGGTCGGCAGAGCCGAAATCGCCAATTCGGTTTTCATGAATCTTTCAATATCTCTGATCGAATCTCTTTGGTCAGTAGTAGCAAATGAAATGGCGTGGCCGGTTTTTCCGGCACGACCGGTGCGACCGATACGATGGACGTAATCCTCGGAGTTGGCCGGCATGTCGTAGTTGACCACCAGTTCAATCCCTGAAACATCGATCCCACGAGCGGCAATATCAGTCGCTATGAGAATCTGATATCTTCCCCGCTTGAATCCTTCCAGAGCATCACGCCTTTGCCCCTGGGTTCGATTGGAATGGATCTCAGCCGTGGCAAACCCCATCCTGTTTACTTTAGTCGTCAACTTGCGGGCCATCCATTTGGTCCTGGTAAAAACCAGCACCGGACCGGAACACTGCCCAAGCTGGACGGCCAACAGCCGGCCTTTATCCTGGTTCTTGATGATAAACATTTCGTGACTAACTTCGACCGGAGTCGCGCCGGAACGGTCCATTTCAATCCGGGTCGGGTCTTCCATCAGTTTCTCAGCGATAGCTTCGATTTCTCTCGGCATGGTTGCCGAGAACAGCATCGTTTGATGTTTATCAGGAATCGATTTCATTATTTTCTTAATGTCAGGAATGAACCCCATATCGAGCATCCGGTCGGCTTCATCTAATACAAAAACTTCAACGTTCGCAAGATTGACCGTTCTTCTCTCGATATGATCCATTAGACGTCCGGGAGTGGCGATGATCATGCGAGGATTCTTCTTGAGAGCATTCCGCTGCAGAGACATCGAAGCTCCCCCAATCAAAACGGCCGAACGAATGTTCAGAGGTTGGCTGATAGCTTGTAGTGATTCTTCCACCTGGATGGCCAACTCGCGAGTCGGGACCACAACAAGCCCCATACTTCTTTTGCCTTTGGACAAACGCTGCAACATCGGAATTCCAAAGGCCAAAGTCTTGCCGGAGCCCGTTTGTGCTATGGCGATAATATCATCGCCTTGAATACCGACCGGTATCGCATCCTTCTGAATTGGAGTCGGCTTCTCAAAGTTGAGTCGGTCGATCGCTTTTACTAAGCTCGGTGCAATACCCAGGTCATCGAATCCGTTGTGGGACCGACCGGTGGTTCTGACACTTTTTCTAATATAGCTTTCTAAAGCAGTGTGATGTGATTGCTGATTAAAGTTCAAAAAAGTTCTCTCATAAGGGTGTAAAGTTTACAGGGATAATAATCCGATGGGGTCAATAAACCTACAATACGATAATTGTCAAGGACAAAGAATAAATGGCCCTTCAGGGAATCGTGTGGGTAGTGACAGCGATTCCACTTCACGTCAAGAGCCTCTTACGCTGGTTGGATAGAGGTCCAGTCCGCCCAGATGGAAATAGATCGCCCTGCGGAAACGACTCCGATTCCGATAACC
>JAUWIB010000131.1 GCA_030605565.1 bacterium
TGGGCTACCAGTCGTTCGTCGAGAATATCCCGCGCGCAGCCATCATCGACTACTGGAAAAGATACTATCGACCTGACAACATGGTGCTGCTCATCATAGGCGACTTTGAGACGGCCACCATGAAGAAGACGATCGCCGCGATCTTTGGAAGCATCCAGTCGGGCGACCCAAAGCCCGCTCCAACCAGCGACGACATCCAGACGAACATTGAGGGGCAGCAGGTTTTCGATACGGTGGCCGATGTCAGTTCGACCTATATCAATTTCTCTCTCGCCGCCCCACACTTCAATGATAGTTCCTATCTGCCGTTCGATTTGTTGATTCAGTATTACGGCATGGAAGGAGCCTCGCCATTGTTGCAGGAACTGACCGAGGGGGCCGCACCACTGGCCACCGAGGCCGGTATCTATCTCAATACAAAAAGTGAGTTCTCCCGCCTGGAGTTATTTATTATCACCGAGAAGCCTGAGTATGTCGATACTATCCTGGCTGTCGTGCCGCGATTGTTGAAACAAGCGAGCGGACACGTAGCCGAAGATGAGACTATCGCAGGCATAATCACCAGCGTGAAATGCCATGAGATATACAACTCCGAAAAACTCCACTACCTTGGCTTCATGATTGCTCCCATGCTGATGACGGCCGGATGGGACTTCGTGGAGAATTACGGCACCCTGCTTTCGCAAGTCAGTTGGAACCAGGCTCGGCAGGCGGCGACCGAGTGGCTGGATGATCCGAATTACATCGCGACGGTAGTGCGACCGCGCAGTGATTCGACGCAGACAGCCTATGTACCGAAAGGTCTGACCTCGGCGGAAGTGATCGCACATTTTGACCAGGCAACAATCCCCGAGCATGACGTCACAACCGGGCAACCCTTGGTGTACCCTGAACCGGACTCGGTCAAGCTGGAACTTTCTGATCCGGCAGAATATCATCGCGTGGTGCTGCCAAATGGACTAACCGTTATCATCAAGAGCAGCCCGGACAGTCGAGTGTTCGGAGTCAGTCTGCTGGGCAAGAACCGCAACGGCAACGAACCTGTGGGCAAAGCCGGGGTCACTGATTTTGTCAATCACTGTCTCGAAAAAGGGACGGTCAACCGGGACGCCTCGGAGTTGTCGCGCGACCTGGCCGAGATCGGAGCCAATCTAACGCTCTACGATAATCCGTGGATACCTTACGACGATCACTACACGACACGCCGCTTTGCTTTCGCAAAGTTCGAGACGATAGACGAATACGCGCGGGAGGGTTTCGAACTGTTCAGCGAACTGGTGCTGCAGCCGGCTTTCGATTCGCAGGAGGTCGAGAACGTCCGGGCGTCGCTCATGGGCTCACTCGGTCGCAGTGGGGCATCGGCCCGCAAAGTAGCGCGTAACCTGTTTTATGCAACGCTACTCGGAGAAGAACCGTATGGTCAGCCGGTCATGGGAACGGCGCGGTCGATTGGCTCTATCACGCGCGATGATCTGGTAGCTCACCATGCCCGATTCTATTCGCCTGAAAACATGATTCTGTCAATCGGCGCCAATCTGCCGATTGATACGGTGATGAGCTGGGTCCAGAGCCGGTTTGGGCAGATCCCTGCCGCCGAAGTGGTTTCCGCATTTAGAGCGCAACCCCCTGTCTTGACTGAAGTCCGCGAAGGTCATTCTGAGATGGAGGCCAAGCAGATCAGTATGTATTTGGGCAGTCTTCTCCCGGCGGCCACGAGTGAGGAAGTGCCGGCTTTGTCAATCGCCACCTCGATTCTCAACCGACGCCTTTATCTAAACCTCCGCGAGAAGCAGGGGCTGGCGTACTCGGTTGGCGCCGGCTCAACTTACGATCGAGATTTCGGCTGGATGTACTGCGTCATGGGGACCTCGCACGAGAACTACCAGAAGGCGTTGAACGGAATTATCCTGGAGATCGATAAACTGAAACTTGATGGCCCGACCCACGAGGAGATCAATACCGCTCGCAATCAGATCTGGGGCAGTCTGGGCCGTGCCCGCCTGTCGCGGGTGAACCAAGCTTACTGGCTGGCGGTGAATGAATACCTCCGGCGGCAGATCGGCCACGATCAGATGTATCTCAAAGCACTCGGCGACGTAACACCGGACGCGGTACGCCGGGTGACGGCGCGCTATTTCAACACCGATGTTTACGTGCTGGCCAGCGCCGGGAAAAAGGAGTAGCGGGCGGGCGCCGTTTATTCAGACACAGCCACCATCCCGCAGTGCCTGAAGACTCGGCGGGTACAGACCATAAATGGGGCAGACCGGGAGAGGCTGCCGCCCACGGAATGAAACCCAGACGAACGTCCGGGCCACCCAGTCAGACTGATGTACACTCGCGTAGCGGCGGGGCTTGTCTCCGCCGGCCACAAGTGGCGTTCACTGGGGCGACGCAAGGCCGCCCCTACGCGAGGTTACGTTCTGTGCCCGGCTGATGTCCACATCTGCCGGATTCTGTCGAAAAGAGCAGCATTCTACTTGACACGCAAATGGCGGCGGATATATTCCCGCCAATTATGGGACGAGGAACCACTGTGGTAGCACATCGACATGGCTGACGCCGATTCCGGCCATCTATATCGCTTAAGATTTCAAACCCGGGATCTGGTGATACTGAAGTTCCTGGCCATAGCCGGGCTGATTTATCTTTTCATTCTTTCCATCACTCTTCTGGGAGCATCATTCAAGCTTTTCGGTGAGGAGTTCGCCGAAGGTATCTTTCAAGTCACGGCCAATCCGATTGTCGGCCTGGTCATCGGGGTTCTGTCCACTGCGATTATTCAGTCGTCATCTACCACGACCTCAATCGTTGTGGGATTGGTAGCCTCAGGCGTTCTTCCCTTCCAGGCAGCCATTCCAATGGTCATGGGGGCCAACATTGGAACCTCGATCACCAATACGATAGTCTCCATCGGCCACATCTCCAGACGCGCCGAATTCCAACGAGCTTTCACCGGCGCCATGCTGCACGATCTATTCAACGTCTGCGCCGTGGTAGTACTGCTGCCATTGGAAATCTACTTTCATATCATCGAGAAAGCCGCGCGCTTCCTGGAATCACTGTTCTCGGGCTTCGGCGGTCTGGAGTTTTCGTCACCAATGGCCACCGCGACCAAACCCGTGGCCGAAATGATCCTGCATATCACCGGTGACAATGGCTGGATTGGCGTAGTTATAGCCCTGCTTTTTCTGTTCATCGCACTACGCTATATCGTGAAGGTCTTAAAATCTATGGTCCTGGCTCGTGTCGAGAAGTTTTTTCAGCGTTACATTTTCCGCACCCCGGCGCTTGGGTTCATCCTGGGTATAGCTATTACAACCATGGTTCAATCGTCCTCAATCACAACGTCGATCGTTGTGCCACTCCTTGGCGCCGGTGTCCTGACAACCGTTCAGATCTACCCGTACCTGCTGGGAGCCAATGTCGGGACTACCATCACCGCTTTCCTGGCTTCATTCGTCACCGGATCGACCGACGCCGTCGCCGTTGCCTTTGCTCATCTGATGTTCAACGTGTACGGCATCGCGATTTTCTGGCCGCTCAAACGGGTGCCCATATTCCTGGCCACACAACTGGGCAACTTGACGGCCAGATCCAAACTGGTGCCGATAGCGTATATATTTGTGGTGTTCTTTGTGATACCGGGATTGATAATCTATTTTATGGAGTAGATACATGTTTGAAAAGTTCAAAGAACTGTTCAGTTCGGAGAACCTGCTGGACTCCGCCTTCAAGACCACTCTTACGATGATGGAGTTCGATTACAAAATGTACGATGCGGCGCGCAAGACCCTTCGTGAATCCGACACCGACGAACTTCCTTTCGACGTACGCAAGACCGACCGCAAGATCAACAAGTTCGAACGGCAGGTTCGACGACAAGTTATCACCCACCTGACGATCTCGGGCACGCAAAACCTGGCGCCTGGGCTGGCTCTGGTTTCGATTGTTATCGACGTTGAACGAATCGGTGACTACACCAAGAACATCGTCGGTCTGGCCACGCTGCACAAACATCGGCTGCACGGCGGAGCGTATGAGCAGGTTCTTCAGGAGATCGAGGCCGTCAACGAGGAGTCCTTTACCAAGGTTATCCGTATTCTGAAGACTCAGGACAAACGGGCGGCCCGGGAAGTGATGCAGTTGGAGGAGGATACAGCCAAGAAAGCCGAGTCAATTAATAGCGACTTGGTACGCGGTGTAGACAAGGAGCTTTCAACCTCCGATGCCGTGACGGTGAGTATGTACGCGCGATTCCTCAAGCGGATCAACGCCCACCTGACCAACATCGCCAGTTCGACGGTGAACCCGTTCCCACGGATCGGTTTCAGGGAAAAGAAAAAGTAGTCTCAGCGTTCCTTCAAGCCCAGGCCGGTGCGCATGGCCGGTATGAGACAGCGCCGTTGCATGATGAGGTATACGGCGGCCAACAGCAGATAGAGCACCATAACTTCCATCCGGATTTCCGCAAAGATAAGCTGGGCGAAGAAAAGCACAGCTAACAAGACACCCTCGGAGCGATTAAACCGCAGGTTCATCAAAACAGCTACTCCGAAAAGCGACTGAGCCGCCGTGAGTAGCAGTTCGTGATCCTGCCGGACGTCCAGGATGAATGGCCGAGCGTATCCACTTGAGATCGAGAACACCAGGGGAATGGTGCCTACCAGCAGAGTCCACTGGTTCACCTTCGATGATATCAGCGCCTTCAGGGCTGACCCGGCCGCGCCCCGAAGCGCCCAGGTGGCCGCCACGATGAATTCCGGCGCCTCCGATGCCAGAGGCGCCAACCACTGCACCAGGTAGAATTCATCGATTCCGAGAGTCGTTCCCATGGTGACCAGTGAGTGCGCGAACGGCTCCGCGGAAAAGAAAATCACCGCTCCTGCCCAGCCAAAGAAAAACACCGTTATAGTTCTACGTGGCCGGGTAGTCATATTTGCGATGATTTTGACCGGGCCGACCATCTCCGGTTCGACCGTTTCCATCTTAGCTATTCGTCGTGTGTAGAGAGCGAAAATCGTGACCAGGATTACCGTGTCGATCAGATTAAGGCTGCCTTTCAGGGGGATGGTGAACGAGTAGATCGTGGCCATCGCAAGATAGAATATCTCGACCCGCTGTGAGGAGTCCATGATGATCTCTTTGCGCCGTTTAACCCAGACGTACAGAAACAGAACCACCGGCCAACCCAGGCCAACCAGCAGCCGGTTGGCGCCGGTCATGTTGGCAATAGCGTAGTGCGCTTGAGCGGGATCGTGGGCTGCCTTCCAGGTGAAAACAAAGTCGACTGCGTACTCCGGCAACACCGCCAGGAGCGCCAGAATAGCCACCGCCAGCGACTCCGAGATGTCAATCTGCGCCGCCTCGGCCGCCCAGGCCAGACAGAACGCCGCCCCGAAAATGGACATGCCGAACAGCAGGCTGCCGAGTATCGGGGAAACTTCGGTATGAGTCAGACCCAGATAGAAACCCGGAATGGTGGCGGCAAGAGTCGTCGCCATCATTACATAAAGTCCGGGGGAGGTTTCGTACTTACCGGAGGGGAGGCTCATGCTACCGCTGTATCCTTTTGGAATTCAATGGAAGGCTTGATGTTACGGTCAACCCCTGATGACCATGCTGACGATATCCTTGCGCAGGAGAACACCAACCAAATTGTCGTCTTCAGCAACGAAAACTTTTCTGACATCCTTGAAGATCATCATAGCCGCAACTTCAACAATGCGGGTGCTTGGACTGGTGACCTCGTAGTCGGAACGGTAGAGCTGCGAGACCTTGATCTTGTCCTCCTGCTTGAGCAACTCCTCGAACGGCTCTACGTCCATCGAATAGTTCAAATTCGAGATCAACGATTTGTAATCGGGCAAGGCCGCCTTAATCAGGTCGCGATCGTCGATAACACCCAACAGTTTGTTGTTTTCGTCCACCACCGCCAGGGCCGAAAGCCGGTAGCGGAACATCTTGTTTGCAACATCCTTGAGCGTGTTGTCGGGTGTCACACTGGCTACCTTGTGGCGCATGACGTCCTTGACCATCAATTCCTTGTCGACCTGGAGACCGGCATCGCTAACCAGCTTGATCACGTCAGCCGGTCGGCTGACGGCCAACACTTTTTCCAGCGTGCCGCTCACGCGTCCGAAGGCGGCCAGTCCGGACAGCATCTGAAGATACAGTTTAGCGATGGTAGAAGGAGTCAGGAGCAGACAGACAACATGTAAGGGAGTACCATCGGCGGTCTTGCCCTCAAGCCCCTGCCTTGAGACACCGATGAGGATATACAACTCGGACACTGCATCCGTTCGCGCGTGAGGAAAAGCAAAACCGTGACCATAGGAGGTGTTCTCGATTTCCTCACGTTCCCGTATTGATCTGAGGATGGCCTCGAAATCGAGTTGGACCCCCTCGTTCCGGATCAAACCCAGCAACTCAACGACAGCCTCGTCCTTGGTCCTGGCCTGCAAATTGATCGATATCCGGCGTTCCATTATCAGGTTGGCCAGTTTCACTTGACTACCTCTCTATTCTCTTTCGGATTGTTGTGCGAGCGGAACTGAATGGTGGACGGTGATGCCACGCCACCTGAGACGAGGAATTTTATACCCTCCTCTACAGTCATGGCGACCGGCCTGACTTCGTCGGCGGGGACGATTATAACGATTCCCGATATTGGGGTCGGGGTTGACGGAACAAACACGGAAACACACTCGCGGCTCTCTTCGTCCGATCCCAGCCGGACCCGTTTGGCGATAAAGCAGAGCGCATAAACGCCGCGACGTGGATACTCTACCAACGCCACTTCTTTGAACGACTGCACGGTCGGCAGGGCGATAGCCTCCAGCAGTTGTTTGGCCGCAAAGTAAACGGGACGAATGATAGGCATACGCACCAGTACTCTCTCGCCCATACGGTAGAAGCGCGCCCCGACAATGTTGCGCGTGAAGAACCCGGCCAGTATGATCAGCAGAATCGTCGTGACCACACCCAACCCCGGAACGAAGTATCCAAGAACAGCGTGCAGGATCGGTTGCAGGATACCATCAACGGCTTCAAAAAGGAACTTGAGTACCAGGTAAGTCAGAATCAGAGGAACGACCACAAGAACGCCGGAAACAAAGTGGCGCTTGACAACCGCGAGTACTGTGTTAAGTAAGGTCATACCAAAACCCATCCCTGAGCAACACCGATTTGATTATAGCGGTGTGCCCCGAATGTGTCAACTATTATCAATGTCTACCTGGGGATCACTCCGGCGGCAGCGGGAATATCCTTGACGAACTGCAGGATCGGCTCGGCATAGATTCCAAACAAAACCACGCCGATCAAACCGATGGCAACCACCGCCACGGCCGGCGCGTTCGGTTTGATACGATACGGCGACTCTTCAGCCGAGAAGTACATCTGCTTTATGATGTTGACATAGTAGTACAGCGCGAACACGGTCGTGAGCAAGCCGACCCCGGCCAGCCAATACAACCAGGTGTAATCCTGACTTTGTCCGGCCAGTGAAATGGCGGCTGCGAACACCTTGTACTTGGCCAGAAATCCTGCCAGCGGTGGAATGCCGGCCAACGACAACAAGAACACCGCCATACACGCCGCCAGCCCAGGCGACGATTGCGACAGACCGCGATAGGTTCCGATCTGACAGGAGCCGGTCTTGTCTTCGACTATAGCGACAATGGCGAAAGCACCCATGTTGGCGAATAGATAGGCAAAGACATAGAAGGCGACCGCTTCCAATCCCCATTCGTTGACAGCCACCATGCCGATCATAATGTAACCGGCCTGGGCAATCGACGAATAAGCTAACATCCTCTTGATGTTGGTTTGACGGATAGCCACGACGTTGCCGTAAATCATGGCCGCACAGGCCAGGATACCGGTCAGATATCCCCAATCATTGGGCGCCATCTCAGCGCCCCAGAAAGCCCAGAGTCCATTGACGAAAATCTTGGCAAAGGCAACCAGCCCGGCTGCTTTGGACCCGACCGACAGGAAGGCGGCGATCGGTGTCGGCGAACCCTCGTAGACATCCGGCGCCCACTGATGAAACGGCGGCAGGGATAATTTGAAACCCAAACCGGCAATAATCATAACCATAGCCACCAGCGGCACTACCCCGAGGGATCCGTTCGCAATGAACAGAGCCGCCAGATTCATTTTCATCGCCACTATCTCGGTAGTGCCGGACATGCCGTAGAGAAACGAAAAACCATACAGCAACAAAGCCGATGAAAAAGCGCCGAACACGAAGTACTTTATCCCGGCTTCGACGGATAGCTTGTCATCCTTGAAGAACGCAGCCAGAATAAAGAGTGGAATGGTGGTCAACTCCAGACCGATCCACAGCGACAACAACTCCTGAGAGGAAGCAAGGAACATCATCCCCACCGTCGACAACAGGATCAGACCGAAATACTCGCCGCGATGATTGACGATCTTCTGCTTGATAATACCGAAAGAACTGCCGACCGCCATGAAAGCCGAACCGAGAAATATTATTTTGAAAAACAACGCCATCGGTTCGGAGAAGAACATATTGCCGAACCCGCGGCCGTAACCGGTAGTGGCCAAGAGTCCGCCACAGATAAGAAGCCCGAGCAGGGTGAGATATCCCACAGCCGATTCGCTCCGCCGCTTGCTCAGCAGATCGAACAGAAACACCACCAGCGCCCAGAGAAACAGGAATATCTCCGGGAGCATCATGCGCAGGTTGTATTCGGGCAGTTGGAATTCCATATCGCTTTACCTGGCCATCAACGTTACCAGATTCTCCAAAGTAGCCCTCATCAGGTTAGAGAGCGGCGCGGGGTAGACGCCGATAGCCACCGTCAGCACCATCAGCGGCGCCACCGTGACGATTTCACGGAAGTTGATCTCCGTCAGGCCACCCCATTTAGCCTTGTCGAATTCGCCGAGGAATATCCGTTGCACCATGCGCAGCATATAAGCGGCGCCCAGCACGACACCAAGAACCGAAATGCCGACCAGCACTTTGCTCAAGGCTCCAAAGGCGCCGACAAAGATCATGAATTCACTGACGAAACCGCTCATCCCCGGCAGGCCCAACGCCGCCATCGAGAAGAATATCATGATGCCGGAATAAACGGGCAGCTTGGCGCCGATGCCGCCAAAGGCTGCTATTTCACGAGTGTGGGCGCGATCATAAAGGACTCCAACCAAGAGGAAGAGTGCGCCGGTGATAAGGCCGTGTGAAACCATCTGGAACATACAACCGGCAATCGCCGTCACCGATGAGAACGCCGCCAGCGCCAGCATACAGTAGCCCATGTGCGAGACCGACGAATACGCCACCAGTTTCTTAAGATCCTTCTGCGCCATCGAGACCAGCGCACCGTAGATGATGGCGATCACACCCAGAATGGCGATCCAGAACGACAACGTGCGAAGAGCATCGGGGAACATCGGCCAACTGACCCGCAGCATGGCGTAAGTACCCATCTTCAACAAGACGCCGGCCAGGATTACCGACACCGCGGTCGGCGCTTCTACGTGCGCATCGGGCAACCAGGTGTGGAACGGCCAGACCGGGACTTTGATGGCAAAGGATATGAAGAAGAAGATGAAGCAGACCATCTGCAGCGAATGCGACAGAGTCGGGCAGGTTTCGATCAGCGTCAACATGTTCAGTGTGTGCGGTTCGGATGTGAAGTACAAAATCAGGATCGATACTAACATGAAGATCGACCCGAACAGCGTGTAGAGGAAGAACTTGATCGCGGCGTATTCTTTTCGCGGTCCGCCCCAGACACCGATCAGGAAGTACATCGGCACCAGCATGATCTCCCAGAAGACGTAGAACAGGAAGAAGTCAAGCGATACAAACACGCCCATCATACCCGCCTCCAACAGCAGGAAGAAAGCGAAGTACTCCTTGACGCGGTTCGTGATGCCGAAGGACGCCAGCAGGGAGAGGGTAGACAAAAGCCCGGTCAAAAACAGCATCGGCACCGAGATGCCGTCAACACCCAGCAAGTACTGGACGTTCAAAGAGGGTATCCAACTGTACGGACCCTCCTGATAGGCCATGGCCGCCGAACCGGAGAAGTTGACGAAGTAATCCCAGGTGAGCCAGAAGGAGACCAGCATCGGGATCAGACTGATGATGGTCGCGGTCCACCGGATGGCCTTGTGGTTCTCCTTGGGGAGAAACATCACGACCACCATCCCGAATATGGGTACGAATATCAATGAACTCAGATACGGAAATTCCATGACTATGATCTATCCTCCAAACTCAAACATGTTCTTCTTGTTTTGTTTCCTGGCCGGCCGGCTGTCGTCCGATAGTACGAGAGAGTATGGCCAGGAATATAATACCGACCGCCAGCAGAATGGTCAGGACGGGCCAGCCGACTTCTCTCTCCTGTGGGCCGACCTCAAGCTTGAATAGGCTGACCAAAACCACCAGCAGCAGCGCGAAAAAGGTATAGGACTGCACGCGACCGGTCTGCAGGAAACGACCGATGTTACCGCTCTGCCGGACAATCCATCCGGAGCCGTTAACGGCGCCGTCGACGATCCATTTGTCAAACCATTGTTTCATATCCGCCCAGAACACGGTTGCCCAGGCTGTGCCGTTGACCAGGCCATCGATTACGACCGCGTCGAAACGCCACATGAGCCGCCCAAAGGCCATCACGGGGCGTATTAGCACCGCATCGTACAACTCATCGAAGTAGTACTTGTTGTAAAGAAGCGTGTAGAGCGGCTTGAATTTTTCAGCCACGCGGTCGGCGGAGATTGATTTCTTGTAATACATCAGGTAGGCCAGTCCGATTCCGGAGACGGCCATGATGGTCGAGATAATCATCAACCACCAGTTGGCGTGCGGATGATACGGCTCGCCGTGGTAGACGAACGATGCAAAACCATTCTGTAACCAGGGCAGGCCGACCCAACCGGCGAAGATCGCCAGGAAGGCCAGGAACACCAGCGGGTAGGTCATGGACTTCGGTGATTCATGAGCGTGTTCGTACTTCTCTTTATCGCGTGGCTCGCCAAAGAAGGTCAGGAAGCACAACCGGAACATGTAGAACGCTGTCATGAACGCGATCAGTAGAGTGAACACGAGGAAAACCGGATGATGCGACGCGGTGGCCACGATTTCATCTTTTGACCAGAAGCCGGACAGCGGGAAGATACCGGCGATAGACAGCGATGCGATTATGAATGCCGGCGCAGTCAGTTTCAACTTACTGAATAGCCCACCCATCTCCTGAATGTTGTTGGTACGAATGGCATGAATGATCGAACCTGCGGCAAGGAACAGGAGTCCCTTGAAGAAGGCGTGCGTCATCAGGTGGAAAGTTCCGGCGTAGAAACCGGGCGAATGGAGTCCCATGGCGGAATCGTAACCATACAACCCGAGCGCCATCATCATGTAGCCGAGTTGACTGACCGTGGAGTAGGCCAGCACACGTTTGATATCGTTTTGCACCAGGGCAATCGACGCTGCCATGAACGACGTAATTAATCCTATGATGGCTACCACCAACGAGGCTTCAGCCGACCCGACAAAAACAGTCATGGCGCGCGCCACCAGGTAGACACCCGCCGCCACCATGGTAGCGGCGTGGATCAACGCCGAAACCGGCGTCGGGCCTTCCATCGCATCCGGCAGCCATACGTGCAAGGGGAACTGGGCCGATTTGCCGACAGCACCGCAGAACACAAAGATAGCGATAAGCGTGACAATACCGGCGGGGATAACTCCGGCTGAGATTTGGTCGAAGACGCCGCCATAGTTGAACGTGCCGGCGTATACGGCAATGAGGAACAGTCCGACCAGGAAACCCAGGTCACCGATGCGAGTGGTGATAAAAGCTTTCTTGCATGCGTCGGCCGCCGATACTTTCTCAAACCAGAACCCGATCAGCAGATAACTGGTCAAACCGACCAACTCCCAGAAGATGAAGATCATGAAAAAGTTATTGGCCAGCACCAAACCAAGCATCGAGAACAGGAACAGCGACAGGTAAGCGAAGAAGCGGCTAAAACGCGGGTCGCCGTGCATGTATCCGACCGAATAGATTTCCACGCTGGCGCCGACAGTGGTAACCACCAGCAGCATCACGGCTGCCAGCGGGTCAATCAGGATGCCGATCTCCGGAACAAAACTGCCCAGATCAATAAACTTGTAGTAGGCCTCGTACGGTTCGCCGTGACGAGCCAGCGTCTCGATCAGTACGATGATAGACATGACCCAGGAGGCCAGGATTATCATGATCGAGAATACAGCCGACAGCATCTCCTTCCACCTGAGAAAGAAGACTATTATCAGGAAGGACAACAGCGGAAGCAGCGCAATCAGGTATGAGTGTTCGGTCATGCTTGCTATCCTACCACTTCATTACGTTGACGTTATCCATGCCGATTCCGCGCCAGTTGCGATATATCAACAGAACTATCGCCAGTCCCACGACTGCTTCGGCCGCGGCCACGACCACTATGAAAATCGCAAACATCTGCCCCACCAGAGCGTCGGTGGCGACATATTTGTTGAAGGTGACGAAGTTTATGCAGGCGGCGTTAAACATCAGTTCCAGCGACATCAGAATCCCGATGACATTGCGACGCGTCAGAACGCCGAACAGACCGATGGCAAAAAGAGCAGCCGCCAAAGCCAGATAGTAATACATCAGGAGCGCTCCTTTCTGGCCAGCACGATGGCGCCGATCAAAGCCGCCAGCAAGAGCACTGATACCAATTCAAACGGCAGCATGAAATCGGTCATGAGATACTTGCCGATACTGCCGACGTTGTCGCTGATCAACTCACCCTTAGCCGGCATCCAGACGCCGGTATTTTTGATCAGGTAGGGGACACCGATAGCGAATAAGGCGCACACGACAAAGGCGATAGTGCCATTCTCGTTGTGCTGGATCAGTGATTCAGAAGCCAGATCGGATGTCAACATAACAGTGAACACAATCAGGATCGCCACCGCGCCGACGTAAATCAAGACCTGCGCTGCGGCCAGGAACTCCGCCTCAAGCAGCACATAGATGCCGGCCACTGCGAACAAACACAGAATCAGGCAGAGGGCGCAGTGGAACATGTTCCTGAGTGTCACCACGAGAAACCCGGAAACCAGGATCACTACGGCGAGAATCCAGAAAACAATGCCGGGCTCAAGCGCTTGCATCGGTTTGATCTCCCTCTTTCTTGTCTTCAGTTTTGGGGATAGCCTTTTCCACGGGCGTCTCGGTGGGCGCCTCCGGTGAAGGCGGCGGCTTCTCTTCGGTCGGCTCAGTCGGCGTCGTTACATCGGTAGCAGGCTGCGGCTGTGGCTCCGCCACAGGGGTGTCGGCAGCTTCAGTCGCAGTATCGGCCGGTTTGTCGGCCACCGTCTCATCGGCAACCGGCGGCTTCTCTTCGGCTGCTGTTTCCGTATTGTCTTTTGCCGGCGCCGCCGGTTCAGTTGAGGCCTGTTTGTCTGAAACAGGCTTGGCCGGTTTCGGTTTTTTCTTCTTGCGGGTGTCTACGTAGTCGACGTCGAGACCGACTTCCTGCAATTTCTTCACATCCCAGGTCAGGTCGTCCTTGTCCAGCGTCGAGAATTCATACTTGGTTGCCATTTTAAGCGCGCTGAAGTTGCACGCCTCTTCGCACAAACCGCAGAAGCAGCACAGGGCGTTGTCGACGATAAATTGGTCGAGCACTTTTCTTTTGTTCTCGTCGCGATGCGAATCGATTCGGATTGCCGCCGTCGGGCAGGCCCGCATGCACAACTCGCAGGCGGTGCAGTTTAGTTCGCCGGTCTCCTTGTCGGATAGAAGTACGACGATGCCGCGCGAGCCTTCCGGAATATCGTAACGCTGTTCGGGATACTGGATAGTGATCGCATGCCGACCGAGATGCTTTCCGGCAATACCGAGACCTAAGAGAAGGTTCTTTATGTGGCTTATCAAATCCATCCGAGAACTACCTACTCCCAATATCCCAAGTATTTCAGTATTCCGGCCAGAATCAGATTGGCAAACGTCACCGGCACCAGAAACTTCCAGGCGAATTCCATCAGTTGATCGACCCGCAATCTTGGATAGGTCCATCGAACGAGCATCAAGAGGAAAACCATCGACAGCGTCTTGCCCATAAACCAGACCCACGACGGCAACCAGGGGCCGTTCCAGCCGCCGAGGAACACGGTCGCGGCGATGGCCGAAACCGTAAACATATTGATAAATTCGGCCAGGAAGAACATGGCGAACTTCATGCCGGAGTATTCGACATTATACCCTGCCACCAGTTCCTGCTCGGCCTCGGGGATATCGAACGGCGTGCGGTTGGCCTCAGCGATGGCGGCCACGGTGTAGGTGACAAACGCAATGGGACCAAACGGCACGCGGAAAATGAACCAGTTGAACCAACCGGACTGTGACTCAACAATGTCAACCATCGAAAGCGAGCCTACGTACAGAATAACCGCCAGGAGCGACACCACCATCGGCACTTCGTAGCTGATCACCTGCGCCGCCGAGCGCATACCGCCGAGAAGAGCGTACTTGTTGTTGGAACCCCAGCCGGCCATCAAGAGCGAGATCACGGTGAAGGTCGTCACGGCCATAATGTACAGGATACCGATGTTGAGATCGGCTACGATCAGCCCGCGTCCGAACGGCATGCAGACATAGGCCGAAAAGGCCGCCACAAAACAGATTACGGGCGCCCAGAAGAAGACGACTTTGTCGCGGGTCGCCACGCGAATATCTTCCTTTTGCAGGAGCTTCAGCGCGTCCATGACCGTTTGATACCAGCCATGCCAGCCCACCCGCATGGGGCCGAAACGTTGCTGGATGTGAGCGGCGATTTTGCGTTCCCACCAGACCAGGAACAACGCAATAAGTGCGAGCAAGCCGAACACGGTCGCACTCAGGGCGGCGTACATGATCACGTCCTGCCACGGCTGCGGCAATCCGATCGAAACCAGCAACTCATTCAGCCACCTGAAAAGGCCGTCAAGCTCGCCAACCGCAAACACCGGAGAGATCATCGATCCACCTCCGGCATGATGATATCAAGGGTAGCGAAAATCGCTACCACGTCGGCGATCAATACATCGGTGCTGATCTCAGGCACCAGCATCAGATGATTGTAGGAACTGCCGCGCAGCTTGACTCGCATCGGTTTGGTAGTGCCGTCGGAACGGATGTACACACCCATCTCACCACGAGCGCTCTCGATCCGTGAGTACACTTCGCCCTCAGGCGGCTTGAGTTTCGGCTTGACCTTGCATTTGATGTCACCCTCGGGCAGATTGTCCAGCGCCTGCTCGATAATCTTCAGCGACTCCTTCATCTCATCAAGTCGCTGGATGAACCGATCGTAGCAGTCGCCATTCGGCTGAGTGGGTATCTCGAAATCAAACTTGTCGTAGACGGAGTAAGGATCGTTGCGGCGGACATCGTACTTGACGCCCGATGCGCGCAGCACGGGTCCGGAAGCACCGTAGGCGATGGCCGCCTCAGGTGTAAGCACACCGATGTCCTTCATGCGTCCCAGAAAGATCGGGTTTCCGTTCAGCAGACCCTCGTAGTCTGAGAATTTACTCCACATCATCTTCACGAATTCACGACACTTCGGCACGAATTCCGGCGGGATATCTTTGGAGACACCACCGATGCGAATGTAGTTATAGGTCAACCGCTGGCCGCAAGTGATCTCGAACAGGTCCATGATGTCTTCACGCTCCCGCAGGCCGTACAGGAACGGTGTGTAGGCGCCGACATCCATCGCCGTCACTCCCCAGAATATCAGATGCGATGCGATCCGGTTGAGTTCGACCATGATAACCCGCAGGTACTCCGCCCGCTCGGGAACTTCGAGCCCGGCCAGTTTCTCGACAGCCAGGGCGTAGACGTGCTCTGTCGCCATAGCCGTGACGTATTCAAAGCGATCCATCAACGGCGTACATTGAGGATAGGTGCGGTTCTCGCAGATCTTCTCGATGGCGCGATGAAGGTAGCCGATCACCGGTTCGATAGCCACGACCTTCTCACCATCCATAGTGAGTATCAATCGGCAAACACCATGCGTCGAGGGGTGGTGCGGCCCCATGTTGACCAGGAACTCTTCTGTTCTCAGTTCAGCCAACCTATAGCTCCGGCATCCGCACAAAGTCGGGTGCGTCCCAGTCCTTGCGCATCGGGTATCCCTGGTCCCAGTCGTCGGGCAAAAGGAATCGTTTCAAGTTATCGTGGTTATTGATGTCGATACCGTACAGTTCCCAGATTTCACGCTCATGCCAGTCGGCGGCTGTCCAGATATCCTTGACCGAATCGATAACCGCCTGGTCATACGAGAGCACTAACTTGAAATCAAGGCGAAGATTATTGCTGATGGACGACAGCGAGTAGACGACCTCGAACTGCTCACCGGTATCGACCCCGGCGATGTTGTTCAGGAAATCGAACTTGAGTTGCTCGTCGTCGTAGAGCATCCGCGCGACCTTGGTCAGGTTAGCCGGCTTGACTTCGCACATCAGGTCAAAGACGCCTGTTTCCAGAGGGGTCAGCAGCCCGTCGTATTTCTTGAGGATATGTTCTTTGAGTTCGTCTCGGGTCATGCTACTTCTCGTGCCAGTCAGCAAGTTTTTGGGCCTTTACCTTCTTCTGAAGATGCAGGCATCCCTCAAGGAGAGATTCCGGCCGCGGCGGGCAACCGGGGATATAGATATCGACCGGCACAATATGGTCGATCCCTTTCTCGACGGCGTAGCTGTCATAGTAAAATGGGCCGCCTCTGATAGTGCAGCCACCCATAGCGATCACGTAGCGCGGTTCGGCCATCTGGTCGTAGAGGCGCCTGAGACGTGGGGCCATCTTTTTCGTAATAGTACCGGCGGCTATTATCAGGTCGGCCTGTCGTGGCGTGGGGCGGAAAATCATGCCGAGACGGTCAAAGTCATAGCGGGAAGCACCGGTGCACATCAGTTCGATAGCACAGCAGGCAGTCGCAAAAAGCAAATACCACATCGAACATGCCTGGGCGTGACTGAGAACCGACTCAAGCTGCGTGGCTACAAACCCGCCACCGGGGACATGCTCGGCATATACCGGCACCTTCTTAATCAGGCCCATTTCAGCACTCCCTTTTTCCAGGCATACAGAAGACCAAACAACAAAATGAAAATGAATATCACCATCTCGACCAGCGCGTACAGCCCCAATTGCCCGAAGGCCACCGCCCACGGGAACAGAAAAACCGCTTCGACGTCGAAAATCACAAAGATTAGTGCAAAGATATAATAGCGGTTGTGGAACTTGATCCAGGAACTGCCGATGGGGAGTTCGGCGCACTCGTAGTTGACGTTTTTCTCCGGGTAGGGATTATGGGGCCGCAGGATGCGGGCCAGGAAGAAAGTAAACAGCACCATCCCGGCGCCGACAAAGATAAAGATCAAGACCGCCAGGTACTCGGACATCGCACGCTTCCTTAATTCTGCAAATCGGCCTTGTGACCGATTTCACAAATAATGTTGGCGAAAGAAGGGCGCAGCGGCCCATAAGTCAAGCGGTTTTTTGGGGGGAAATGGAAGGTAAGCAAGAATGGAGTTGTTATCGCTCGCTGCGGGGGAGGAAAATCGTGCGTGGTGTACGTCCTCGCTGGTGGCCCACCATTCATGGTGGGGCTAATTGATCCCACAGCAAGCTGATGGGCCACCAGTCTACGGAATCTCTCCATGAGGTGTGAGGGTTGCTATCGTGAGGCGGCCTCGCGGACAATCTGCGCATACCGCGCCGCCAGGGGACCGGAGGTGTAGGTAGCGCGAGTAAACTCATGGCCGGCGGCGGCAAGCTTTGTAGGGCGGGTCCGTCTTCGAACCCGCCGATATTGGCTAAACTGAGGCGGCCGCGTCCTGCACGAGTTGCGCGTACCGTGCTGCCAAGGGGCCGGAGGCGTAAGTTGCGTGAGCAAACTCATGGCCGGCGGCGGCAAGCTTTGTGCGCAGGGGAGTGTCCTTGAGTATGCGGATGAGGGCTGAGGCGAGTGCGGGCGCGTCGTCCGGTTCGGCCAGCAAGCCACGTTGTTCGTGTTCGATGATGTCGGTGATGCCGCCGGAGCGTACTCCGACCACGGCCGTGCCGCACAGCATTGCCTCGGACAAAGCCAGCCCGAACCCTTCGCGATGGGAGTTTAGCACGACCACTGATGCGCGATTGTAGACGGTGCGCAGTTCGTCCTGTGGCAGAGGGCGGTGGATGGTCACCATTGGGGGCAGACCGGGGGGTCTGCCACCCACGGAATCGGGGGATCCGTCGCCCACGGAATCGGAAGGTCTCCTGCCCTCGGAATCGGGGGGTCTGCCGCCCACGGAATCGGTGGATCCGTCGCCCACGGATTTCGGGGCGCCCCAGGGCTTGCCCTGGGTTTTCGATTCGCGGGCAGATCCCACCGCAAGCGGTGGGGTACCCGAAACGGACCTGACGTCCAGAGAAAGGCCTCGGGATTCGATGAGTCGTTCGATGTCGGGCTGCAACGGCCCCTCGCCGTAAATCTCCAGTCTCGCCTCAGGGAATTCTTTCACCACCAATGCGAACGCCTCAATCAATACGTCCACCCGTTTCTGCTCGGTGAATCGAGTCACCGCCACCACCAAGGCAGCCTCTTTCACAACATCTGCGTCGCTGTAGAAAATTGATTCATCGTGCGGCAACGGCAGGACTTCAAGTCGGTTTTCAAGGTTGAGATCACGTGTCAGTATCTGGTCTTTGAGGTAGCTGGACACAAACGTCCACCGGTGCAGCCGGTGACAAAGGCTCTTGAAATAACGGTACGGCAGTCCACCAAACTTCTTCACAAGTCTGATATCAGTACCATGCGAAGACAAAATCATCGGAAGCGCAGAGTCCCTGGCCAGCGATTTCATCACAATCCCAGCCGGGACCAGCCAGTGACCGGCGATGACGTCGATTTTCTCTTTCTCAATGATCTCTGTCGCCGCCGCGCGAAAGCATCTTACAAAACGTCGAAAACGCACCACGCCACCCAAAGAACCGGTCACAATCGACTGCATATTGCCGCGATAAGCCAGGTTTTCCTCTTGATCCGAGCCGTAGCGAAAGCGGTATATCTTGACGCCGGAGTTTTCCTCATACTCGGCGGCACCGGAATCGTGCGGCGCCAGAACTATCGGTTGGATCGATTCATCCACCAACCGTCGGCACAACAATGAGATAAACACTCCGGCATGGTCGCGCGGGTAGCGAGGGTAGTTGTGCGTCAAAATGAGCAATCGAGTGTTTTTCTGCATCACTGTATAATGTTACAACAATACAGTGCTCACGGAAGAATAAATTGGAAGAAACTTCTGTTTAGTAGGTATTAGCATTAAAACTTGCCAATGCGGTACTGCCACCCAATGAATGGGGCGATTGGTGGAAACGTTGGTATAAGCTCTGGAGGTCCGTTATGAGAACGTTGAAAACAGTCTGTCTATTGTTGGCGCTGCCGCTGGCGGCGTGGGCTGACGACCTGGCGGTTACGGTCTACAACAACAACCTCGGCGTCATCAGTGAAACTCGCCTACTAAAGTTCGACAAAGGTGTCAATCGGCTGGCCTTTCGGGATGTCCCTTCGCAGATCGACGCCGCCTCGGTCAGATTCGAACTGATCGGATCAGGGCAAAAAGTCTCCATCTTGGAGCAGAACTATGCCTTCGATCTAGTCAGCCCGGAGCAAATGTACCGGAAGTATATCGACAAGGAAATCGAACTTATCGACAAAGAAGGTCGACTCTACGCCGGGACGCTACTGGCTTACCGCAGCGGCGCGGTGACATTGATGGAGTCGACCGGTCGCATTAAGATCGTGCTGCTGGATAATATCAGCGAGGTCAATTTCCCATCGTTGCCGGACGGTCTGATCACCAGGCCGACTTTGTTTTGGGAATACCAGTCCGACTATGACGGCGAACTAGACTGCCGCGTGGGTTACCAGACCGGCGGTCTGAGTTGGAGCGCCGAGTATGTCGGGCTTTTGAGTCCGGATGAAACCAAGCTCGATCTTTCCGGCTGGTCTTCGATCAACAACGTCTCCGGCAAGACCTATCGCGATGCCACGCTGAAACTCATCGCCGGCGATATAAGTCGCGCCGCCCCGCCGCCGCGAATGCTGACCAAAGGTATGGCCATGGCTGAGGCTGTTAGCGGCGCCGGGTTTGAGGAGAAGGCATTCTTCGAGTACCATCTGTATACCCTGCCTCGAAAAGCTACGCTGGCCGACAAGGAGATCAAACAGATTTCGCTGTTCGATCCGGCCCAGACCGCAGTCGAGAAGATTTACACCTATCGCCCCGAGCGTCATCCTACCAACGTAGAAGTGTCGCTGAAGTTCGTAAATGCAAAAGAGGCCGGCTTGGGCATGCCGTTGCCGGCGGGACGCGTTCGCCTTTTCAAAGCTGATGACGACGGCTCGGTGATTCTTTTAGGTGAGGACCGTATCAAACACACGCCGCGTGATGAAGAAGTCAAGGTCAAGGTCGGCAACGCCTTCGATGTGGTCGCCGAAGAGCGGCTCATGAGTCAGACGCGCATTTCAACAAAGGTCGAAGATCGACAGTATGTAATCGAGTTGCGAAACCGTAAGGACTCGGATATTACCGTAAAAGTCGAAAAGAGGTTCTACGGTTTCTGGGAAATAATGGAGTCCAGCCTGGCCCATAAGCGCAAGGATGCCAATACTGTTGAGTTTGATGTCCCCCTCAGGGCCGGACAGACGGTAGAGCTGGTCTGCGTGGTCCGTTTTACGACAAGATGAGCACTCCAGTGGTTGACAAGGTGAACGGCAGCAGTTACATTCCGGCCGATGATGAGTGACGGGACGTGTAGACAGGAGGTTCTCTTGAAACAGTTGGTTAGATCAATAGTAATCGTAGTAGTGACGACCTTAGTGGCTGGTTCGGCGCTGGCCGGTAAGAGAGTGCGAAAGCTGCCGGTGGATGCTTATATCAAGTCAGCCAAGATCGCTATTATATCGGGCGATCTCAATCGTTACCCCGAAGCTATCGCCATGCTGGACTCGCTTTTCATGCATTACGGTCCCCATGCTGAAGGCCTGCATTGGATGGGGCAGATCAATGTCGACTATATCGAGAAATCGGCCAGTCCGATGGAGAAACAACCGTATATCGACAAGATGGTTACCTATTTCGACTCTCTCCACCAGTGTTGTGATAACGAGGAGATTAAGAAGAAGTACCGGAAGAACTGCAAGAAGTACATCAAGCACGCCGACTCGATCACAGTCAAGTACTGGCGCGAGTTTTACAACGCCGGCGTCGAACAGTTGACGGTCATGGATGAGATTGGCGATGAAATCGAACTAGCCGAGGATTCGGCCAGTCGTTCCTACCTCGAGTCGAACCTTCAGGCTAACATGGACTCCTGCGTTGCCAACCTTGAACTGGCTATAACCATCGATCCCACCAACCACCAGACCTATATCGGTATCGGCAGCGCGTACGAAAAAGCAGGCAACCACGATAAGGCGCTTGAGTGGCAGGAGATCGGACTAGAAAAGTCACCGGACAGCGTCAAGGCCTCTATGTCGTTATCGATCGGTTATACCTATATTAACATGGATCAATACTGTGATGCCATCCCGCACCTCAAGAACTATCTCGCGGATAGTACCACCGACACTACCTGGATGTACAACCTGAGCATTTGTTACAATAACTGCGGCCATTATGACTCCGCTCTGGCGATCTACGGCGCTATTCTTCAGATTAATCCGAATCACAATAAGGTGCTGAGCGGCGTTGGCCGTCATCACAATGAATTGGCCAGACACTATTCCGATTCGGCCAATTTCTACTCGGACAAAGGGGATGAATCTCTGAAGCAGGAGTGGCTGGCTCGCAAGGATGAGGCGTTTGATTCGTCTCACACGTATTACAAAAGGGCATTTCAAGTAAATCCGGAGGATGAGTTCGTTGCCGATCAGTTCGCGCTGGTCAGTGCCTTGACGGGGCGGTTCGAAGATGCCGCTGGAGGTTACGCCCGGATTAGCGAACTCCGGCCAACCGATCCGGATAACTGGACCTATCTCGGTGATGTCAATGTTAGCCTCAAACGGTTCCCTGAAGCCATTGCCGCCTACGAGAAGGCCGTTGAGTTCCAGCCGGACAAGGCCGACCTTTGGCAGCAGCTTGCCGACCTTTATCAGAACGAGGGCATGAACAAAAAGGAAGCTGAGGCCAGAGCGAAATACAAGGCACTTAAGTAAGCTACCGTCGGTCCATCGGTCCGCCCGGTAGAGCACACCGGGCGGCCGACCGGCGGCGGCAAATAAAGAATCCCAGGGCGGTAGGTGAACACCTGCCGCTTTGTTGTGCGGGGAATACCTGGATGAGCCAAACCGATCGCATAGCCGAGATCGCCGTCTCGGGGCCGTTATGTCGCACCTTCACCTATCGCATCCCAATTGATATCGATTCTCTTACCCTCGGTCAGCGAGTCTTGGCGCCGTTCGGTCGTACCCGACAGATTGGATTCTACCTTGGTTCCGGTCAGTCCCAACCGGGCCTTCGTCTCAAAGAGATAATTCGGCCGCTTGATTCAGTCAGTTACTTCAACAGCGAACTGTTTCGGTTTTGTACCTGGGTTGCCGACTACTACCTGGCCAATCCGGCTGACTGTCTGGCCGCCGCCCTGCCGGGAGTTTTCAAGAGCGCCCGTTCCGCGCGCTACCGATGGCGCACTAACACCGATGGGCTATGTGATCTGCTGGGACGACCGGTAAAACCGGGCGGCCTGGTCTCGGCCGAAGCTTTGCGAGGGATCAGAAGTAAGAAGGGCTTGCTCGGGCAACTTCTGGAGCAATCAGTCATAGATGAAGACTTTGGCGATCAATTTACTGAGAGGCGACGGATATCCGGCTACCGGATGGCTGACAGCGAAGCGTACGAAGAGTTCTTTCGGCGACGCAAGACGACGCTGGAACCGTTTGATGGTATCCGGTCACGCTCCGAACTCAAGCAAGCGAACTGGACCGACCACCTCATCCGTCAAGCTGTTAAAACCGCCACCTTGGTTCCGGTTTACGATGACGAAGCTGGTCCGGTACTCGATTTCGTGAAGGCACGCACCGATGTCGACAGCATCCGACTGAACAACGAGCAGGATCAGGTGGTGGCACGATTGACGGAGCAATTATCGCAGGGCTTCTCGTGCAGTCTGCTTCACGGCGTGACCGGTTCCGGGAAGACAATTGTCTACTGTCACCTTTGTCAGAAGATACTTGACCGTGGCCAAACCGCTCTCGTACTCACACCGGAGATTGCCCTGGCCGGTAGTACTCTGTCGTACTTTCGCGGATTTTTTGGTGACCTGGTGACAATCATCCACTCCGCCATGACCGAGCGCGAACGGCTCGAAAGCTGGCGCGGCATCAGATCGGGGCGGTTCAAGATTGTGATCGGACCTCGCTCCGCTCTGTTTGCACCGGTGGCCGATCTGGGGCTGATCGTGGTCGACGAGGAGCATGACCCATCGTACAAACAGGATAATCCGTCGCCCCGGTTTCATGGACGCGATGCAGCTATAATGCGAGCCAGGATCGCCCGCATCCCGATCGTGTTAGGGACGGCCTCGCCCTCCTTTGAATCGTATCACAACGCCCTAGCGGGACGATATCAACTTCTGCACCTGACCAAACGACCGCTCGGGGCTACCCTGCCGACGGTGCGATTGGTCGATATGCGCACCGAGCGTCTGAAAGGCGACCTGCCGTTCTTCTCGTTTGCCCTCAAGCAGCAGATGGAGAAACGGTTCGACAAGGACGAGCAGGTCATTCTGTATCTTAACCGTCGGGGACACTCGCCTCAAATTAAGTGCGCCGCCTGTGGGTATGTTCCGCGCTGCCCGCACTGTCAAGTGAACATGACCTTCCACAAGGTCGGACACAAACTGTCATGCCACTACTGCGGCCACGTTGAGGCGACACCCAAGCGATGTCCTAAGTGCGGTAGCGACAAGTTGTTATTCCTCGGCGCCGGGACACAGAAAATCGAAGAGAGCATTCCGCGCCTGCTTGCGTCGGCCCGGGTGGCGCGGCTCGATAGCGATAGCGCTTCCGGGCGCAAAGGCGCCTATCAGATACTCTCCGGTTTTGCGTCAGGAAAGAGCAACTTGTTGCTGGGAACCCAGATGGTGACGAAGGGGTTGGATTTCCCCGGAGTGACACTGGTCGGCGTGCTCTCGGCTGATTTCAGTATGGACCTGCCGGATTTTCGCGCCTCCGAAAAAACGTTCGCCCGGCTGTTACAGGTGGCCGGCCGTTCGGGTCGAGTGGCGCCGGGTGAAGTGTTGATCCAGACGTACTATCCGGAAAGCGAACTTATCGATGACGCTGCGCGACAGGATTACGAATCGTTTTACAAACGTGAGATCGAATCGCGTCGCGCCTTGTCTTACCCACCGTTTTCGCGCCTGGTCAACTTCAGACTGACGGGTAAAGATGAGAACAAACTTGAAAAGACAGCGCTGGAGTTTCGTGAGCGCTTGTTAGGGCGGATTGAATCAGCCGGTCTGAAACAGTCGGTGCTTCTGGGTCCGGCCCCCTGTCCGCTCTATCGTTTGCGAGGGAACTACCGGCGCCATCTTTTTGTCAAGACGCGCCAGGTTATCAAGTTCGTCAGGCTGCTGCGCGAGTGGGAACTGTCCGAACCTCGTTTCAAACTACCCTCAACGATCAAGCTGGCCATCGACGTCGACCCTGACGATATGATGTAGGGGGTGTAAGCTGGCAGATCAGCAAAACTTCCATCGCACGGTCATTGCGGCAAATGGGCTTGTTGAAGAAGCTCCCATCCTTGTCTTTGCGAACGAGCCCGCCGCCGCCGGGCCAATCTCACACCATATGTCGCCCAACGAATTGAGATTGCAGCGTTATCCTGGTTGTGCGCGAAGTGCAAGGAATCAGGTTTACTTGCCATTGAAGGAGCCCCACAAGCCCCAGGGTGACGTTACTTCCTTGCGAACGTTACGGACAGGGCCAGGGTTCAGGGCCACCGGTAAACATGTAGTCCACCAGCCAGACCAGATCCGAGATGTCTACATCGTCATTGGGATCGCCGGTGAGGGCGGCTTCCGCCATGCACGGCGGCTCCGGCCCACTAACGAACATGTAATCGACTAAATAGATCAAATCAGAGATGTCGATAGCATCAGTGGCGTCATAGTCCACGTTGCCGCGCATATCACCCATGCAGCAGCCTAAGTGAGTCGAGTCGCCGTGCTCATACCAGATATCACCCATCGCCACCGGGTGACCAAGCGCCGGCTCTGTGAACCAGGCATCCCAGAACTCTTCGATATTGTCCGGGTGGTGTCCGCCGATCTTGCGGTCGTCATCCAACAGCGCCTCCAGAATACCGAACATGCCGTCCGCAAGGGAGTCGCCTATGCTGTCAGCGGGTTGGCGAGGGAAAGTGAAATCGCCGAAGCTGTCGTAGTTATCGGGCGCGATATCACAGATATCCCAGAGAATACCAGCCACAGCAGCCTCGCAACTGGTGCCGTAGTTGTTGGCGGAGTTAATCGGAATACCGTTCGGACTATGCTCGCCATTCTCTACGTTCAATTGATCGTAACTGTTGAAGTTGTTCCACCAGTTTCTCATGTGTGGGTCGTTGCCGACTACGGCTGACCAGAAATGACTGAATCCTTCGGCAGCTGCTAGCTCAAGTGAGTACAAGGAGTCCCAATAGTGTGTACCACCCTCACTTTCGTCGAAGAAATTGAAACAGTGGTAGGCCAACCAATGGCCATGTTCATGCAGAATGACGTGTTCATCATACGTATCCGGCGCACCCTTTAGAGGATAATCGGAGGTGTCTACCACAATGTGATCGGCCGTCAGCGGATTAGTGCCGTCGTAGTAGCTGCCGCATTGGTTGCCGAGGACAACTGGGCAGCTACCAATCTCCGTTCGAATGAACGTGCTATCCAGCCATGTCCGGTAGCCATCAAGCAACCTGTCGACAATGTGGAATGGTCCACTCTTGCTCACTGGTACAACGTACAGCCCGTAATCATAAGTGCCGCTCGCTACATTGTCTATCGTGGGTTCGCTATAGATGTGCCACTTGGGCAGGGTAGTGGCATTAGTCGTCACAAAGCCCGCATCATTGTGGGCGAAGATCTTCAGATAGATATCCTGGTGACCTGATCCACCATAGTCGTTATTGGTGACTGTGTCGAACTGGAAAACGCCATCATCGTTGACGGTGGTTACAGCCAGAAAATCATCCTCGTCCCAGTCCTCATCCCATAGTTGAACTTCAATATCTCTCATTGGAAAGTGGTTAGACGGACCTGGAAAGCGTGGGTTGTAGTAGTGCAACTCCCCGGTAACGACAAGGGTCGTATCTTCACCGACCTCGTAACAATGTGGTCCGTCCCAGGAAGGATAAAACGACCCCGCCTGGGCCACCGACCACTTCCAGATACCGGATGGCAGAAAGAAGGAGGAATCAAGACAGATCGTCTTGCCAACTGAGGCGGTCGCGATCGGGCCGATGGTTATAGTGTAGGCGGTGTCGTCAAACCACCAGGGGAGGCCGGTGTTGAAAAGTCGTGACCCTCCGAAGCCCACCGTATCGGCCCCGGAGCCGGTCTCACTGAAATAGTTGATCTGGAAGGTGAGGTCGAATCTCTCATCCCAGTTCAGAGTTGTCAGTGTATCACCCACCGTGCCGGACCAGGTAGCGCCGTCAGGTGAGTAAACACGGAAGCCGTTCATCATGCCGTCGACGTCATGGTAGGTGTTGTTGTCGATGTGCAGATAGAACGTGATCAATTGGTTGGTTGGCAACTTCCCTCCGCTGAGACCGTCAACTCCTGCCAGTGAGAACGCACCACTGCCGCGAGGTCCGTCTGGTGACTCAAGAGCTCCCTGTGTCTTAATTGTGTCGGTAGATGAATCGGGAGGGACGCTGTCAACGGGGGGGGGGTAGCGTGTCGTCGAGTTGGCCTTCGACCATGCGGCCTTTGACACCTTCGACCTTGAGCTTGCGGAACTGCTCACGGGTGAGCCGTACACCGTAAAAGTGTTCCTGCTCCGTCGGTGTCAACTCGATCGGCAGACTCTTCACAAACTTGAGGCTTGCCTTTACGCGCAGGTCAAGGATGTACTCGTACAGAGTGCTGTCAAGCTGCAATTGAGTGGGTTGATCGCACGGTCGCAACTCAGTTACACCAATCCCGGGACGATAAGCAACTGGCCGACCGTGCCAGTATCCCACCGAATCACCTGTTGTAACGAAGGAGAGGATTGCATGGCCGGCATAGCCACAGCCGGCGATGTCCACCTGAATCAAACTTGTATCTTGGGGTGGAACATCTACCACCAAAGTCAACTCGGCCATCTCATCGGCTCGCACACTGATTGTCTGGGGAACCCCACCGTCGTACCGCAGTTTCTCTGTAGCGATAGTGAGTTTCAAGTCTTCGCAGTCGAAGCCCGTCAGAATGCTGAGCTTGAGTTCCTGTGAGCCTGCGGTCTTTGTTTTGCTCACCGGGTCGAGGCTTGCTCCGATTGGCAGTGCAGGCCAAGTCGCACGTGCCTTCTCGGTACTCAATCCAAACATCAAGACCACCAAGACGGCGGTCATGCATGGCCCTGTCTTTCTTAGTGAAATCATTTCTTCTTGATCCTTTCATTTATGTTGTCCTTGCTGATAATGCGCGAGATTCAAGACTCCATTGGCTCCTCCTTTCCATTCTGTTACAGGTTAAACCATAATAACTTCTCCATCTTCCCAAAAAAAGGCGCGTGTGGGGCTGCCTTCATCATTTGATATCACAGTCAGTACCGTATTGAAGCTGCATCTATTGGATACTGCTCTACAGTCTCGGTCGTTTACTCCCGTCACGTTGCTCGCGCTTGGTTTTGTTCCCGCCCAAATACACGCGCCACCACCCTTATTTAAAAGCAGTAAGTGTATTCTTCGTGTAATTTGATGTGTGTGTGGCCGTGAATGAAGACTCGGCCACCACAACGCGCACGAGGACATTTGGGTGCTGTCAGTCGTCACGAACCCGCTCGGCACACCATAAGAAAAGGTCGCCGGGGAAACCGGCGACCGTACACATCAATTCGATGAAGCTTGGGTTACTTGCCTTTTTTGCCTTTGCCTTTGCCTTCATCCTTGGATTCTTCTTTGGACCCTTCTTTGGATTCTTCCGTGGCTCCCTCTTCGCCTTCAGCAGCTTCGGCGCCTTCCTCGACACCCTCTTCGAGCTCTTCGCCTTCGGCGGCGGCCTCAGCCTTAACGACTGTCGGCGCGGCGATCACAACGATCGTGCGCTGTTCCGCCGAGAGTATCTGCACCTTGGGAACCTCAACATCGCGCACATGGATGGAATCACCAATACCCAGATCTTCCACATTGACGACCAATGACTCCGGGATGTCGGTCGGCAGACATGATATCTCCAATTCACGCATAGTGATTTGCATAATGCCGCCGTCGGTCTTGACGCCTACCGGTGTACCATCGAACCGTATCGGGATGGAAATATTCAGCGGCTTGGTCATACTGATGGCGTGAAAATCAAGATGCATGATCTTGCTGGTGACCGGGTCACGCTGGATCTCGCGAAGGACGACTTTGTTCTCGTTACCTTCCACATCCAGATTGAAAATGGTGCCGGCGCCACTCGATGATTTCATGGCGGTCCGGAGGGCTCGTTCCTCTATGGCAATCGGGATGGGCTCCAGATCGGGACCGTAAACCACCGCTGGGATGGTACCGGCCATCCGCGACTGTCTGGCGGGGCCTTTACCCAGCGATTCGCGCCGCGAGGCGCTGATAGGGACTTCTTTCATAGCAGCTATTCGACCTCAAGAAATGAATGGTTATATTTTCTAACTTGTTAACGGTATCTCCTTGAACAGCGAAGAGACCGACTTTTCATCGAAAATGCGCTTGATCGCCTCGGCGATCAACTCGGAGCAGGTAAGAACCTCGACCTTGTCCGGCAGCGATCTGAGCGATTGGTCAATAGAATCCGTTATTATCATCCGCCTGATCGGCGAATCGCAGATTCGCTGGATAGCATCCCCCGACAGCACACCATGCGTGGCAGCGGCGTAAACATCCAGCGCCCCGCGCTCTTTCACGAAATAGGCGGCTGAACAGAGCGAGCCGCCGGTGTCAACCATGTCATCGCGGATCAGAACGTTCTTGTCTTTAACATCACCGATCAGATTCATCACCTTACACTCGTTAGCCCTGGAACGTCGTTTGTCGACAATAGCCAGATCGGTGTCGAGAGCAGAGGCGGTAGCTCGTGCCAGCTTAATCGAGCCGACATCCGGTGACACCAGGATCAAATTGTCGAGATTCATAGCCCGAAAATGGCCGTTGAAAATTACTGATGAGTAAAGATGGTCGTGCGGCAGATCGAAGAAGCCCTGAATCTGACTGGCGTGCAGGTCCATAGTAATGATCCGATCAGCGCCGACCGATGTTAGCAGATTGGCCACCAGTTTGGCCGTGATAGCTACTCGCGGGCGATCCTTGCGGTCGGCCCGGGCGTAACCGTAATAGGGAATCACAGCCGTGATGCGCATCGCAGAAGCGCGTCGCGAAGCTTCGATGAGCATCAATAACTCCATCAGGTTCTCGGCCGGAGCGTTGGTCGGCTGGATTATGAACAGATCGGCGCCCCGGATGTTCTCGTTGATCTGCACAAAAACCTCACCATCGGCGAAAGTCGTCACCGTGCAATCGGTGAGTTGCTCACCCAAGTGTGAGGCTATTTTTTCAGCCAGCGGTCGATTAGACCGGCCGGTTACAAGTTTAAGTTCCTCGCGTATGATCATCGCTGTCTTTCCAGGTGTTGTCTTAAACAACCATGCCGGGCACGGTCAGTTTTTCCTGTCGCACGTAATCGGCGGTCGTGAAACAAATGGCTGGGGCGCCAGGATTCGAACCTGGGAATGCCAGCTCCAAAGGCTGGTGTCTTACCACTTGACGACGCCCCAGGATACCTTGGTCAATCCTGTCCTGCTTTGGCGTGGGCCTCGAGTTCCGCCTCGTAAGCCTGAAGCACTTTCTCCTCAATCCTGTGACGCATTTCGGTTGTCACCGGGTGCGCGACGTCCTGATGGCTGCCGTCGGGCAACCTTCGACTCGGCATCGCCACAAAGTAACCGTTGTTACCGCTGATGACTTTCATTCCTCGCACTACGAAGGCGTCGTCAAAAGTGACGTTCACAAAACCCTTGAGTCGCTCCTCGTTGCGTAGTCTGACCCTAACCTCTGTAATTTCCACGCTGCCCTCCGCGGGGTTTCAAACTACCTTCAGCCGCCAGGTTATCGGCTTGACCGTAAACAGTCGCCAACAGTCCCGGTCGCATGTTGCATCCCGACCCAGTTCCGGCGCGTCCACAAAAAGCCCGAACATCGTCGGACCGGAGCCGCTCAAACGAGTCAGCACTGCCCCGGCTTGAAGCAGAACGTCCCGGATTCGGCCCGAATCTGGATAAGACGCACCAAGAACATCTTCAAAATCGTTGCCGGTCATTAGCAAAGCCGCAATCAACTCATTAACGTCCCGGCAGGGCGGCAAGGTAAAGGGAACCTTCGGTTTTGTCAAGTCCATTTTGAGGAGGTCATAAGCCTCGGCCGTTGAGACCGATTGCCCGGGGGTTACCAGCACCAGCGTGTATTTGGTCGGGAAATCCGCTGGTTTGACCGCTTCGCCGCGGCCGCCCACCAGCGCCTGCCCCCCAGAGAAGAAAAAAGGCAAATCAGAACCGACCTCAAGGGCCAACCGGGCCATCTGGGTTTGAGATAACTTAAGATCAAACAGCAGGTTACATGCTATGATCGTTGCCGCACCATCGGCTGAACCTCCCCCCAACCCAGCGGCGATGGGAATTTGCTTGTCGAGATTGACATGAAGGCCGCGGGGCAGGTTGAATGCGTCTCTCACTGTGTTGTAAGCTCGACTGACCAGGTTCTCGTCACCGGTTGGCAGGTCGCCTTTGCCGGATAATTCGATTGTCACGCCCGGCTTGTCCGTGATGGAGAAAGCGAGTTCATCATACAGCGACACTGCCTGGAACAGCGAGTTAATGTTGTGATATCCATCCGGGCGCTTGCCCAGCACCTCAAGGAACAGGTTCACCTTGGCGGGCGCTTTGATGGTCAGCTGATTGCTGTTTAGTTTTTCAATGTACAATTGGCTGCTCCGGCCGACCACCAACACTGGTTCTTTCTATAGCAGTTCTTACAAATACATTCAGTTTGGGCGCAACTAAGTTCTTGTAGGTCGAAACCCCTGACCCGTAGGGTCGTCCTGAGCGCAGTCGAAGGGCGGGTTTCGACATCTTCGGCCGACAAGACAAAACAGAAGAACCGGCTGCGCCGGTGTCGAAACCACAGGGGTTTCGACCTACGGTGCTTATGATAGCGTATTGTCACACCTTTTGAAAGCATATTGCGGGTGGGGGTGTCACGGAGAAAGGGCAGAAGCGGTGGACTCCTGCCCTTGGTTGATCTGTCGCAACTCACGCGAGTTATCTTTGGATCACTTCAGTAAAACTAATTTCTTAGTGTCCGCGAAATCCCCAGCCACCATCCGGTAGAAGTAGATACCGGACGACACGGTGTTCCCTCTCTCATCACGTCCGTCCCACGTAACCAGCTTGTGACCTGCGGAAAGCCGTTCGTTTACCAGTCTCCTTATCCGCTTGCCCAAAACATTGTAAATGTCCATTGTGACTTGGGATGCCCGCGGCAATGCAAACTGAATGCGCGTTTCCATGTTGAAAGGGTTGGGGTAGTTTTGCTGCAAGGAAGACTGGCTTGGCAGAGATGAACTCGGTATATCCTCGACTTCGAGATAGTGAGCAGGCGACGTGAAACCGGTTTCTCCGCCACCGGGGCATTCTGGAGGGATTAGTGATGCTACTCGCCAACAAAGAGGGGTGAACTCTGGAACATCCAGTGTGCAAGTGACTGGAGGGTGGTCAACCGTAATATCGAGGCACAGCGAACTGGGGTTTTCGAACGAGCATCCCGAGCAAGCTACTTGGAGTATGTACGCATAGGCAAGGACCGGTTCATCCCAACTGAATGTAATGATATCGGGGCCGGTAGCACCATCTGGGGGGAGCAGGCTATGATCCGGTATTGGTATGTATCCTGGACAGCGAAGTACAAAACGCCGCTCAGGACTATTCCATGCACCCCAACCGCACTCATTATATGCCCTAACACGCCAGTACAGCCACCAACCGTAAGGTAGGCCAGATGTGTTGTAGTTAGACGAGACTGGTTGCTCATCAATCAGTGGATTGGAGAACGATTGATTTGTGTCCACCTGGACCTGATACATGTCAGCACCATTTACACTACTCCAATCAAGATACATTGGTTCGACTTGATCGGTCGCACCATCCGGCGGACTCACATACGGTGGGGTTCCAGGTTCCTGTCTGACGTTTACTGGCTTAGAGCCGGGAGTTGAAGAACCACAAATATTATTGGCCGTTACCGATATCTGACATGATCCCGTATGTCCTGTCGGCGGCGTCCAGTTTGTCGGATTGCCGTTCGGCGGACTGAATGAGCCACCGCAACTTGAGTTCCAACTCCACCCCGTCGGATCACCGGATGCTGTAGCGGAATACTGGTAGCTTCCACCACCACAAACCTCGTCTGGACCAGCAATGGTTGGAATACCAGGTTCCTGTATAACGCTCACGGGCATCGACCCCGGTACTGAGGGCCCGCATATGTTATTGGCGGTAACCGAAATCTGGCATGATCCAGTGTAGCCCGTCGGCGGAGTCCATTGAGTCGGATTGCCGTTCGGCGGACTGAATGAGCCGCCACAATTGGAGCTCCAACCCCAACTGGATACGGTTCCCGAGGATGTTGCAGTGTACGTTTCGGACTGGCCTCCGCAGACTTCACTTGGCCCGGATATGGAAGGTTGCCCCGGAACAGTCACTCCTGTACCTTCGGCCGCGGGGGAGTCACCTGACTCATCGCAACTGTTGTACGAACGTACCCAGAACTCATGGGTACCGGTAGTGTTATAAGTAAAACAAGTCTGGTTGGCGCCGACGTCACCTATCGGTCCCCAAACACCGAACATGTAGATCCGATATCCAGTCTCTCCCGACACGTTTTCCCAACATATCTCGATAGACTCACATCTGTCGTCAGATGCTGTGCACCAACCAGGTGTCGGCGGTGGATCGCAATCGATTGTTATCGCCTGACCCCAGGCCCAAGAATCCGTCAAAGCGTAATTGCTATTGATCCATGTATCCACGGTGAGCCTTCTGAAATACGTTCCAGCCTCAGATAGGCCCAAGGTGAAAATGTATGTGTGTGTGCTGTGCGCACCAATTGTACTGCCCTTCTGATCATAAAAATCATACGGAGCCGATTGATCACGATCCAACCATAGGTTTACTCGCGATGTCAACGCTTCATCACCATCATTAGTGACCCAAACTCTCGCCTCCAGTGGCGTGCCGAGCGGTACTGTACCACCGGTCACCTCTGTGCCTGTAGTCATGTCGTAGACTTTGAATTGATAAGCATAGGGCGTGTGGCGTCTGATTATCGGATAAACATGGGTACACGACGGTTCGAAAACACACACTCCGCCCCAGAATTCACCGTTATAGTATGCTTCGAAACACCATTCCATACCGGGGTTTACATCACTCCACCACGCTCTCCCTGAACCATCTGTCGTTTTTTCGTCAACGTATTGCCAAGTACCTGGATTCTTATACCTTATCACGGTTGCACCTGACCTGCTCGCACCGTTCTGATCTTGCACTTGAACAGTTATGTCGAGTCCGTTGATATACTTGCTCTCCGTTCTGCAGTTGTTTGATTCGTTCTTTTCGTTTATTATTCCGGTATAATCAGCGCAAGCCTTGAGTTCGACAGTCCCCGGACTGCCGAATGTCACCGTTATGCACTCGGTATCAGTCTCACCAGGGTCAAGCCCGAAATAAACATCGTCCGTTCCGACTGCACTTCCATTGACGTAATACTGAATGTAGAATTTTCCACACGAACGCAACCCAATGTTCTTAGTCTTCACACAGATAGTCGTCTGTGCACCAGCGCAGGGACTATCTGGTTCAGTCCAAATATCCTCTACGATCAGATCCGGTCTGCAATCTGTCCAGTCGAAATCTTCATCGCGACGATTGTTGCCTTCGTTAGTTTCGCTGACATCATAATCGCTATCAACGAAGACCTCGATATTGTGCCATCCTGGATCGTATTCTGTGTAGCTAATGTTTTCGTCAGCTGTTGAGCCAGAGCCAAGACTCGATACGTAATCCTGTCCAATGTAACTGCTATCGACATAGTATTTCAGGTAAAACCCTCCAGCAGAGCCGGCGCCCTGGTTTTTCAATCTAGTCTTAATCGTCACCGACTCAAAGGCGCAGGCATCGTAAGGATCAAGCCATATATCCTGGACTATTAGGTCAGGCTTGGGGTCATCTGTTTCCCAATGTACCCAGATTTCAAAATCATCAATACACCCCACATCCTCGGTCGCATTGTCCCAGGCGACAAGATACCAGGTGCCGTTGGGATCAAGGCCATCGAATTTTGACCATACCGTGTCTGTTTCGTGGATGTCGTTGGAACTGCCTCCTTCCCTATCCCAGAGTGTGTAATCATACCAAATACTGTTACGTTCCGTAGTTATTTGTACGATCAAATCACCAACATACGTGTGGTTTATATCGTATTTCACTACAACCTTAGTTATTACCGCTCCGGCAGGCGCACCTGTTATGTCACAGTTTCTGTTCACTCTTCCTTCCCAGCCGCCGTTGTCCGGAATGTCCACACATCCCCACCAGCTTCGGCAGTGCTCATCACCGACTGCAAGTACGGCGCCAGTCTCGGCCACGGCCAATATTGGCAGTAATGTCGTCATTACACTGACAAGCACAACTAGAATAAAAGTTTTAGCAAGATACATAAGACCTCCTAAGCTTTATCAATTATGGCCCTTCAGGGAATCGTGTGGGTAGTGACAGCGATTCCACTTCACGTCAAGAGCCTCTTACGCTGGTTGGATAGAGGTCCAGTCCGCCCAGATGGAAATAGATCGCCCTGCGGAAACGACTCCGATTCCGATAACCGC
>JAUWIB010000018.1 GCA_030605565.1 bacterium
GCAAGCTCAACGCATACAAACTCATTGGGAAGGTTATTAAAGGCATGAAATTCGTCGACGGAGAACTGAAAGAAGCAGCCTAAACTGAGACTAAGAGGAAACGCTCAAAAAACCAATCCACAACTCTTGACAATACCTCTAGAATAATTAATTGCCTGTCAGTTTACAACCTCTTTACCGGCGCTGTTTAACTCTGTTTTAGCTGGCGGCGCGGATTTGAGATACGCCCGCAATCTGACTCACGGTCAATTCAATCGGGCGACCATTCCCCCTCTACCCCTTAGCCAGTTGCCTCAGCACCATGTGTAATATTCCGCCGTGGCGGTAGTAGTCAACCTCGACAGGGGTGTCGATCCGCACAACCATCTCAAACGATTTCGTGTCGCCGCCATTAGCGTTGTGCGCGGTGACCGTCACCATCTGTTTCGGTTTCAGGTCGTTGGACAAACCATCGATATCGAACACTTCATGTCCGGTGAGTCCCAAAGTCTCCCGTGACTCGCCATCGGCAAACTGCAACGGCAGCACACCCATCCCGACCAGGTTGGAACGATGGATCCGTTCGTAACTCTGCGCCAGCACCGCCTTGATGCCGAGCAGGTTGGTCCCCTTAGCCGCCCAGTCGCGCGATGAACCCATGCCGTAGTCGACACCCGCCAGTACGACCAACGGTGTGTCGGATTCCTTGTACTTCAGTGAGGCATCGTAGATCGACATCTGCTCGCCACTCGGCAGGTAGGTCGTCAAGCCGCCCTCGGTGCCGGGGGCCAGTTGGTTGCGCAGACGGATGTTGGCGAAAGTGCCGCGCGTCATCACGCGGTCGTTGCCGCGACGTGAACCGTAGCTGTTGAAATCCTCGAACTTGACGCCGTGCTCTACGAGGAACTTACCGGCCGGTTGGTCGGTCTTGATAACGCCCGCCGGCGAGATGTGGTCGGTGGTGATCGAATCGCCGAGCATACACAGCACGCGCGCACCCTTGATCGGCGTGATGTCACCCGGCTCCGGCGCGAGATCGACAAAGAACGGCGGTTCCTGAATGTAGGTAGACGCATCACGCCACTCGAACAGATCACCGCTGGGGCTCGCAATCTTGTTCCAGGTCTCATTGGCGTCAAAAACCGTCGCGTAACGTTCGCGGAACATCTCCGGCGACACCGCCTGCGCGACCGTATCCATCACTTCCTGCTGACTCGGCCAGATATCCTTAAGGAAAACGTCGGCGCCATCGCTACCCTTTCCAACCGGCTCCGTTACCAGGTCAACATCAACCGTCCCAGCCAGGGCGTAAGCCACGACCAGCGGCGGCGAGGCCAGATAGTTCGCTTTGGTGTGAGGGCTGACGCGACCCTCGAAATTGCGGTTGCCGGAAAGCACGGCGGAGGCAACCAGGTTGCCTTCATCAATCGCGTCCACGACAGCTTCGTGAAGAGGCCCGGAGTTGCCGATGCACGAGGTGCATCCGTAACCGACATTGTGAAAGCCCAGCTTTTTCAATGGCTCTATCAGACCCGCCTTTTTCAGGTAATCAATAACGACCCGCGAGCCGGGCGACAGCGAGGTCTTGACGTATGGCTTAACAGTCAGACCGTGCGCAACAGCGTTTCTCGCCAGCAGTCCGGCGGTGATAAGCACCATCGGATCGGAAGTGTTGGTGCAGGACGTGATAGCGGTGATGACCACCGCGCCGTGGCTCATTGTTGCCGTCCCCCGATCAGTCGAGACCGCGACAGCGTTTTCGTGCTCAGACTCCGGCAGTTCGAACCCGCGCTCTTTGATGGGGCGAGAAAGGTCGGCTCGGAACTGTTGTTTCATTTTGGACAGCGCCACCCGGTCCTGTGGTCGCTTCGGTCCGGCCAGCGATGATTCCACGGTCGAGATATCAAGTTCCACCGTATCGGTGAAAACGGGGGCCGGTGAGCCAGTCGTTCTGAAGAGCGTTTGCTCTTTGGTGTATCGTTCGACCAGATCGATCTCCTCGTCAGTCCGCCCCGTCAACCGCAAGTAGTCCAGGGTGGACTGATCGACAGGAAAGAAGCCCATGGTCGCGCCGTATTCGGGCGCCATGTTGGCGATCATCGCCTTGGTCGGCAGGGGTAGTTCATCGAGCGCCGGTCCAAAGAACTCCACGAATTTGCCGACCACACCTTTTGCACGCAGCATCTGGGTGACGGTCAACACCAGATCGGTCCCGGTGACACCTTCGGTCAGAGCGCCACTGAGTTTGAAGCCGATCACTTCGGGCGTCAGCATGTAGATCGGCTGACCGAGCATCGCCGCCTCGGCTTCGATACCACCGACGCCCCAGCCCACCACGCCCAGACCGTTGATCATGACCGTGTGACTGTCGGTGCCGACCAGTGAGTCCGGAAACGCGACACCGTCGCGAACCAACACGCACTTGGCCAAATACTCGAGGTTGACCTGATGACAGATACCGGTGGCCGGTGGCACGACGCGGAAATTATCAAACGCCTTTCGACCCCAGTGGAGAAACTCGTAGCGCTCCTTATTGCGCTCGAATTCCTTATTCATGTTGAACTGTAGGGCGGTATCGGTGCCGAACTCGTCTACTTGCACCGAGTGATCGATCACCAGATCGACCGGTACCAGCGGATTTATCTTTTTCGGGTCGCCACCCATTCGCTTCATAGCTGAGCGCAGCGCCGCGAGATCAACCACTGCCGGCACGCCGGTGAAATCCTGAAGCAGCACGCGGGCCGGCTTGAACGGCAGTTCGACATCGCCGACCTTAGTTGCGTCGTAGCCGGCTAATCGCTTGACATCATCCTCAGTTACGGTTCTGCCGTCAACATTGCGTAACACCGCCTCCAGCAGCACCTTGATCGAATACGGCATATTCTCCAGCGAACCATACTGCCTCAAACTGTCCAGCCTGTATATGGTGAACTTGCCACCCTTAGTATCGAGAGTTGCTTGTGCGTCAAACGGATTCATATCATCCTCCTTGTCATGTTATCATCGCCAGATCGCCATTTCGGCAGGTGCGCAAAATACATCCAAAGATCACGGAAGACAAGCGACGAGTTTGCAGCATCTGACGATACGGTAGTGTAAGCTAAATGGACTTGACAGTCCCGATAAATTGGTTATTTTGAATGAAACGTCAGAAGGTTCATGTCAATATGCCTGTTCCTTATTTTACTACCGGGGAGGTGGCGGTTGCTCAGCGCGATACAGCCGGTGCTGGTTTGAGTAGTGTTGTATCAGGCAAACGTCGGCAAGTGAGTGCTCTATGTTGACTTTCCGGGGGGAGCGCGTGACTTAGCGTTTGAGAAGCAATAGGATCAAAGAGTGAGATAGTGAGTAACTGATAGGTAAACCCATAAGAAGACAGAGAGGTAAACAGATGCCAAGGTTTTCAAAGATGCTCAGCATCGCGCCAATAGTTGCGTTGGTGCTGGGGCTGTGCCTGGTAGTGGTGGGTGAAGACAGCGGGAATGCGCCCTCCAGCGTCAGGCCGTTAACACCGAGCATGCAATCGGGGGAAATCCAGACACCCCATAGCGACCTTAACGAACAAGTGGATTTCGAGGCGGTAAAAGCCAACCGCCTGGCGCAGATGGAGGCTGAGAAGGCAGCCGTCGCTGTGTACGTCCCACTCGCTGACGCGTCCGCGCCACGGAGTACAGGGGATGACTGTACTGATCCGATACTGCTCACCATCAATGCCGCTAATTTGCCGTACAGCGATCTGGGCCAGACTACGTGCGGCCGTGGCAATGATTATGACAACACCTGCCTCGGCGGCTGGGACGGCGGCGAGGACATCATCTACGAACTGAACCTTACTGAGGCGATGTCCCTGAAAATCCAGCTCGATCCCAAGGGGACGTCTTATACCGGGTTCCTGTTTGATGACGCTTGTCCGGCGGATGCAAGCACCTGCCTCGGCAAGAGCGTCAGATCCGGGAGCGATCCCCACGAAACGTACATCCTCGACCTTGTAGCCGGAACGTACTATATAATGGTCGACACCTACCCCCCTCCAAGCTGCCTTCCTGATTTCGATTTGACCATAGAAGAGTACATCGTTAGTCCGGGTGATAGTTGTGGTGACCCGATTGTGGTCAAGTTGCCGGACGACCTGATCAGCGGCCCGAACAACGATTCATACATTGATGAAAACTACACTTGCGGGAGAGGTAACAACTACGACAATACCTGTCTGGAAGAGGAATACAATTTCGACGGCGGCGAGGACATCATCTACATGCTGGACGTCAGCGAGACAATCACCGTCGACGTTTTTGTGGATCCGGGCTCAACCACATGGACCGGCATGCTGATTGACGACAACTGCCCGCCCGATGAGGTCGGTTGCATTCAGTTTACCTGGGTCGGGGAAGGTGCGCTCGGCGTTTACGACGTGACTCTCGATCCGGGCTACTACTATGTGATGGTCGACACCTGGCCCGCTCCCGATTGCATTCCATCGTTCACTTTGACCGTCCGGTCGGTTGAAGACCGCCTGGAAAACGACGCCTGGGAAACCTGCATGTCAGTTGGAGACGTCGTAGACCTGCCTTTCTCCACCAGGCAAGCTACTCCGGATGGTCCCGGCGGGTGCCTGGTATCGCCAACCCTCTGGTACTGCTACGCCGCTACCTGTACCGGAACGGCTACTTTCAGTTTGTGCGGGTCCGGCTATAACACCAAGATGGGTGTATGGGACGGTACTAACCCGTTTACCGACCCGCTGATGGACTGCAACGACGATGCCTGTGGCCAGCAATCCGAGGTCGTAGTCGACGTCGTCAGCGGTAACTCCTACCTAATCGGTGTGGGCGGCTGGAAGGATAATGTCGGCGACGGCATACTGAACATTAGTTGTCTGGTGAACGACAATTGCGAGTACGTTATACCGGCGCCGCTGACCGATGGCGTGCCGGTCACATTTGTCGGTGACAATACCCACGCTACTCATCAATGTGATTTCTTCGATGGCGCCCATACCTGGCATGCTTTCACGCTTGACACCACCATGAGAGTGACACTTGACTACTGCACCACTGAACCGGCGTTTACCAACGCCTGGCTGAACCTGGCTCTCGGCTGTCCATGCACCGACATTTCATCTTCCGGTGAGTACGATTCTGAAACCTGTGGCGACGGCAACATAACCATCACCTGGGATGTTCTTCAGCCGGGAACCTACTATTACCCGGTAATGGTCGCTGAAGGCGCCCAGGGACCATACACACTCCACGTAATCGGTGAGGCGGTGGCTGTTTACTGCATCGCCTCTGGTGATTGCGATGGTGGGTCCATCAGCCGCGTCGCCGTGGGAAGCATTGACAACAGTTCCTACTGTGATGACGGCTACAGCGATTTCACCGGCCAGTCCACCACCATGGAGGCGGGGCTGAACTATCCCATCACTATTGAACTGGGCAATGGGGTCTATCTCGACATCGGCATGGCCTGGGTCGACTGGAACCAGGACTTCCTGTTCCAGTACAGTGAAGAGGTGGACCTGGATGTCGGTTCCGGCGAGGGACCATACACCGGATATGTGAACCCACCGGCGAACGCCACGAATGGTCCCACCCGGATGAGAGTGCGCGTGAACTACGAGTCCTACCCGACGCCGTGCGGCATCACCGATAACGGTGAGGTTGAAGACTACACGATCATCGTCGAGGGTGGCGGCTGCTGCGTGATCAGGGGTGATATCGACCACGACGGACAAGAAATCAACATTGCCGACTTGGTCTATATGGTAGACTACATGTTTAACCAGGGCCCTGAACCACCGTGCATGGAGGAAGCGGATGTTGACGGCAGCGGCGGCGATCTGAACATCGCTGATCTGGTCTATCTGGTGGATTACATGTTCAACCAGGGTCCTGAGCCGGTGCCGTGCCCATAGGTTAAGAGACGAATTCGAGAGCAATATCCCGTATTGCAAATGCATCAGCCCCTCCGGCTTGTGACTGGAGGGGCTGAAAGTTTACGATAGAACCGGCTGACAAACTTGACACCGTTCGACAGGCTGTCTAAAAACGCTGTCATCGTCATTGCGAGGTCGCCGGCCACAAGTGGCTCTTAAGGGCGACCGTGGCAATCACATACTACGAATCGCTCGACGAATCGTGATTGCTCGGCAGGCACCCTGAGGGGCAAAACAAGTGAAACAAGTCGATCTTTCGCTTGACAAATGCGGGGGGAGGGGGTAGTATGTATCCATACAGATTGTTATCTGAGGAGTAGGAATACCGCATTGTAGCGATAAACAAGTCCGGCGAAGGCGAACCCAGCAACACTGTCATGGCGGTGCTGTAGATTATTTTTGATTTTGTGAGATTAATTTTCTGCAGCGCACCTGTTTGGTGACTATTGATTGAGTAAAGAGGATTGCTATAGGAAATAATTGAGGCGCTTCGGGATTTTGTGTGGGTAAAACGTTCCAGATAGAGTATTCTATCTGACATGAGAGATAAAGATCTTTATGCCCGCATCCTCGGAATCGAGGAGCCCTGGTTTGTTCGAGAGGTGGATTTGCAGCTTCAGGCGG
>JAUWIB010000009.1 GCA_030605565.1 bacterium
TTACGCACGAGGTTACCTCCATGTTTTGTGGCGCCCTCCAAACAGGACGACCACGTTATTGAGTTCTTAACATCGCAGGTAACCTCATTTATTATCAACAATAGTCTGCCCTATACCATAGTAACTTCGACTGCGCTCAGGGCGGTCCTTCGGACCAGGGGTTTCGACCTACGGGAATTTCGCTGAGAATGAAGTCTTGTGCGCGTAGCGCGAAGAACAGGTTTACCTGTGCTTCGACTCCGCTCAGCATGAGGTGAGTTCGGCTCAACATGACGTTGAAACGCTAGCCTTAGTACTTGCGGCGTCGTTCGATCATGTAGTTCGAGCCGGACTTTCGTTTGGTCGCCGTTTTCAAATCGGCCAGCATTTTAGATAGTTCGCCCACGTGCGCAAACTTGCCGTTACTGTTCACCACGACGGCTATCGAGATCGTCAACAGCGGAAACATCTCCAACTCGCCGCGGCGACTCTTGGTGGTGATGCATCCCCGTTCGCGATCCACAGTCTCGTAGCGGTAGGGGATCAAAGCGTCGAAGGTCTTGATGATACTGCTGCAAATAACGTCAATCATGTCGGCCGGGATGATGAAGATGAAATCGTCCCCCGCGATGTGCCCGACGAATCCTTCACGACAGAGATCGAACACGGTATCCTTGATCACCCTGGCCGTCAACCGGATCATCTTGTCGCCTCGGTGGTAACCGTAGTAGTCGTTGTAGGCTTTGAAATTGTCCAGGTCGGCGTAGCAGACGGCGAATTCCATTTGTTTGGCAATCTGGCGGGCGATCTCAGCTTCGATAATGCTCGGACCGGGCAGATGCGACGACGGGTTGATTGACAGGTCACGACGGCTTCGTTCGATCAGTCTTCGTATGCGCATCTGCACATGGCGCTTCTTCCAGTCGCCGTAGAGGAACTCCTCAGCGCCGTTTTCAAAGGCGGCCAGGACGGTGGTGTCGTCGGGCTCCGGATGGTACAGGACCACGGGTATGATCGACAGGAAGACATTCTGTTTGATCGCTCGCACCAATTCGATCTCGTAGGAAAACTCGCAACGGCTGCCGATGATGATGGCGTCAATCTCGAAGCGGCGGCAGATTGTTATCAGTTCATCGAAATCCTCGAAATGGTGAAAGACCATCTCGACGTTGCGATATATCGGTTCGAGGTGGAAGTCGAGATTGAAGCCGGTCTGCCGGATGGCAAAATGGTAGGCCTTGAGGTGTGGGGCGTCAGTCGTCTTCGGTCCCGGCCAATTCTCGAGGATGGTACTTTCTGTGCTCTGCAATCAGGTAATCCCGGTCAACGGTCGTATATATCTGTGTTGTAGATATATCGGCATGACCGAGCATTTCTTGCACCACGCGCAGATCGGCGCCGCCCTCCAGCAGGTGGGTGGCAAAGGAATGGCGAAAAGTGTGCGGCGAGACTTTCTTGGCCAGGCCGACTTTCAAGGTCGCCCGCCGGATGATCTTCCATAGTCCCGTTCGGGAAAAGGGCCGTCCCTGTCTGTTGAAGAAAACCAGTCCGCCGCCTGTTGCCGTTTTCGGCAGGTGGTCCAGATAGGTATTCACGGTTTGAGCAGCGTATTCCCCCAGCGGAGCCAGTCGCTGTTTGTTGCCCTTGCCGACGATTCTCAGGAAACCAGCCTCGAACTCGATGTCACTGGTCTTGAGGTTAAGCAGTTCTGAGACACGCAGCCCCGAACCGTACAAAAGCTCCAGCATAGCCCGGTCGCGACGGCCGGCCGGAGTGGCGGTGTCGATACCGTCTATAATCTGCGCCACTTCCCGTGGTGACAGATAGGGTGGGTGGTAGCGCGCCAGACGGGGCGCCGACAGACCGGAGAAAGGGTTCTGTTTGAGTCGTCCGGTTTCCTCAAGGTGGGCGAAGAATTGTTTCAGACTGGAAATCTTTCGCGCGATCGTAGCCGGTTTGCGCGCCGACCGAGTGAGCGCGGCGATATAGTCACGGGCCTGGCGCATGTTGAGCTGCGTCGGGTCGTTTACTTTGATGGCCGAGACAAACTCCCGCAAGTCCTGTCGATACGAGGACACCGTGTTGGCCGCCAACCCGCGTTCGAGCTTCAGGTGCTGAAGGTAGTCGTCCACTAACTGTCGCCACATAGCGTGTTCCTCAACTTCCGTGGGCGATGGATACCACCGCCACAACTTCATGCCCCGCCTCGCTCAGCACGCGAGTCGCCTCAAGGACCGTGGCGCCGCTGGTCACAACATCGTCAAGCAATATGATTCTCCGGGGAGAATCACCGGCGGGAACAGCCGCAAAAACTCCCCTGATATTTCGCACGCGCTGCTTTAGCCGCAGTGATGCCTGCGGCTTTCGTTTTTCGGTGCGGAAGATCAAACTCTCGTCCACTGGCGTTTCCATGAGGATAGCCAGTTCTTTTGCCAAGAGTGCTGCCTGGTTGTAGCCCCGTTGGTTCTCCCGCCCGGGGAACAACGGAATCGGCGCCAGAACGGTTGCTCCCAATGTCGCTAACCGCGCGCCAAACTGCGACCAAATCAGACTCGCCATCAACATCGCCGGGTTTGTTACTCCCTTGAACTTGAACTGCAGAATGATATCTTTCAAGGGCGGCGCGTAGACACCGTAGGCAAACAGCGGCAGGGACAACTCCGCGCAGACGGGACATCGCGTCGCTCCCGAGAGCACCGAGAGGCAGTTGAGACAGATCGGATCGTCAAGTTGCTGGATAGCGGTTCGACATTGCTCACAGACAGACAACTCACCGTCATAAAAACCACCGCATCCGAGGCAGAGTGGGGGGTAGACGAAATCGAGCAGCCCACTCAGCCAGGTCGGCACTGACTTGACAAGCTCTAACATACTTGAATGTACGGGTGGGGCGTTGAGTCTGTCCAGCCAAAAACCGACGCCCTTGCGTCGAATCCCGTCGTCTCACACCATTCCCCGAACCTGCTGAGAATGTGGCAAGGTCCCATTCGATAGTGAAAAGAAGAAAACTAACTGCCAATTTCCTTGAGGTACTCTCTCGTCGCTTCGGCGGCTTGACCGGTGGGGTCGAGTTCCAGATACTTGTTGAAGTATGTTCGGGCTGAGTCCTGCTGTTGTTGTGAAAAGTAAACGATTCCCAGATTAAAGCAGGCGATGGCATGATTTGGGTCGCTCGAGCGCGCGTGCTGAAACTCCTGGATGGCTCGCAGGGGCAGGCCCATCGCGTTCAGGCAGGCGCCGTAGTCGACTCGTACATCGGGCACGTCGTTGATGGCCAGGGCTCGCTTGTAAATCTCGGCGGCTACTGCAAAGCTGCCCTGATCCATGAAAGTATTGCCCATCGGTACCAGGGTCTCGAAGTCCTCCGGCAGGTTGGCCAGTGCGTTCATTGCATCGTTCATACCGCCTGCCGACAGTTCGGGGTGAAACGGCATTTCTTCCTGTGCCGTTGGAGAATCTGCCCCAGGCAGATGGTAGGCGAGGTAGGCCACGGCGATAATCAGCATAAGGCCGACAATTGTCAGGGTGTCTCGCTTAGTGATCGAGCCGACTCTTCGAGTCGATTTAGCTGTAACGTTCAGTCCGATCCTCTTCGGCCAATGGTTCCAGTTTGTCAGAACAAGTACGTTTCAATCCGGCAATTGGGCAACGAAAATCTTCGGTAGTGGACTCTCCTTCAAGCCTGACAGCCGGGCACTATTTGGATATATTCCAGGGTCCATGACGTAAGAAGTGATGAACCAGGATTCGTCCGTTGTCCAAGGAGACCATGAAATGCCATATCAGAGATCGAACATCTTCCGTAGCGTTGGCGCGGCGGTATTGTTACTCACGATTATGATTGCCCCGACGGCCTCGTCCGAGTATCAGATTTCGGCTGATTCCATTTACCGTCATATCGCCGTGCTGGCTCATGATTCTCTGGAAGGGCGTCAGGTGGGCGAGCCGGGCGAGTGGAAGGCGGCGCAATACATTATCGGTATCTTCCAGCAAGCGGGACTTCAGCCGAAAGGGACTGACGGCTATCTCCAACCATTTGAGTTCACCAAGGCGATTGAGCTTGGCGAGGACAACCGCTTGAGCGTGAACGGCGTCGATCTGAAAATCCGTGAGGAGTTCACACCGCTGCGGCAGTCGGCCAGCTTGGCGTTTTCTTTTGATGAGATCGTCGATGTCGGGTACGGTATCGTGGCGGACGAGGAAGGATTTGATCACGATGACTACGCAGGACTTGATGTTGCCGGCAAAGCTGTGCTCATTAGAAGATTTGCCCCCACGGTCGAAGATTCCCTCGGCGACGGCAGCGCTGCGGCGAAGTTGAATCGCTACGGATACCTATCCGTCAAGATCAACACCGCTATCGAACACAAAGCAGCCGGTGTTTTTCTCATTACTCCCGAAGGCAGGAATGACACACTCACTGCCGTCGGCCCCACGCACATTAATCCCAAAGAGATTCCGATAATCTTCCTGCGTCGCAAGGCGCTGAATCGGTTGGACCTCAAACTGTCCAATCCCGAGATATCGGCGGTCGAGGGCCGGACCGAACTGATCAAGACGCGCGACACGGCCTACAACGTCGTAGGATACGTTCCCGCCGCCAACGACACCACTGTAATCATCGGCGCCCACTATGATCACCTTGGCTGGGGCGCGGAAAACTCCCGGTATAAGGGCGACGAACCGATGATTCACAACGGCGCCGACGACAACGGCTCCGGTTCGGCCGCTGTTCTGGAGTTGGCCCGATACTTCACATCGGTCTCCGATCGGTTGCGCTACTCGTTGTTGTTTATCGCATTCAGCGGTGAGGAAGCGGGCATCCTCGGATCGACACACTATGCCAAACACATGACTGTGGACTCAAGCAAGGTGCGCATGATGGTCAATCTGGACATGGTGGGCCGTCTCCGGGAACAGGAAGGTCTGGTGGTGTTCGGTACCGGTTCGGCGGCTGAGTTCAAGGACTATTTCGATTCGCTGGAGTATGATAAATTCAAGATCATCAGCAAGGAGTCCGGCATCGGGGCGTCCGATCACACCGCGTTCTACAATCGCCGGATTCCGGTTCTGTTTTTCTTCACAGGCGCTCACGAAGATTACCACCGGCCATCGGATGACATTGACAAAATCGATTTCGACGGGATCGTCAATGTGGCGGAGTTGGTGGCCGACGTCGTGGAACATTTCGATAGCGTCGACGGTGTGCTGACTTATCAGAAGACGAAATCCGATGGCCGGTCTGGTCGCGGTCACTATACGGTGACTCTCGGTGTTGTCCCGGACTTCATCGCGGAGGTGAAGGGGTTGAAGATCGACGGCGTCTCCGCTGATCGCCCGGGCGAGCGAGCCGGGATCAAGGAGGGCGATATTATCATAAAGATGGGCGGCGCTTCAGTTGGAGATATCTACGATTACATGGGGGCGCTGAGTAAATTTCAGAAGGGTGACAGCACCGAAGTAGTGGTTGTTCGTGGCGCCGACACATTGAGTTTGAAAGTACTGTTTTAGGGGAGTGTCGCCCGGCAGCACGGCTGCTGCATCAGCTTTGGAAGTCCCGCCCTTTGGAACGGACAACCGAGATGACGCCCTTGACCTTGCGCACCTTTTCGATGATTCGATTCAGATGCGACAGGCTGGAAACCTCGATGACGAACCTGCCGGTGGCGGTGGTGTCAGTAGCACGCATTTCGGCGGCGCGGACGTTGGTGTCGGCGTCGGCCACAGCCGTTGTGATGTCACGCAGCATGTTCTTGCGGTCCTCCACGACTAGCTCCAACTCGACCACAAAAGCCTGGCTCTTCCCGGCATCCCAACTGACGTCGATGTATCGTTCGGGAAACTGTCCCCCCAGGTAACGGGCGCTCTCACAGTCGGCCCGATGCACGGTGACACCACGCC
>JAUWIB010000030.1 GCA_030605565.1 bacterium
ATGCCGCCAGCGACGCTCCCGCCGATCGTACCGGGGTGTCTCCTTACCGCAAACCGGACACTTCAGAGACTCGTCCGATTTGATATCGAGGTAAACGCTCACCTCGCCCGCCTGAAGCTGCAAATCCACCTCTCGAACAAATCAGGGCTCCTCGATTCCGAGGATGCGGGCATAAAGATCTTTATCTCTCATGTCAGATAGAATACTCTATCTGGAACGTTTTACCCACACAAAATCCCGAAGCGCCTCTTATCTTTAGCCAGTTGTAAAATCTTCCTCGTGACACTTGCCCAAAAGCCAGGACGATTCAACTGACGCGACAAACGGTTGATAGTCTTACTCAGAGAAATCTCTTCGTCCAAAGCTCGACCCCACTCGCTCAGATGCAACGACTGACGCGCCTGGATGCCAAAGATCGCCTCCTGCAAGAAACGAGTTGCCACTTTGGGCAAATCTTTTGAGAGTTTCCCCGAAAACAGATGAATTTGTTCCTTTAGTTTCCCTGTCACTTTGGCTACATTCATATTGACCTCCTGTTGTCGTGAAAGGGTTTACGATTGTTCATTCACCCCTTCTTACAACAGTGAGGTCGCTTTTAACAGGATCAAAAAAACAGAAAGTTTCCCCATTTTCTGAAAACAACAGTTTCCACTTCCTGAAAACATTAACCCCTTGACGCAATTCACATTAGCAGAAATCTTCAACTATTTATGGGGAAAGTCCAGGAAATGGACGACGTGTCAAGGCAAAATAGAAATGTCCGGTTTTTAGCAAGATAGAAATGTCCTATTTGGTTAATTGTGTCATCACGAATATGCAAAGAACCATTAACCCCCTGTTCAACGACTTGCGGGAACATACCAAATGGATGACGCGGCGCGTTTGAGTTGAATCCGAACGTCAGGGACATCCATCGGCACCTGTGAAAAAGCCCCCAGTTGGCTGGGGGCTTATCGCGTTTCTCAGGTATGGGCGAAGCTACTTGAGCAGCACCATCTTCTTGGTTTCAGAGAAGGTGTCGCCAGCAATACGGTAGAAATAGACTCCCGAAGCTACCGGTCCGCCGTGTTCGTCTACCCCTGACCATTCCACTTCGTATTCGGCAGCCGATAGAACCGTGTTTACCAGAGTGGCTACGTGTCTGCCCAAGACATTGTAAATGGAAAGCTCTACGTGCGTTCGGACGGGTACTGCGAATCTGATAGTGGTACTCGGGTTAAACGGGTTTGGGTAGTTCTGAGACAGACGGAAGTTTTGCGGCAAACTCGGGTTTTTTATCTCCCTGATCTCCGTCACAACATCTTTGACCTTGAGTTCATAATGGACTTCCGTGGAAGTCAGCCCCCCTGACGAGGCTGACAGTATTATATCTGCCCCATACCAGAAAGTACCAGCGTCTAGTACGCGACCATCGGATGTCACTACGAGAGTTTCCGGCGTGGTCCCGGAGGATGGAGTTACGGTAAGCCAGGCAGAGTCGGGTATGGCAGTGAAAGGTATGGTGCTGACTCCGTCAGTCGCAGTCACAATCAGCGTTTGCTCGGGAGCCTGAAGGCCGCCTTCAGCTACCACTCTAAAGCCCCAAAACGGCATCGCACTCAGAACAGGGTATATGTTGAGCACGACTTGAATGTCTCTCGGCGAATTACTGGCTCCGGCGGCTGTTAAAGTCACCGCTCCACGATACTCACCGGGCGTTAGTCCGGCAACTGAAGCAGATGCCGTTATGGTCGCAGGAGTGGTACCGCTGGACGCAGACAGGTCGAGCCAGGAGGGACCATTGGCCAGGCTGAAACTGAGAGGGTTGCCGTCGTCAAACACATCTATCTCCAGCGACTGCCCGGCTGGCGGATTGCCTTCTTCGGTCTCCAGTTTGATGACGAGTGGGTTCGGCAACAGACATTGCCCGCCGCCCGCATCAACGATGGTATAGCAATGCGGTCCCGTCCACGTAGGAATCCGATCTCCGACAAAGACATCACCTAAGTCACCACCTGCCCACTTCCAGTAACCGGATGGCGGATAGAAACATGAATCAATGCAGATGATGCTTCCATGATCTGCCGGGTCCAATGGGCCAATGGTGAGAGCGTACACTGTGTCGTTGAAATGGGCCGGTATACCGGTCGACGGAGGAGTTCCCGACCCGGTTCCACCAAACCCGATCGTATCCGCCCCGGAGCCGGTGATGCTTTTGGGCGTCATTAAGAAGAACATGAAGTTCGTGGTCCAGTCAATTGTAGACAGTTTCCTGTAAGTCATGGTGGTCCACGAAACCTCATCCGGCGAATACACACAAAAGGCGTTAGCGAGACCTTTGATATCGTAGTCTCCATCGTTGTCAAAGCCGACGAAGAAAGTGACCTCCTGTGCGGGGTCGGCTACTAAAGCGCCCGGGCTGTATAATCCGTCAACATGGGCGACGGAAATATGGTTGTTTACAGCCGAGGCCGATGTGGCCATGAGACTGAGCAAGATACATAGTATTATTTTCCGCATCTGTTTTCCTCCATAGATCAAAGACTTCCACTGCAAACGTTTTCCTCATGAGTAAAGACGGATTTAACGGTTTCTTTGTTCAATCACCTCCTGGCCGTACGAGCCAAAATCTCGTATTATTTCCTAATATGCAAAATCCAACTACCAGTATGATATGAAGTCGACCCGAGGTAGTCAATAAAAATACAAGTTGCCGCACAAATATTTGGTTACGAAAAAGGGCGGGCCTGAGGCCCGCCCTATGATGGTCACAAAGCGATGTTTTACGGGGGCGGCGGCGGGCCCTCGTTGAACATATAGTCAACCATGTAAACGAGGTCGGCAATGTTGATATCATTGATGCCGTCGATATTACCAGCCTCGTACGGATCCGGGACCGCTCCCTGGTTGAACATATAGTCAACCAAGGCGACGAGGTCGGCGATATTGATCTCGCCGTTTCCATCGATATCACCGCGGATATAGCTCTGGATCTCGATAGCACCAGCAATGAACACCGGTACCAGTTCACCCCAGAGAGCTTCGTAGCGGGGCCGTTTGCCACCCGTGGTGATCGTATCGATCACCATGATCTCGCCAAACGGTGCGGTCTCCGGTACGTCAAAATACAGATTCAGAATGGCCCCGGTATCAGGGATCAGGTAGTTCGTACCACCACCGCCCGCATCCGATTTCAGACTAATGCCGTATTTCCTGTTGGTCACTTGGGCATTGAGTTCCACGTACTCGAAATACTCGGTGCGCAACCCGACCACCGAGAACGAATCGTAAGTGATGCCCAGCGTATTCTCCATATAGAATGTAAACTGAATCTCCTTGATCTGGACGGTATTGTGCAAGTACACCGGCATTACCACCTGGCTCTCGCGCGGAGCCACCACGTGGGGCATCTCGACCGTGTCGGCCGTCACCCAAATGTAGTTGGTTAGGTGTTCCTCACCCGGACCCAGAGAGCAGGTGTCGTCCACGATCAGCGAGACATCATAGATTCCGGGATCATTGTAGGTGTAGACCGGATCCTGGTCAACAGAGCCGGCGCCGGCGCCGAAATCCCAAACCCATGCGGTCGGTGAATAGGGTGACTGGTCGGTGAAGTTCACCGTCAGGGGCGCCGGACCTTCGGTTACATCAGAGATGAATCGAGCGCTGGCCAGGCCAGCCAGGGCCGCTTCAGCGTTGATTCGCCCGGAACCGAGTTTGCCGATGTAATCGCTGTTACACGACAAACCGTCAATATTGTCAGCCGTGTTAGTGATGATCGAATCAACCTGATCTTTGGTCAGCGACGGCATAGCCGAGCGTATCAGGGCGGCCAGTCCGGCCACCATCGGTGAGGCCATCGAAGTACCCCACTCGGTAGACGTGGTTGGCTCGGCATTGATGGTCGAATAAGTTGACAGAATAGCGCTGCCATAGGCGCTGACATCGATCCAGGCGCCATAATTCGAGTAACCGCTTTTACAGTCGTTGGATTCCACTGAGGCCACCGACAGGACATTGGTGTACGGATCGTAGTCCAACCAATCCATCGCATCTGCATTTTCATTCCCGGCCGCACCGCAGATAGTTACGCCGGCTGAGTCACATAGCTGCATGGCGGCGATCATTGTCGATGTTCCGGAAGATCCCCAACTACAGTTGATGATTTTGGCGCCGTTACGAGCAGCATACTGCATAGCGGTGCCGCAATTGTTGGTGTTTACCCAACCGAGTCCATCGGCGCCGAGGGCGCCCACGCGCAGACACATGATGCGCACACCGCGGTAGGAGCGATGACCACCGAACCAGCCGCCCGCCATACCGGTGACATTGGCACCGTTATTGGTACAGGCTGCCATGATCCCACCGACATGAGTGCCGTGACCGTTACGGTCCATCGGGTCCGTATCAACGCCCCCGCCGTCCTCATCCGGGTGCGGGTTGCCAATACCGGTAAGGAAGTCATAGCCGATAAGGTCATCAATGACACCGTTGCCGTCGTCATCGACACCGTTGAGATCGTCCACATCGTAGACCACGCCGTCGCCGTCCATATCCTCACCCGGATTGACCCAGATATTGCCTCTCAGGTCGGAATGGTTGTAATTCACGCCGGAGTCGACATCGGCGACAATGACGGAGTCTGAGCCGGTCTCGTGGTCCCAGGCAGCTGGGACATTGACATTCGAAGAACTCATGTGCCACTGGTCGTGGAACTGCGGATCATCGGGCGTGATCGCTAACGGCATGGCCCAGACCGGCTCGGCCGTCCGTATGTTTGGGTTCTGCAGAAGCGCGTCGATTACCTCGCCGACCGGAGTGGTTTCCGGGAATGACAACTCATAAAACCGTGTGTAGTCCGGCAAACCGGAGTTGAGTTGTCGCGGCCCTGATCCGGGAAAAATCTCAGTAGCTTCAGTGATTGACAACTGTTCCAGAATCGGATCCAGACTGCCCAAGCCAAAGTTGACCCGGCCGAACCCTCGATGCAGTCTGCTCAAGTCGGCATCATCCTCAAAGACGACGGTGACCTTCCCCTCGATAATATACGGCTGGGGTGTCTCTCCACTTTTATAAACACGACCATACCCATCTGCCGGCACGGCCATCAACGCCGCTACTATCATGAGCGGACCGATCAGCACGCGTGACCATCTTTCTGTCATCTTCTAACCTACTTCCAAAAGTCTGTTGAACTGTTTACCAACTTCCGTTTAATACTACTAACGTCCGGTCGGCTCGAAAAGTTAACACCGAAACCAGGAGCAGTTTGTGAGACAGTCACCGAGTCAGCTTCGGGGTCATCCAAACCGTTTTGAGAGCCAACAAAACCATCTCAAATATGCGGTGAGGGCGGTTTTCTGCCGTTGACATTCGTGAGGGAGGGCAATCGGCACAGACATCCGCCCGGGCGGTCTATCGACGAGAACACACTCTTGAATATAGCATATAACGCCGTTTATCCAAGCAAAAAAAGAAGGCCATCCCCGTAGATGACGGGGATGGCCGAAGGTTTATCTGTAGGATTCTAACAATCCAATCAGATCAGCACACTTACGGACAATCGACAGGTTGCGGACCACCAGTGAACATGTAGTCAACCAACCACACGAGGTCGGAGATGTCGATCACCTCGTCGCCGTTCATGTCGGCTTCCTCAAAGCACGGCGGTTCTTCACCACCGGTGAACATGTAATCCACCAGGTATACCAGATCAGAGATGTCGATGACATCGCCGGGATCGTAGTCGACGTTACCGCGGATTCCGATGCAGCAGCCAAGGCACGGATTCGGAACACAGGATACGTCGTCACCCTTGTACGTGCCGCCCGCATCCAGACAAGCCTGTTCGCTCATGACAAAACAGTCTTCCCCGATGCAGCAGGCGCCTGTCACCTTTGGCACCAAGTGCTCAAGATACCAAGCATGACAGGCTTCAACATTAGCGATGAATGTAGCATAATCTATGCGACAGGTAATCAAGCACTTGAAGATGATGAGCCTCGTCGTGGTGTCAGTCAGCGTGTAGTTGTGCCTGAAGGTCATCATCGAGTGCAGGTCGTTATTCAACGAGTCAGTCTCTTTGTTATAGCCTTCGTAGTTGGTCATATTGGTGTTCAACTCTTCAGGAACAAAGCCGCCGGCCGGATAGACATACGTGTCGTTATCCTCGGTATAAACACCGTATTGCTCAGCCACCTCACCGTCTAAAAAGGTCAAGGTGTCGTTGCCTTCGATTTCCACGATGTCAAGCAACGCAATACCGCCATAACGGTCCTCGTTCGGCTGACACTGGGCGGCGTCCGGCTCATAATCCTGACCCTGCTGATAAACCAGCCGGTTGGGCGCATCGAAACCAGAGAGGTTGCGGGAAGACGAATCAGTCGGGATATCCCAGTCGATTGCTTCACCGATGTTCAGGCTATCCCACCTTTCGTCGCCAGTCGCAAGCGGATGTCGCATTATCTTCAGCACCTGAATGATGAAGTTGCAACCTTGATCTGGGGGACCCTGATTGTAGGGAGCGATCCACAGCTTCTTGATGAGAATACCAGTATCACGCGTCACGAACTCCGACTGATACAGTTCGAAATCACCCATATTCACCGGTGGTACGTGAGACCAGGGGAAGAAGGCTTCATCGTCCACGTAGGACGTTCCGAAGATCGACCAGTTACACAAGACGGAGTCTCCTGATGGCCAGCAGATGACCGGTGAGGCGTCATAAGCGTAAACCGTGGCGTCGCCGGGGATGGTATCACCCTCGGAACCCGGTTCCGCATTGTCACAGTCGCCGTGGTTAAAGAAATCCAGGTTGACTTCGCTGGCGCCCTGGTTACCCCAGTTACCGGTGTTGGCCACGACCAACGAGAAACAACCGGTGGTGATAGTATCAAATACCGGCGAAACGAGGGTGTCAACTATCCAGAAGTCAATCGGCATCACGACCGTGGGCGGCACCATGTTACCGGTTGCAGTCATGTTACCGGAAAGGTGTACGATCGTACCGGGAGCGTTGATAGCCAGGTCACCGTTAATTGTAACAGTATCACTAACCGTGTTGTCGCAACCGTAGGGGATGGTGACAGTACCCGTGAACTCCGCCGACACTGTCAGCCAGCCAGTGAGCGGGCCATCCTCGTTCAGTGCGAAGGTGAAGACGGTGTTCGCGTTACCACCGTTTTCGATAGTCAACGGCTTGTTGTAAGCGGTACCATGCTTAGTCCACTCCGGGAAGTCGATTTCCGTCCAGCTCGGTTCAAACTTGGAGCTTGTAATCGGATCGACACAGGCCAGACGGAACCACATCACGTCACTATTCTGCCAGGTACTATTATCTGACGGCTGCATGGGTGTACCGGGATCAATATCGGCGATGTACTGAACATCGAGGAAGTAATCACCAGTATACTCTCCGGACGGATCAATCACAATGTCGGCGGGCATGGCGCCGGTCAGGCTGGTGCCGTGGCGGTTCATGGACGCATAGTTCTCACTGCGGCACGGGCCACCCGGTTCCTCTGGATCAGGATGGCAGCCCGGGGTGCGAGTGTTGGTCAGGTTACGAGGAATATCCCAGGTCAGACCATAGTCGTCAGAAACGGACACGTAAAGTTCACCATTGGCCGCACCTATGGGCTGAGTACCAGCACGCGCGTGGCAGTCGTCCTCAATACCCATGGGGACGTCGTTGTACTGGGTCCAGACACAATACAGATTGCCGTTGCACTCACCGATGCTCATCTTGGAACCGTTGATGTTCCAAACTGGAGGGTAACACTCATCACTATCCCACTCAAGGTTGACAACGGTACGCCTACCGCAGGCTACATTCTCGCCCCAGTGGAAGATACGGTTGCGCCATCGATAGACACTACCGCCCTCCTCGGCATCAGACGGCCAGACGCGGCTACCCCACACTATGTGCAGGTCATCGTCTTCGGTTATCAGAGACATCAGATCACCGTAAACACGGTATCCGTCCTCGCCTTCGACATTCTCAGTCAGGTTAACACGAGGCTCCCAACTGGCGCCATAATCGTTCGAGATCTGATACCAGACGTCATTATTCCACTGAGACCACTCCCAATAGTCGTGGCTAGAGGAGTCTTCACCTGGTTTCGGCAGGTTGACGGACCAGACCAGAGCCACCTTACCTGAACCGGTGTTGGCACAGGCCACATCCTGGGCAAGAACGTCAACGGTGTCGACGACATAGGGGGGATAATCCCAATCGCCCAGATCGTTCTTACCAACCTTACGGAAGTAGATACAGGGCTCCGCGGTGATTTGACCATCCGGCGAGGTCTTTTGGGTGAAGATGTGCAGGACATTCAGGTTCTCATCGGTAGGATGCTCCTGGTATCGTATTGCCGGCCAGATGGCTTCCCTGTTTACGGTGCCAGCCAACATGACGGAGTCCGGTACCGGGGTGTTTTGGCTGAAGATGAAGGCGCCGGGGCCTAAATCCCAGTAAGTGTGAGGCGAGTAGCCGGTACCGGGGTTGTTATGACCACAAAGAACGCCGCGGCCGTCATCGGTTACATCCAATGAGACATAACCAGCGTAGCCACTGGTCTGTACCGGTTGCTGGCCATGGAAAGAACCAGCCGAACCGCCGCCGGCATAATACACGTTGTAGGCGTAGTGACGGTTTTCATTGACTTCGGTCGCTAGCCTCATCCACAGAAAGTGAACCATGAAGCCTTCGGCATCATCGTAGCCCCAGTCGACCATACGAGTCATACGGCAGTTGTGCTGCATGTCGTACCAGGTATTGCCAACCGAAATGCCCGGAAACGGGGCGCGGGATGACGAAGCCTGACCCAGCGATGCCCGTTCACTCAGCTGTGGGGAAAGGACGCCGTCGAGCGGGCCGGTATTGCTCTCATCCGCGTACGGAAGCGCATAGTGCATCGCCTTGCGCACCAGCGGGTTGGTCACTCGCGGTGATTCGTCGGGCGATTTGACAGCATGAGCTGCCATCGCCACAAAAACGACCGCCAGTAAGGAGAGAACTACAATTGTCGAAATTCTCCTTGTCATTCAATTGCTCCTTTCGAGAGATGAAAAGTTCCCAACATATTCTTTCTGCCTTCAAAACCAACTCGGAGCGAATCGGCATCGACCGACGAATTTTCCGAGCATCAGTTCCAAATGCCGCGCAATCGCAACGATTACTTATGTCTGCGAGACACCTCCTTTCCCGAAACCAGACAGACAGGCCCTAGCAGTGACCTCTTGCGGTTTCCGGTTTGATCGTCCTAAAGCTCAAGATGTTTAAGTAAACTCTCAACAAGCCTATTCCGGCCTGGGATATCCCCAAGCCAACATATGAAAAGACAGCCGCATGCGGCTACCTTGTATGGATGCTTCGTGAAAAATCGCTGTTACCAAGCGACAAAACGTAAGACCAAAAAGTCACTGGTTGTTTTTCATCTACGAAGACCACAATATAGATAACGTGTAACGCCAAAGATGTCAAGTCTTTTCGCATTGTAAAAGGGCAAAAAATGTGTTTGTCGGCCTCCGGAGAGGTTATTAGTGTACCAAGCAAGAAGCCGCTCTCTGAGCGGCTTCTTGTCGAATTGCTGGAGGCGGGTTCGGCGCAATTATTGCGGCGGTCGTGGTCCCGCATGATAGAGGAAGTTTATCATGTAGACGATGTCGGCGACATCGACCGTGCCACTCATATCCGCGTCGCCGACGTCCATGGGATTGGGCGCCTCGCCGCCTCTGAATATGTAGCTGGCTAACAGCACAACATCATTCAAGGTATACTTATTGTTGCCGTCAACGTCGCCTCTAAGCATGCTAACGACATTGAGATTAGTGATCATGGTATCGGCCAGACCGGTGCCATCGGTGGCGATAAACGAGACCCGGAAAACCTCGTCGACCTGGCTGAAGTCAGGCCCAAAGTAGTATATACCCACGCCGTCGGTTGTATCCCAGGAAGCGTTGGCAATCACCGGTGTAGCCTCCAGCGTAACCGGCGTGGCTTCGGGATCGGTGGCGGTCAGCGCCTGAGTCCACGGGAAGGCAACGAACACATCAATAGTATCAGGCAGCGTTACCGACCAGACCGGTGGCTGGTTGCCGGCTTCAGCTACGTTGATCTCTATGATCTGGGTGTCGGCGGCCATGTCGTTATCGGTAGCGATAAAGGACAGGAAGTACTGTCCGGCCTGGGTGAAATCAGGTGTGAATGAGAAAATGGCTATGTCACTCGAGGGTTGATCGAGGGTGTAGTTGCTGTCGGGCAGATTCTCAACCACCAGCGTCGGGATATCGCGGTCATCTACAGCCCAAGCGTTCAGGCTCATAGTCTGGCCTTCAGTGATGCTGAACGGCCAGAGACTGTCGGTGAAATGGATGCTCGGCGGCTGGTTGAGATCGTACACCCTGATTGTCTGAGTGCCAGTGGAGTCTCTCAGTTCAGGATCGAACTCATCGATGGCATAGAATTTCAAGTATACAATCGTCGGGGGGATACCGCCCTGTGTATAGTCCGGTACGAATGTCAACAGACCGTTCTGGTATTCTCCGTCCCAGGTTATGTCAAAGGTCATGTTGGGCAGCAAGCCTCCGGTGCCGTTGACGTCGGGCTGAATGTCCGGCATTGAGCCGTCGTAGTCCAGGGCCAGAACCTCAAATAGCAGGGTATCGAGCTCCATGACCGAATCGGGCTGGTTGAACGGGATCAGCAACCACGGCGGACGGTTGACATCGGTCACCGTGATGATTACCTCGGCAGAATCGACGTCACTCGGGAAGTCGGCGTCAGTGGCGTAGAACCAGACGCTGTACGAGCCTGAATCGTCGTAAGTGGTGATCCACTCGAATGTGTAAATGCTGTCATCGTCGAGATCGTCAAAGGTGGCGCTGCCCGGAAGGGTCGAACTGGTCATTATCGGCGGCGGACCGTCGATGTCGGCTGCGGCCACCAGGAACGAGACGGTGTTGAGTTCTTCCACGGTTGGATTGGAGAGCGAATCCAGCTCCGGCGGCTGGTTGCCGGCCTCGGTTACATTGATGGTGAGGGTAGCCGCAGTCGAGTCGCTGCCATCATGGGCGAAAATAGTGATGTCGTAGAGGCCCGCCTGACGGAAGTCCGGTGCAAAGGTAAACCAGGCGACGCCGTTGCCTGAGTCGACAAAGGTAAAGTTTTCCGGGACGGTCAGCGTATCCACGCTGTAAGTGACCAACTCCAGTTCCGGATCCTGCGCCGTCAGGCTGTCGGTCAGGACCAATCCCTCGGTTATCGTGAAGGTTGGAATAGGATCGAACACCGGTACCTGATTGCCGGCTTCCTGTACCTGAATCAGGACTAGTTCCTCGGCGACATCCATACCGTCGTCGGCGAAGAAAGTGACAGCGTAGAGTCCGGCCTGGAGGAAGCTGGGGCTGAAGGTGTAAGTACCCGTACCGTCGAGGTTGTCGATGAAGCCGGCGTTTTCATGCAAGGTATCGACCGACAATATCGGTGGCAGACCGCCATCAGGGTCGCTGGCAGTAACATTGATCACCAGCGTCTCGCCTTCCAAAATGGTCTGTGATCCGATAGAGTCGAGTACCGGCGGGATATTGGTGCCGACTGTTGTTATCTCAACATCCATCGTCGTGCTCAACTGCGGTGTGCCCTGGTCGATGGCCATGAATGTAGCCGTATCGATACCCTCCTGGCCGTGGTTGGGGTGGAAGGTAAAGCGACCGGTGTTGTCACCGTAATCAACGAAAGTGGCGTTGGTCGGCAGCGAGAGGGCGGTCAGGAAAACCACACCGGCAGTGTCGGCATCGGTCGTGTCGGAGGCGGTAACGAGGAAAGTGAGTGAATCGCCCACGGCAACGCTGAACGGTCCGGCTGGCTCAAAGGCGGGCGCCTGGTTGGCTTCGAGCGTCGTGATGACGAAAGTAGCCGAGTTGGCCTGGTACGGTGGGGCGACCTCGGATGCAAAAATGTGAACCGTATCCATCCCGGCGTCGAAGTAGTCGGGTGTGTAAGTAAGAACGGCCACACCGTTGCCGCTGTCGACGAAGGTGATGTGGTCCATCAGAGTGTTGGCGGATATCGTCACAAATCCACCTTCGGGATCACTGGCCGTGATTACCATTATCAGCGTGTCGCCTTCATAGACGGTAGTATCGGGGATCGGATCTATTGTCGGCGGCTGATCGCCGGATTCGGTGACCGTGATATTAACCACCTCGGAATCGATCAGCGCCCCGTCATCAGCGTAAAAAACGACATCATATATCCCCGCCTGCAGGAAGTCCGGTGTCCAGTCGAAGATGCCGGTACCGTCGAGGTTGTCGATGAAACTCGCCCCGGTCGGCAGGGTCCCGGTGGAAAGGGCGGGAATGGTGCCGTCTGAATCGCTGGCCGTGGCAGTGAAGGTTAGGGCTAAACCCTCAGTTGCCACCTGCGCGCGGATCGAGTCAAGTACCGGTGCGTGGTTGCCGGATTCTGTCACCGTGATGACAACTTGTTCGCTGTCTATCAGAGCGCCGTCATCAGCGTAGAAGGTGACAGTGTCAATGCCGGCTTGCGTGTAATCGGGTGTCCAGTCAAAGACGCCACTGCCGTCACCGTTGTCGACGAAGGTCGCGCCGGTGGGTAACGTCGAAGTTGACAAGACGGGGATGGTGCTGTCGGCGTCAGTGGCGCTTACGGCGAAGTTCAGAAGGATCCCCTCGGTGATCGTCTGTGGACCGATGGCGGCCAGCACCGGTGGCTGGTTGCCGGCGTCATTGACCGTAATGGTGACAATCTCGCTATCCGGGAGAGCCACACCGTCGTCAGCGTAGAAAGTGACGTCGTATATTCCTGTCTGGGTGAAATCCGGTGTCCAGTCAAAGATAGCAGTGCCGTCTCCGTTGTCGACAAAGGTCGCGCCGGTAGGCAGAACCGAGGTTGTTATGGCCGGTAAGGTGCCGTCCGGATCGGAGGCGGTGACGACAAAGTTGAGGATCACGCCCTCATCAGTCATCTGCGGTCCTATCGGCGTCAACAGCGGCGGCTGGTTGCCGACTTCGTTAACCGTGATGACGACCTCTTCGCTATCGATCAACGCGCCGTCATCGGCATAGAAGGTGACATTGTGCAGCCCGGCCTGAGTGAAGTCCGGCGTCCAGTCGAAAACACCGCTGCCGTCACCGTTATCAACGAAAGTCGCGCCGGTCGGAAGAGCCGAGGTCGACAAGGCTGAGATGGTGGCATCGGGATCAGTGGCCGTGACGCCGAAATTCAGATTGACGTCTTCGGTTCCGGTCTGTGGACCTATGGCGGCCAGTACCGGCGCTTGGTTGCCCGCTTCGTTGACGGTGATAACGACTTGTTCACTATCGATCAGCGCGCCGTCGTCGGCATAAAAAGTCACATTGTGACTCCCCGCGTCAGTGAAGCCCGGTGTCCAATCAAACGTGCCGCTGCCGTCTCCGTTGTCAACGAAGGTTGCGCCTGTCGGCAAGGTCGAGGTTGACAAGGCTGGTATCGTTGCATCAGGATCGGTGGCCGTGACGCCAAAGTTCAGATTCACATCCTCGGTCGTGGTTTGCGGACCGATAGCAGCCAGTACCGGCGATTGATTACCCGCCTCGTTGATGGTGATGACGACCTGTTCACTATCGATCAAAGCGCCATCGCTCGCATAGAAAGTGACGTTGTAGATACCCGCGTCAGTGAAGCCCGGTGTCCAATCAAACGTACCGCTGCCGTCGCCGTTGTCTACGAAAGCCGCCCCGGTCGGTAAGGTCGAAGTCGACAGGGCCGGGATGGTGGCGTCCGGATCGCTCGCAGTGACACCGAAATTCAGATTAACGTCCTCAGTCCCGGTCTGCGGACCGATAGCGGCCAGCACGGGTGACTGGTTACCGGCCTCGTTGATAGTTATTACGACTTGCTCACTATCGATCAAGGCGCCATCGTTCGCATAGAAAGTGACATTGTGTATCCCGGCGTCGGTGAAGCCTGGGGTCCAATCGAAAACACCGCTGCCGTCACCGTTGTCAACGAAGGTTGCACCGGTGGGCAGGGTCGAAGTCGACAGTGCCGAAATGGTAGCATCCGGATCAGTGGCCGTGACGCCAAAGTTCATATTGACGTTTTCAGTTCCGGTCTGTGGACCGATTGCGGCCAGCACCGGTGATTGGTTGCCCGCCTCGTTGATCGTGATGACGACTTGTTCACTATCGACCAACGCGCCGTCATCGGCATAGAAGGTAACATTGTGTATCCCAGCGTCGGTGAAGCCGGGGGTCCAATCGAAAACACCGCTGCCGTCACCGTTGTTAACAAACGTTGCACCGGTGGGCAGGGTCGAGGTGGACAGGATCGGGATCGTTGCGTCAGGATCACTGGCCGTGACGCCGAAGTTCAGATTGACGTCTTCGGTTCCGGTCTGCGGACCTATAGCGGCCAGTACCGGCGACTGGTTACCAGCGTCGTTTACAGTAATAACAACCTGCTCGCTGTCTACGGCGGCTGAATCATCAGTAGCGTAGAAAGTGACGTCATATATCCCGGCATCGGTGAAACCCGGTGTCCAATCAAAAATGCCGCTGCCGTCGCCGTTGTCAACGAAGGTTGCGCCGGTCGGCAGGGTTGACGTAGTCAGAACCGGCATGCTCTCGATGTCAGTGGCTGTGACTGCGAAGTTCATCAGCACGTTTTCAGTGGTCGCTTGCGGACCGATCGCGGCCAGCACGGGTAGCTGGTTGCCGGCCTCGGCCACGGTGATCACCACTTGTTCGGAATCGACCAGGCTCGGTTCTACATCGTCGGTGGCATAAAAAGTTACGTTGTAGATTCCGTTATCAAAGAAGGTGGGCGTCCAGGCAAAAGTGCCCGTGCCATCACCGTTGTCAACGTAAGTCGCACCACTCGGGATGGTGCTGCTGGTCATAACCGGGAAGCCGCCATCAGCATCGGTGGCGGTGGGCGTAAATGTGATCAACGTCCCTTCGGCGCCGCCCTGCGGTCCGATAGCTGCCAGTACCGGCGGTGAATTCGAGATATAGGTATAGGCGCCGACAAGTACATTCGACACCTGCCCGGAGGCAAGGTTGGTTACCGAAACATCAGCAGGTCCGGCCGCAGAGGCCTGAGTAGTGCCGGTGATTTCAAACGGCGAAACAACAGTAACACCGGTGAGCGTAGCCGCTCCGACAAGCGCACCAGCCCCGGCCATGTCGAAACCGGAGCCGTGAACAGTCACCAGGGTACCGCCAAGGGTCAGCCCGCTGTCGGGCACGATGCTCGCTACCACCGGAGCGTTCACAACCGACGAGTTAGCGGTGATGACGTCCGAGTGCTGCGAGTAGTTGCCCGAGGTGTCCTCGGCGATGATCAGGTAGTCGTAAGAACTCACGCCGTCAACGGTACCATCGACATAGAAGCTGTCCGACACGCCGACGTTGCTTAGTGAGCCGGTCGGATCGTCGATGCGGAAAAACGATCCAGTGGAGGTAGCGACGCGACGGTAGACATGATAGGTCATACCGGGCGCGGTGTTCCACGCGATCACCACGGCGCTGCTGGATACTACCGTTCCGATCAGACCGGTCGGCCTGAACGGCCAGGCAACGGCTCCAAGCTGGATATCCTCCTGCTGGAAGGAGTTGTTCGGGATGAGCTTGGCCAGGTGGAAACCCTCGTCGATCGCTATGTTGTAGAAATAGTAGTCGTACGGGTTCCCGGGCGCTTCGGTCAGGTAGTTCTGGAAATCATCGAACCAGTTGCCGGCATCATAGCCCGCGCCGGTCGATGTTTCAATTCTGATTTCTTCGTCGGTATCGTCCAGGAAACCGAAGAAACTAATATCGCCATTGGCCGGTGTCGACAGATCGGCATTCTGCACCGTCCCAAAAATAGAACCCTGGGCGAATGCCGACAGTGGTAGAGTTGCCACCGCCACCAACACCAGTGCATACAGGCAGAGTGACCTGCGATCTGTTTTCTTGTTCTTCACCACCAAACCTCCATCTATTGTAACGTCACTTTTTCTCACATTCATAACCAACTCCCTATGGTCCCGGGAAGACACCGTCCATGGCGGCATTACCCTGATATGGTTTACCGGCATTGACCGGGAAATTCGTCCCAAAGCCGGCCGCGAAGCGCGACTGGTAGCTCTGGGAACCGGCGACGAAATTGTTGAGAGTGTTCAGCACTCCCGGTATCGAATCAAGCAGATCCTGAGCGACCGAGAAACTGTCCTCAAGTTCGAAGGGAATCATCAGGAAGTTGAAATCGGTTGTCGGGGTGGTTTGCAAGCTGTATGAGATCGTGCCGGAATCGGGAATCGATCCCGCCACGCTGAAGATCGTGTCGGTTGCGGCGTTGACCTGGTAGATACCACCAACAGAGACTACGAAGTTGGTCCCGAAACCGGCGGCAAAGCGCGCCTCGAAGCTCTGCGAGGACGCGTCGAAATTGTTCACGGTCAACACATTGGCGGTGCCGATAGCGCCGATAAGCCCATCGGCGTCGATGATGCCGGTGTTGGCAAACGGGATACCTACCAGATTGTAGTTGGTGGTGGCCGTAGTTACCAATTGATAGTCATACTCACCGACGCGGTTGGAGACGGCTGAGCGGTTGCCGAAAATGTCAACGACTTCTACGACGTAGAAATACTGGTTGAGCGTGTCGCCGACCACATTGGCGCCGCCGAGGTCGCTGTCGGTAAAGATAGTTGTCAGGTTATCCGTTGCGCCGATCGAGTCAGCGGGACCCGGCGTGAAATAAGCACGCGTGCCGCGCGAGATCACGTACCGGTCCACACTGGTGGCAAAGCCGTCCGTGTCCAGACTGATAGCGCTCCAACCAAGCTGAATAGCATCGCCGATAATCTGAATGGTAAGATCGCCGATGGCCACCGGCGGGGCAACGTTGACGACATCAATCGAAACAGTATCCGGTGCTGCGAACAGCACACCGTCATCGACAGTCAACTCGAAGAGGTACGTGTCGGTAACCGGCGGCGTGAAGGTCGGCATGGAGTCAGCGTTGTTGGACAGCGTTACCAAAGTACCGCCGATCTGCAGCCAGTCGTAGTTGAGTGGATCACCGTCAGGATCGAATGAGAAAGTGCCGTCGAGGGTGACCAGACTTCCTACTGCCACACCGAACTGGTCCGGTCCGGCATCAGTTGTCGGGCCACGATTGAAGTCCGTGACAGTGATCGTTACTATCTCGCTATCCGTAGCCGAGCCGTCATCGGCATAGAAGGTGACATTGTGTATACCTGCATCGGTGAAGCCGGGAGTCCAATCGAACGCGCCCGAGCCGTCACCGTTGTCTATGAAAGTTGCTCCCGTCGGCAGGGTCGAAGTCGACAGAGCCGGGATGGTGGCGTCCGGG